>CAIZES010000503.1 GCA_903932045.1 uncultured Silvanigrella sp. | reverse complement strand
CAGAGGCGCGGCGGGGGGTGAAGTTTTCACTGAAAAGTTAGGGTGAAGTTTTCACTGGTTAATAACAGAAATTTTTGAGACCAAAATTCCCTGAAATTTACAATGCATCAAAAAAGATGAAAATACGTGACAAAACAGGGGTATCAGTTTGCGGTTTGCAGTAACGCTATGCGGTTTGCAGTAACGCTATGCGGTTTGCAGTAACGCTATGCTATATCGGGCGATTCATACGGGTTGTCGGCAATTTGTGTCCAAATCTCTCCATAAACTCGCATGCGGGTGTCTTTGGAAAGCATTCCTATGCGGGTTCGAGGTGTTTTTATGCGATGACTGCGTCTGTGAACCTGAATACGAGTGCGTCGACCTTTGTCGCTACCCACTTTGTTTGCAACAATGGCTCCAAAGCAAGAAACCTCCGATCCCATAATCACGCCCGGATCGCCTTTGCAGAGGATGTTTCCGCCCACCCGAACGTCAGATTGAACTATGGACGAATCAACCGTGAGGTCCCCTGAAACGCCTAAGTGCGAAAATTGGATATAGGTTGTTCGAAAGTTCCCATAGATTTTAATGACGCCTTCGTTTCCGGTTGCAAGACCCGATTCACTTTGTGCGTTTCCGTGGACCTCAACGCCTGGGGCCGACCAGTGCCCCTTTACAATCAATGAACCGAATATTTTCCACTTGACGAGTCCGGCCAAGTCGCCGGGGACTATGACGTCGCATGGGAATTCGGCTTCACGATAGATGGGCAGCGACGCGTCGTGAATGGAGTAACCTTTTGTAAAGGTGATATGGGTCCCTTCAACTTTAATCTGACCCGATTCCTCGGTTTGAAACGTACCGTCGGCATTTTGAACAATGCCGTCTGTAAAGGTCAGTTCCAGTGGCTCGGGCATGAGGTCGTTGCTGGAAGGTTCTATGGGTTGACCGTAAACCGTAAGTCCAGGTGCTGCTGGGGAGGGGGGGACCACTCTCAGCACGGGGCGTCCGATAACAGCAAGATCGGGGGGGACGGGAGGTTCGTTTAACCATTCAATACGGCCTTCTTGTGGTGGCAGTGTTGGGGTTCCTCTGAGAATAACGAGGTCTGTTTCAATTCCCGTTTCGGTACTTTGATTTTGGATACCGGATATAAAATCCGAAAAATCTTGAATGTTGGGTTCGCCAATAAAGCCCCAATTTTTGACGTTCAGTTTAAACTGTTCAAACGTCCAACTCGCAGCAGCTTGATCTACTTTTGTTGCAGTGGGCAAAGACACCAAAAGATGATCTTTTGAGACAACGATTTTTTCTAATACAGCCTTTGAGGCGTCATCCAACGGAACTTGAGCGGGTTCGGTCACAACACAGTCCTCCGAGACGAGTGTCTTCGTTGAATTTCTTGTTTCAGAGTTTAGTATACAGTTTGGTGTAGAAACAAGCTCTGTGTTGTTGCTGCGTCAAATAATAAACTCGGCGTTCAAATCAATCAGATGACAAAAGCGGCCAGTAACTTGCTCAGATAACAAAATCGCCATTCTTTATAATTCCAATTTTTTCGCCGTTGTGTGTGATGCCGTCTACCGAGACTTCTTCTGAGCCAATCATGAAGTCGGTGTGAACCAAAGAATCGTTAAAGCCCTCGGCTGCTTTTTCGGATTCGGACATGGTTTCGCCGTCCAGCCAAGTGTTGATGTAGCCCGATCCAAGTGCAATGTGGCAGCTTGCGTTTTCGTCAAACAAAATGGAGCTAAACACTTTGCCTGCACGATGAATAGGAGAATCAACGCCCACAAGAGCAACTTCGCCCAAGCGAGCCGCACCTTCGTCCATTTTGAGATGTTGTTCTAGAGCTTCTTTTCCAACTTTAGCGTCAAACTCAACAACGTTGCCATTTTTAAACACAAAGCTCATGCCATCGACTTGAGTTCCCATAATGGTAACGGGTTTTGTGCAACGCACTGTGCCTTCAACTCCGCGCCAATCGGGGGTGGTGAATATTTCTTCCGTGGGAATGTTCGCCATAAAAGTGACGCCAGCTGTTGTTTTGGCGTTAGCTGCTTCCCAATGGGAACGCTTTGCGAGTGAAATGCGAAGATCTGTTCCGGGGCCGCGAAAGTGGACCTCTTTGAAGTGTTTGTTGTTGAGCCAATTGCCACGAGTGACAAGGCGATCGGCGTGATCTTTCCATTCCTTTACGGGATCTGCTTTGTCGAGGCGTAAAATGGGAATTAAGAGATCCCAGAGGCGTTGCTCGGCTTCGGGGGTGGGTTCGCAACCAAAGACTTCGGCTGCCCATCCTGGTGTGGGCACTCCAATCACGCACCAGGCCAGTTTTCCTGCCATGACTTGTTCCATAAAATCTTTGCTTGCAAGGGAACCAGCTTTGCTCACGCGGCCCAAAAGTTTTTTGTCGACGTCTTTTAGCAAATGAGGGTTTTCTTTGCCGTCTATGGCCAAGCGAGCCCAGCCTTCGTCCAAATATGTATCTAAAGTGCGTTTGTGGTATGCGGGAACGTAATCTAAATATTCTTCGGAAGAACAGTCGAGGCGTGCTTTTAGAAGTCCCATGTGATCGGCTTCCATTCGCACAAAGCGGGCTCCCATTTTGTATGCTTCTTCTGCTAGGATGTTTAAAAACTTCCAGTGAATGGGTTCGGAGCGTACAACAAGGTTTTGGCCTTTTTGGAGATTAACTCCTGTAGTCAGCACAACTCGTGCATAATTTCTGAGAATTTGTTCTGTCATGGTAAGTGTTCCTTCCTGTTCTTTGTTTGTTAACTCGGTTTTTTTTCAATGGGTTCAAAAACGAGTGCAGAGCGGCATGGCAAATAAATACGCATTGCAAAGGGCGGCCACGTGGGGGTGCCGGGGCGTCGGATGGAGTGATATGTGACCGAGTGATCGACGCGTCCGTTCCCACCTAATTCCGATGCATCGGAATCAAGTACAATGCGGTATTCTCCTTCTTCCTCTAGGAAGAATTCAAAATCGACAACGCTGTTGCTGGGATGAAAATTGAACGCAAAAATAAGTCCGGCTTTGCGGAATACCAAAAGTTTGCGTTCTTCACACATCCAAATTTGCTGAAAGTCGCATGCCAATGGCACATTTTTTGAAACGGCCATGTCTAGCATTTGCTGGTCGAAGTCGGCCAAAAATTTGAATTTGAGCTGTGGGTTGTCGGCAAGGTGCCATTGGCGTCGGGCGTATTTATAGCTCCAGCCGTTTCCTTCGCGCGGAAAATCGATCCATTCGGGATGGCCAAATTCGTTACCCATAAAGTTTAAATAACCTTCACCAGCAAGCCCTAGCGTTGCCAAACGAATCATTTTGTGGAGTGCAATGCCTCGTTCCACATTCAGATTGCGATCGTTACTTTGCATATGCCAGTACATAGCTGCGTCCATTAACCAAAATGCAATGGTTTTATCGCCAACCAAGGCTTGGTCGTGAGATTCGGCATAGCCAATGTTTTTTTCGTGGGGACGACGCGTGGTGAGCTCGTGCCACATTGTGCGCATATTCCAGTCTTCATCCCGCTGTGCTTTCAGTGTTTTGATCCAAAAATCGGGAACGCCCATGGCAAGTCGGTAGTCAAATCCTATGCCGCCCTCAGAAATAGGAACGCACATTCCAGGCATGCCACTCATGTCTTCGGCAATAGTCAGAACATCGGGCCGAACTTCGCGGGCAACGGTGTTTGCCATTTGCAAGTAAAGAACCGCATCGGTGTCGGTGTCCATGCTAAAATATTTACCGTAATGATCGAACGCATGGCCTAAGCCGTGATGATGATAAAGCATGGATGTAACGCCGTCGAAACGGAATCCATCAAAGTGATATTCTTCCAGCCAAAAGCGAACATTGGAGAGCAAAAAGTGGCAAACTCCCATGTTTTCGTAATTGAAAAGTTTGGAATCCCAGGCAGGGTGTTCGCCTTTGGGTCCTTCGTGGAAAAATTGATAAACCGTGCCATCGAATTCGTTGATGCCTTCGTTGATGTTTTTAACAGCGTGGGAGTGAACGATATCCAAAAGTACAGCAAGGCCTACTGAGTGAGCTTTGTTGATGAGATACTTAAGATCTTCAGGTGCACCAAAGCGCGAAGATGCCGCAAAAAAGTTTGAAACGTGATATCCAAACGAACCGTAATAGGGATGTTCTTGAATGGCCATAAGCTGCACTGTAGTGTAGCCCGCCTTGGCAATGCGCGGCAAAATGATGTCGGCAAATTCTAGGTAGGTTCCTAGGCCTTCGCGATCTTGCGCCATTCCAACATGGCTCTCATATATCAACACAGGTTTGGCGCGATCCACTCTGAAGTTGGAGTCGGTCCAGGTAAATTTCTCTTTGGGAAACCAAAGCTGACCAGCAAAATTTGGGGTGCCGGGATACTGATGAACTCTGCGAATGTAGAGCGGAATGCGATCGCGGGAGTTTCCTCCCGATACAACGTGAACTTTAATGCATGAGCCATGAACAAATGAGGATTCGTATTGTTCACGCGGCAGAAAAATTTCCCATGCTCCTTGGCCGCAACGGTGAAGAGGATGTGAACAGCGGTTCCACCCATTGAAGTCGCCCATCAAATAGAGTTCGTGTGCCGATGGCGCCCATTCGCGATAATACCAACCTTCTGGCGTTTCATGTACGCCAAAATACAGGTGGCCCGAGGCAAAGTCTTTGAGACTTCCGTGTTGGGCAACAAGATGTCGACTCACATGACGAAAATGATTTTCGCGAGCGCGGAGGTCGCGTTCGTAGGGTTCAAGCCAGGGATCATAATCCAGGATTCGAATGCGTTCACTCATAGGGCACCTCGCTAGAGATTGGTGTCGACCATATAGGATGCGAGAACGATTTCATAGGGGAAGCGAGCTGAAGTGTTGAAATGGCAAAATGCAGAGTGATGGAGCATATTTGAGGTCGGGTTCTAGACTGCGTCAACTTTGCTACTATTCTTTTGTTTGGCGGCCTCTGAAAAGCGTGTACGCTGACTTCCTGCTATCCGTTTTCGGTAGGAAACACCTATGGAAAACACCTGTGAAGGAAAAGCCTATGGATATCGTTTTGGTTCTCCAAAAAATTATGATGATTGGTGCCGAGTGGATTCTTTTGTTGCTGCTCGGTTTGAGTGTTGCGGCTTTGGTTATTGTTTTTGAACGTGTCATGTTTTTTCGGGCGGTAAAGCCAATTGTACCCGAACTTACCGATAAAGTGGTTGATGCCTTCGAACGCAAGGAGCTCGCCGCATTAGGGCTGCAGTGCAAAGAATGTCCTTCGCCAGAAGGCAAAATGTTAGCTGTTTTTTTGAAGTATGAAACCTGTTGTGGTGACGCTCTAGAAAAACACTTGAGTGCAGCGCTCATAAAAATTCAGTATGAGCTAGACAAAAATTTGCCATTTTTAAATACGCTCGGAAACAATGCCCCCTTTATAGGTTTGTTGGGAACTGTGTTTGGGGTGATTACGGCATTTCATCATTTGGCTGAAACGGGTGTTGGGAACTCCAGTATTGTGATGACAGGTATTTCCGAAGCTCTTGTTGCCACGGGAGTGGGGTTGTGTGTGGCAATTCCGGCTGTTGTTTTTTACAACACATTTGTTCGAAGGGTAAAACGTCGTATGGCTTCTTTGCAGCGACTCAAAGAAACCCTTTTGGCATTGCGTAGTATGCAAAATCATCCGACATCCACATCAACAAATAATGTTTAAAAATTTGATGTTGTTTGCTTGTGATATGAATGTGATATGAATGTGATACGCCGCTAGTTGCTCTGTGTGTTGTTGAAGGGAACGTGCTATGGCTGCCAATTCTCAAAATGATGCCGACGATGAAATTTCTGGGATTAATATAACTCCTCTTGTTGATATTATGCTTGTTTTGCTTATTATATTTATGGTAACGGCGAATTTTGTTAATCATAAGTCAATCAATATTGAGCTTCCCAGGGCAGCAACAGGTGAAGATAGTAAAAAAACAAAGTCCCTTGGATTTACAATAGACAAAGAGTCGCGGATATACATTGATGGAACTCGCATTGAGTCAAAAGATTTGAGTGTAAAAATAAAAGAATATGTCGCATCCAACTCAAATGTGTCGGCTCTTATAGCAGCCGACAAAGCAACGCCTCACGGTGCAGTTGTTAAAGTGATTGATGCTCTGCGTCTTGCGGGTGTTATCAATTTTTCTCTCAATATTGATCCCGAGGTGTTGGAGTGAAAACAAATTTTTTGTTAACTTCAGCACCGTTGGCTTTGGCGTGGAGCACCGCGTTTGTTGCTTTTTCGGAACGACCAGCTTTCGCCGCCAACGATGAAGACGTTGTTAAGGTGAGGGTAAGAGTAAAAGGCAAGGGCGACATCGTTCGCAGAGCCGAAATGAGGATTGGTGACAAACGTGTTTTTTCGGGTTCGGATGGTGTTTTGGCAGTGTCAAAAACGTCCGATTTTTCAAAGTGCACAGTTGCAAAGTCGGGTTTTGAAGAATCTTCGTGCACACATTTGAACGAAAATTCGACAGGCGTTAATGACATTTTTTTGATTCCCTCGGCCGACAATCAGGTGACAACAATTGTTATCACTGGCCAAGACGATGTTTCATCTTCTAAAAAGATCATCTCAAAAGAAGAACTCAAGCGCATTGCACCAGGAGATCCCACTAAGGCCATTCGATTTATGCCCGGAGTTCAAACAGGAAATAGAATGGGAGGCGGAGGACAGCGTGGTGGGGGTCGGGGCGGCGGTGGAGGCGGTGGAGGCGGTGGAGGCGGTGGAGGCGGGCAAAATGCTTCAGCTGCCACAGCGGTTTCATCATCTGCTTCGGTAGCGCAAAAAGGCGCCGATGGTGCTAGGTTTTCAACGGCGCTGGCTTCAAACTCTGGTGTGAGCATTCGTGGTTCCTCGGCATCGGAATCAAAATATTATTTAGACGATATTGAAGTTCCATACGTTTTTCACAGCATGCTTGATTTATCGGTTGTTCCCGGTGCTCTTATTGACAGTATTCAATTTGAGTCGGGCGGATTTAGTGCCCGATACGGTAACGCAATGGGTGGCGTTGTTGTTTTGAATACTCCCGCAACTCTTGCTCAAAAGTCTGAAGGTGAAGTGACCGTCAATCTTCCTTTTTATTCTGGAGCCTATTATCGAGCGCCACTGAATGAAACAAGTACGATGAGTGTTTCGTACAGGCGCAGTTATCTCGACTTCTTTTTGAAGTACTTGATTGATAAAGTGAACCCAAAAATGGGAAGTTCGGTTGGCACTTTGAGCCCTGTGATTAGCGATGCCCACGTTCAGTATCTTCACAAAGGTGCCGATGGGTCTAGGCAAAAAATCACGCTTTTGGGAGTGTCTGACGGAATTAAGGCCGTGTTTTCGTCGCGTCTTATTGGCGGGGGGGATACAAATTTTTCGTTTTCATCGGGAGTTGATACCGGAACCTTTGCTGTTGAACAGGAAGATTCCATCAACGATGCGGTGCGATACCACACAACACCTCAAGTGAGCGTTGTGCGAGGAACAACTGCTATTGGCGACAATGTTGCGAAATCAACCCAGGTGAATGCGCGTGTTCCTTTAGAAATTTTGGTGGCGGCCCGTGACAATGTCAATTTTTCTGTGGGTGTTGATCCCAATGTGAACACAATGACATCAACCACAAAAGCAGTGACTTTAAACCAAACAACGGGCGTGTCCACTGAGAATGATTACTCTGCTTCCTATACTGTGGGTAACCCTGCATTTTGGGAGGTTGTGAATTGGCGATGGGGCGATTTTGAAATCGTTCCTCAAACACGAACAGCGTACAATACACAAATTAAAAGAGCAGCTTTTGATCCTCGCTTGAACATTTCATATCACGTCACCGAAAAAAACACGCTGAAGGGTGCGGTAGGTCGTTTTTCTATGGCTCCTACAGCAGCTCAGGCATCGGAAGGATCGGGAAATCCCAATCTTTCGTTTCAGCGCATGTATCAGTACATTTTGGGAGTTGAAACGCGCTGGACCCCTGAATTGACAACCGATGTTCAAACCTATTTTAAGGATGGATATGGCATTGTGACCTCTGATCCTTTTACGCGCTATAATAACGATGCACGCACCAGGGCTTGGGGTGTGGAATTTATGGTTCGACGGGCTTTCACGGGGCGTTGGTTTTCGTTTTTATCGTATTCTTACTCAAAAACCCAAGAGCAAAACGCTCCGGGGGAATCTTTTAAGCGCTCTCCAAACGATCAAACCCACATTGCTAATTTGGTTGGAAGTTATCGATTTTATCCGACTTGGGAACTTTCGGGGACCTATCGTTACAATACAAGCGGCGTTTATATTCCATCCACGGGTGCTTTTTATAACAGCGCTTCCGACAGATATGTACCTCATTCTTCTACCGTTGAAAAAGATCTTCCGGCATATCAGTCTGTGTCATTTTATTTGGGCAAAGAATTTTTGTACGACACATGGCAAATACAAATGCGGACAGGCCTGGAGTCTTGGTGGCCTTCTATTCAGGTTGCTAGTATGCAACCTACCTTTAATTATTCAAAAGATGTTGCAAGAGCAAATATTTCGGCAATTCCGTTTTTTGAAGTGAAAGGAGTATTCTGATGAAAACGAAAATGACGTTGCAAATACTCCAAAAAATTCCTGGTTTTGTTTTGTTTGCGGCGTTTTTTTTCTTTGCGGCGGGTTGTATTTTTTATTCGTGTGGCCCAATGGGTGAAGACATGCCTCGGCAGGAAGTGCTTACTTCGCTCAGAATGCTTGGAACGCAATCGGAAAATGCGGCCTACGAAATTCCAGCACTGCCAAGCACTGATGTTATGGCAACTGTTTCAATTTATGCAGCATCGCCAAAAGACTTGGAAGTGAAGTTGGAGAGCTGGCAACCGGATGGGAAATTGGGTGGCGTGCTTTTGGCTTCACAAGACTCAGTTTCTGTTGTGACTCCTGTTATGACAAAAGAAAAAAAAGGCGCTTTGAATATTTATACGGGCACAGTAAAAGTGAAAATTCCGCCCGCCGCACTCTGGACAAAATTTCCAGATGGTGGTGGCAAACTTGCGTTTGGTGTGAAACTTTCTTCTTCCGCGGAAACGGAATATGGGTTGGGAAATATTCTTGCGTACCCAGCTGGTGCTGCGCAATTTGCGTGGAAAGCCCCTAATCTTGAACTCACTGCACCAACCGTTTTTACCGCAACCAAAAATAAAGAATTGGATTTGGTGCTAAAGTCTGATCCTTCGCAAAACGAAGATCTTCTTTTTGGATGGTTTGTTTCTTCGGGGCAAATTGCAGGACGTCGTTCAAAAGAAACAAGTTGGACGCCTGACATAAGTGGAACGCAAACAATAATAGCCACGGTTCGGGGGCGTGATAGCCTGACGTTCGCGTGGAAAGTTTTTACGGTAGAGGTGCAGTAGCGTGGTTGCACAATCGCTCACATTACAGCGTTGGATTTTTCTGGGTGTTGCGTCGATTGTTGTGCACATTTTTGTTCTGGCGAGTTTGAAAGAATTTTCGGAATCTCAAATAGCACGTTTTAAAATGAGAGTTCCTGTTGCTATCAGAGTGAGTCAATCTCAAAAAGTAGAACAGCCCACACCTGTTCCTATAGCGAAATCAACTCCTTTGCCTAAAAAGCATATTGTTCAAAGTGCGACGGCAAAACCTGTGGAAAAACCAACCCCGGTTCCCGAAATGCACGGTTTGAGTGCTTCTTCGTTTGCCCCTGCGCAATCTGCAAGTTCTACGTCAACAGAAGCGGTTGCAGGAAATTCTCTCATCGTTCCCGATACAGGAGTTCGAAAAGCACCGGAAGAAGTTGTTGCGCTTCCTAAGAGTACCGAGTCCGTTGATTTGAGTGAAACCGCTCATATCGATTTGAAAACTTTGGTACGTCCAGAATATACAAAAGATGCTCTGAAAGTGCGGCTTCTGGGTTCGTTCCCAGTGGATGTTCATGTGTCTGCTGGAGGAGAGGTTTTGGAAGTGGAATTTTCGAAAGCGATTGGATTTGGAATGGATGAGCGCATCAGAGCCGCATTGCTGAAAGCTCATTTTTTTCCCGAAAGAGACAAGTCTGGAAAGGCGATGGAAACGTGGGTTACAATTCAGTTTAAGTTAGAGATGCCAAATTAGTTAGCGAAGCAAACTACGGTTGTGATCGAGAAATTGTTACATTTGCTTCCAAATAAGTGAAAATGTCGGTTAAAAAAACTCTGACCCCATTAGCATCTAAAGCATTACGTTCGGCAGCCGACTGCAGACAGAAGCTAAAACTGTGAGTGCCATCTCCGTTATCATTGAGCGTGCGTCCCAAGACGGCGTACGGAGCAAAGGTGCCTTGGTAGCGATTCAGTACTGTTCCTGTAGAAGAATCGAGAACTGTGGCATAAACTGAAGCTGGAAATGTTCCTACGAGCCAAATTCCGTAGCCCCCTGGACACCCAATTTCATGCTTCGTTATTGTGGGTGCATCGGCCTGTGTTGTGGGTGTAGGTGGCTGGGGAGCAGGACACGTTGAAGCATAACAGTTGTTGCCGAATGGATAAGTCATGGCCCCTGTGTAGCCAGAGCTGCGCGCAGGAGCAAAAATAGGAATTCCGCTGACAGTGCTTTGATAATCTCCAAACAGGGTATTGTTCTTAAATGTCAGCTTTACCTGAGGATCTTGCACGTACTCCATGGGAACGCTGAGTGCAAAACCACTGAGATCGTGGATGAGATTGTTTGTGATGTTGATATCGGAAAGATCAGTTGTTTGACCAAGGTCTCCTGCATAATCAATTTCTATTCCGTGCACCTGCAAACCAAATTCTCTCAGAGATATTTTGGGATCGATTTGTTCGTCTATCTGCCCACCGTAGATTTCGTTGTTGCTAAAAAGCAGAGAGTGAACATGATTGTAAATAAAAATCATGCCTCCTGATGAGGGCAAGTGCACCGTTGAACTAGCCCACCAGGCCGACGCGCGATGATTGTGATAAAATTTGTTGTGAGTGACGGTCAGTGAGCTTCCTTGTAGCACTAAGGGATTGGATCGGTTGTCGATAAAGAGGTTCGAGTCAAAGCTAATGCGAGTGTTTAAGGCATCAACGAGTTGAGCACCAAGCATAAAGGCATTGCTGAAAGTACATCCTTTTACACTGACGTCTTTAGAATTGCGAATTTCAAGGGCATTCAATTTCGCATTTTGTACGCTCACATTTTTTAAAGTAACAAATGATGAGTTTTCAATAGAAATAGCGGGGCGAAGACCTATACTGGTAGGAGGCGAGAATGCGGCGTTGGAAGCTGTCAAGACATTTGTGGGATGAGTGTAATCGCTAACGTTGGTGACATCAACGATTTGAAAATCCGCAATGGTGACTTGCGAGGATGAGCGAACAACCAAGAAAGAATAATCTGCAGCGACTTTTCGGTTAAGCGCCGATGATGCCCCACGACCATGAATAAGGAGTGCTTTGGCGCGCCCTTCGATGACAATGGCGCACGCGTTTAATTCGCGACATTCGCATCTCCAGGGGCGCCTGCGAGTCCGGAAGGTTCTGATTGCGCGAACTGAGCGGATTTCTGGGGGCTTTCTTTTAAACGTGTCAGCGAACACTGTGTTGAAACGCTGATAACAGAGAATAACAATAATAATGTAATATGCTTGCTAGACAAAGAAAACATAAATCCCCCAGTTCTTCGCACCTCTGAAGACCCTTTTCTGTGGTTTCGAATTGCCAAGTTTCAAACCGCGCGAACGGCGAAGCGAAAAATCAAGGAACGCCCGCGTTGTAATTCCACTGTAGCCCAAGTTCCAGATGGGTTTCTTTCCAGGTTTGATCGCCATTTGCTGTGTTTTTAAAGTTTTGCGCATCAACTTTAAAAAAGAGTTTGAGTACAGGCCAGGGAGTGTATTCAGCATAAGGTTGAATGCGTGTGTACGATTCATTTTCAACTGACTTGCGTTTCTCTGCATCGCTGGTTCGATAGAGATCTCGTTCCGCAACAGTTTGTTGTGGTGCATCGGTGCGTTTTTGGCGAGAAACAAATCCTGCGCTTGCGGCGGCTCCTACGTTACCCCACGAAAATGGTTTCCATCCCCATTCAAAACCTGCACCATAACGGAATTCTGCTTTAGGCGATTCGTATTCCAACATGTTTGCGGAGTGGGAACGATATCCAGCATCAGCTTTGAGATAGAGAAAGTCCGATGTGGTGCGGCCATTATGAACAGGAACTCTGCCAGAAGCCGTGCCCGAAACAATGCTGTCGTAGCTTGAAACTGTTGAAAATTCAAAAATTCCTTCCACCAAGTTGCGGTCGTCCAAAATGCGTTTGTAGTTGCTGTAAACCGAAAATGTTTGCATGGCCCAGTTGTTTGCGTATGTGGGAACCAAACGAGTGAAGGCCACGGGTTGACGAGCAAATCCAACCCCAACCGCAATTCTATTTCCGAAGCGATATCCGCCCAAAATGTTAGCTTCCAAGTCTATTTTTTCGCCGAGTTGCGAAAGTCCTGCCAAGCCCTCTATTTCAGTTCCTGAAGAGAGATTGAAGTTTCGTCCAAGAAGCAGCTCGCCAAAATGTGTTCCTTGCGAATTGCTTTGGCCTGGGTTGTTTCGCAAACTCACATTACCCGTTCGTGCTACAACATTGGCGTTACGACTTTGCCAATAAAAGGCGGGCCCACCTTTGTTCCAATCGCTTTGGTCACTGGCATTTTCAATACTTAGGCGCAGAAAATCTTTTTCGGAGCCACTCAAATTGACTTTTTTGTGCTCAGCAATGCTCATTCCATGTTCTATGGCTTTTGTTTGGTACGAATCAAGATTTTCAGAACGTAGGCGCGTGAATAAGTTGAGGGCGGCTTCGTAGTCTCCCTTGAGGAGCAGGGCATAACCCTGTTCTATTTTTGAGTCCAAATTGCTTGCCAAGCGTGAAATATTTTGTGATGCAGTAAAATATTTTTGAGCTTCGTCGTGCTGTCCAATAAGCGTGTATGCACGAGCTAACGTCAGCATAACCTCGGTGTCTTGTGCTAGCGCAGAATTTTTTGCCTGCACCGCTTTTGCAAGTTCCTTTGGTTCTCCTTCAAGTGCTGCTTGAATGAGTTTGTTCTTTTCCGTTCGAACGTCCAGAGGAACATTTTTGCTGCGCAGCATGTGTGGGAGCTCCGCCGCACGTGCGTTTTCGCCGCGAGCAAGATGGTGAAAGCCTAGCCAGAAAACAGTTTCCGACTGCAAGCCCGGACACTGTACGAGTTCGCTTCCCATAAGGGGAGCGTCGGTGCTCATATTTTGTGCAGCAAGGCGAAACTTGTCGAAGGATGTGTTGTCGCAGCTGATTCCTGCCTTAGAAGCCACCACGGCATTTGTTGGGATAACCATGTACTGTGGGGTGATGATTTGTTTGATAATTGTGCTTCGCTCAACATGCACATCGTTGCCGCGAATTTGGTTTTTTTCACTTGGCATTGTGGGAGGAGGTAAGTCAATTTCTTTTGCGGGTTGGCCATCGGGAATGCGTTCAGGAAGAGTGGAAACTTGATTGTCGAGTGCAACAACATCAGCTTCTTTTACGGGAGCCGGAGGCGTTGGTTGTGTTGTTTCACCTGCTACCACGGTTGTTTCGTTTGCTTTTACAAAAACCTCGGCCTCGGGTTTTTTGGGATTTTGCACCGACACAACGCCGGTAAGAACAATGAGTTCTGTTTTTCGTTTTTCAGGTGCGGCGCTTGTGTTTGATGAGCCTGTGTCCACGTAAAATGTTGTGCCGCGTACGCCCATAATTGCATTTGCGGTTTTGACGTATCCTTCGTGTCCGCCTTCGCGCGGTTTAAAAAAGAACCGAGCCTTGCCCCGAACGATGTTAAACATGGAATTGATAGTTGTTTTGGTGCCATGCGCTTCGGTCCAGTAGGCTTCAACCTCTACCGATCCTTCTTGCAACACAACAAAGTTTGAGCCATCGGCAAACAAAATTTTTGCCACCGAATTTGAGCCCGTTACAATTTGGTCCGAACCAAAAAGTTTCATGCCTTTTACACATGCAATGCGATCACCATCGCGCAGCACCCAAACCTTGCCCATGGAGCTAGCCATTTCCGCTATGGGTGTCGCCTGATTTTCAGCAAAGGCAATATTTGCAAAAAAAACTTGGTCTAAGCATGCGCTTGAAAAAAAGGTTGCGGCCAGAAGCCACATGTGTGTGCATCGGTGCTTCATTATGACCCCTAAATTATGCACGTGTTTTTGCTTCCAAGAGTTCAACAACAATTCTATAGATATCGTCAACTTCGAATGGTTTTGTGACGTACTGGTCGGCGCCGGCATCGTAGCCTTTGCGAATGTCTTCTTCGGTTTTGTTGCCTGAGACAATTGCAACGGGAATATCTTTCAAGCCTGCGTGGGACTTGAGCAAGGTGCAAAGTTCCAGCCCATTTACCCACGGAAGACCCACATCAATGAGTATGACGTCGGGGGTTGTTTCTTCGATTATCTTTGAAAACTCCAACGCATTGCATGCTGCTAACACCTTGAAGTTGTCCTTTTCAAAAATGCGTTTGATGGCATTTCTCATGGAAACGTCGTCGTCAATAATCAAAATTGTTTTGGCCTCGGCATGTGGTGTTGCGCTTCGGTAATCTTGAAGACTCACAACCTTGCTTTGAGCAAGTGCTCTGCGATTGAGTGCTGCAACTTGCTTGGCAAAACCTTTGTCGCCCGAGGGCTTTTTCGTGTTCATAAAAGAAACTCCTGCATTGTGCTGCAAAACGCAGCGACGCTGTTCGAGTCCATCTTATCGCGTTGGTCCGTCTGTGTCCTTGTTGTAAGTTTGACTCTGCCAAAACTTGGGCAGTATAATGCCGCCTCGCAGTAACCCTTACTGTTGTTTTGTTACTGGCTATTGTTTGGAGGTGTCCATGATAGAAGTTCGAGGACTTGTAAAATACTATGGGGAGCGCAAGGTTCTGCGTTCTCTCGACTTCACCGTTCCTGTGGGGCGTATTTGCGGTTTTCTAGGACCAAATGGTTCTGGAAAATCTACAACAATGGATATTTTGGCTGGCCTTTTAGGCCCAAGCGACGGCGACGCCAAAATATGTGGTTTTAGTGTGGTGAAAAATACCCGCGAAGCAAAAGCTCTCGTGGGATATCTTCCCGACAATCCCCCTTTATACGAAGAAATGCGCGTTCGTGCTTATGTTGAATTTGTGGGGCGTTTGCGTGGATTGCGCGGGGCAATGCTGAAGAACTCAGTGGATAGGGTTCTTCAAGAGTGCGATGTTGATCAAGATCAGCAGCGTGTGATTGGTCATCTTTCAAAAGGATTTAAGCAACGCGTGGCTTTGTGCGCTGCAATGGTGCACAACCCTCAGGTGCTCATTTTGGACGAACCCACCGAAGGTCTCGATCCGTCGCAAATTTTGCACATTCGCAATTTGGTGCGAAAGCTTGCTAAAGATCGCACGGTGATTATGAGTTCACATATTCTCTCCGAAGTTCAAGCCACATGCGATGATGTGATTATTATTAATCAGGGTGAAATTGTTGCACAAACTTCTCTTGCCGATGATGCTGAAAAACACGGGCAGTATGTGTTTCATATGGCGTCCGATGTTGAGCGTGCACAGAGTTGGTTTAAGGAGCGTAACTTTGTTGCCGATGCTCGCAGGCACTCCGAAGACTCTAATGCGCTAGTTGTTTCCTTTACACCCGATTTCTGGAATGAAAAATCTCCAGACAATGTGGCAAAGGTGAATTCTCTTATGGTGCAAAACGGTTTGGCCGTTTCTGGCATTCGTGAAGAAAAAACTGGCATTGAGGAACTCTTCTTTCAGGCCATTAAATCTAATGGCGCTTCATCTCAAAGGATTTGAGGAGTAAATTATGAAAGCATCAATGATTATTGCGTCTCGAGATTTCAAAGGATTTTTCGGAACGGCCATGGGCTGGATTGCCGCGTTCTTGATTTTCCTTTCCGCAGGTATTGTGTTCTTTATCATCACAAGCCAGCTTTTGATGGCCAAGCAGGGCGTTGATCCCGTAAGCGACATTTTGCAGGGATTGTTCTCGTATTTGAACTACATCTATATTTTTGTGGTTCCTGTGTTTACAATGCGCGTCATGAGCGACGAGCTTGCAAGTGGTGTGTTTCGCATTCAAGCGGGTGCCCCCATTTCAAGTTGGGAAATTGTGATTGGAAAATTTATGGGCGTTATGTTCTATTTTTCCACAATCGCCTTGTTAATGCTTTTGTATCCTGCATTTGTTTTCTTGTTTGCCGAACCCGACGTTAAGGTTATGGCAACAGGTTGGGCAGGGACAGTTCTGCATATTGGTGTTTTGGTTTCCATTAGCCTGTTTGTAGCTTCACTCACAAAAAATTCTGTTATTGCTTATTTGGGTGCGGCTATTTTTATTCTTCTGATGCTTTTCTCAACATTCTTTCCTGCTGCGCCAGATTGGTATCGTCGCAGCCTGAATCTTTTGGAGCTCGGAAGCGATTTTGGAAAAGGAATGATCAAAACATCAACCGTGGCAATTTATTTTGCCTTCTACGGAGTGTTTCTTTTCTTAAGTCGTCTCGCTATCGAGAGCAAGCGCTGGAGGTTTTAATATGAGACAATATCGCATCGAAATTTTTGTAGCATCCGTTTTTGGCGCCCTTATGGTTGCCATGCTTTGGAAACTTTTGTCGGTTCCTGCGTTTCCCGCATTGCCCTATGTTTTGCTGGGCACCTGTTTGATTCCGCCTGTAGCAGTTATTTCGTCGCTCTTTATGGCGAGGGGTCACGATACCGAAAAATACGCTCCTACAAATTTTGCTCAACTTTTTGTTTCCAGCGTGGTGGGTATCGTGTTGGCTGTGTCCGCTGCTGCTTTGCTGAACAAAGAGAATTTTTCCAAAACCTTCGATTTGACTGAGCGTAAAGTTCACTCTCTTTCTGAAGAATCTGTGAAAGTTGTGAAGGGCCTGGAAAAGAAAGTTGAGATTGTTTGTATTCCCGAACTTCAGCGGCAGTCTCGCTATTGTGAGGAAAATGGGCATCTTCTAACTTTGTTCGCTGAAGCAAATCCTCAAAAACTTGCTGTTGGCAGTGTTCGCATGAACGATATTGAAACACTGAAGCGCGTTGCCCCCACGGGTGATCGTCGTTTGGTGTTGGTGTCCGAAAACGGAAATCGTTCTGAGTTGCCTGGGCAAGTTTCTGAAAGCAAACTGACAAACGCCATTATAAATTTGGGTCATGGGAAAAAGGCGGTTTATTTTCTTTCGGGAAATGGTGAGCCTTCCATCAGCTGGGATTCCGAGCGCAATTATGCTGTGCTTGTGGAGTTCCTTAAAAAGCGTGGATACGAAGCTAGGGAACACAAAATTGCGTCGGGCGATCTTCCTTCCGATGCAATGGTTGTTGTTGCGGGCTCTCCCATTCAAGCTTACCCTGCCTATGTTGAAAATATGTTGCGCAAGTTTTTGGCCAAGGGTGGCAAGCTTGTGTTGGGAGTTAATCCTTACCGTGAGCTTGGACTCACTAAATTGCTCAGCGATGTTGGTGTAGAGCTTGATCCTCTTGTGTTGGTGGGTGATGGCGGCATCACTCCTTTGGGAAGTCAGTTGGTGCAGGCCAATCCCCTGCGTGCGCCTGTAGCTCTCGGTGAATTTAGTAAGGTTTCAGACATCACAAGTAAGTTGTCGGTTCCTTATGGTGTTGCCGATGGTGCACGTCCCATAACAACAAAAACTGTTGAAAAAGATGGTTTCAAAGCTTCGTCCACAGAACTTGTTTCGGCTTTTGCAGCAACGGCGTACCCGGTATCTGAGCAAGAACGCAATCGCATTGCACTCGACGGTCCTTTCAGTTTAAAGGGTGCGCAGGTTGATCCTCGAAAAACCTATAAGGTTGGATATTCCATCGAGATAACCAAGCCAGAAGTGCTTTCTGCAGGATCCGATTCCAAGGGCGAAAAAGCGGAAATTGTGCTTTTGGGATTTGAACTTCTTTCTAAGTACGTTCCGCCCGAGGCCTCTACGCAGATAGAAATTCCCTTGCTTGCTGTTGCTCAGCTGCATAAAGATAAAGATCTTGTGAATATTCCCACAAAGGATTATGCGCCAAAAGAGTTCCGCATGGATCGTAATCCTGGTGCATGGCTTGCAACATTTGCGTTTTTCTTGCCCGCCGGTACGGTTCTCATGGGGCTCTATATTTGGCTGCGGAGGAGGTCGTCGTGAAGTACTGGATAAAGACGTCAATTGCCGCAGCACTGGCTGCGGGCCTGATTGGCCTCTATTTCTTGGATGATAAACTTTCTCAGCAAAAAAAAGATGCTGAGAAAGTTGAAACAAGTGCCTTGCAATTCGAACAGAATTTGGTTCGTAAAATTCGTTTGCGGTCTGCCGGTGGTGTTCTTGTATTTGAGCGCGAGAATGCCGCCTCCGACTGGAAATTCAGCGATCCCGCAGTGAAAATAAAGTTGGAACAAACCGCGGTTTCAAATTTTCTTTCCACGTTGAATGGAGTGTCGTCGTCCATGGAAATTGCCGACACCGAAAAAGTTCTTCATGGCGGCGACAAATCTCCTTTTGGTCTGCAGAAACCCGTGACAACTGTTGAAGTCACTCTGGAAGACAAGTCTACCAAAACTTTGGACATTGGCTCCGATATGGAAATTGGTTCACGCACCTCAGGGAAGTTTGAAGCTCAAGCTGTCTACGCTGCTAATAATGTGCGTAAGTCTATTTTTGTGATTAGTAAGCCAGCGGTTGCATTTCTGAAAAAGTCGTTTTCCGATTTCCGTACAAAAAATGCGGTGGAACTTAATATTGCTGAAGTGAAATCGTTTTCCGTAACTTCAAATGAAGTGCCTACTACCCCGCATTCTGCTGCGGCTAAAGCATCCGAGAGCACATTAAAAATTATTGTCGCCAAAACCGATAGCAATTGGAGTGTGAAAAGTCCGCGCGATTTGCCTGCCGATCAAAATAATGTTTCGACATATTTGAACTCGGTAGCCAAATTGAGAGTTGAAAAAGTTACCGAAAAAGAGATGCTCAACCCCGATCGTATGGCGGCTTTTGGCTTGGATAAACCTGCGGGTGTGGTTGAATTTATTGGTGCCGATGGAAAATCTTTGGTCACGGTGCGTTTGGGCAAAGTGAAAGATGGCTACTTTGTTGAGATGGCCGATGGAGCTATTGGTTCTCTTAATGCAAACACCTGGGCGGAAGTTGTTCCAGAACTGAAATACTTCCGCGACAAACGTGTGATGCGCGATGTAAAAATGTCCGAAGTTTCAAAAATGCGCACTGCTTCGGGCAAGGTTTTTCAAAAAGAGGGTGCCAACTGGTATGAGACCGGGCTACCCACTTTGGCGGATAAGGGAAAAATAGACGCAAAATCTGCTGTCTCTCCTACACCTAATGTGCCTGGCAAAGTGACAAATACCGAGGCTGGAACCTTATTTTCAACTTGGGAATTTCTGAGTGCAGAGGACGTTGTTGACAGTCCCGAAGCAAAGGATATGGCTTTGTATGGATTGAACAAACCGTCGGGCCGTTTGGTCTTTGAGTTTGCCGACGCCAAGGTGCCGCCCGAGGAAATTCTGGTGGGAAATAAGGTTCCCAAGGACTCAAAGTTGGTTTATGTAAAACGAGCAAATCGGGCGGCAGTTTTTCTGGTGAACGCAGATTGGTTGGAAAACCTTGCGAAGCTGGATGGTGCTAAAATGCAAAACACGAAATGAAGTGATTGGAGACCCATCATGTCTGTTCGGACGGAGCTGTTTCTTGTTCCTCTCTCGGCGCATGGCGATAATCTTCGTATTCTTGTCCGCAAGGATGCGAATAACCAAGGGCAAATTCTTCCGCATGCACTTTTGAAAGCGGATTTCTTTCAAAGACAGGCGCAAGAGCAAATTCTTGGTGATATTTTGCAGTCCGTTCCAGCAACGGAACTTCAGGCTTGGTTGGAATCTCCTCGTCACTGTGATCGCATTGTTGATGTTTTCGATCGCAGTATGTTGTTTGAACGTTCGCAAAGTGTTGCAATTGTTCGCGCAGTTGCTATTCCGGAAGAGCTTGCCAGTGAGGCAAAGGGCTCGTGGTTGTCTGCTCAGGAAATCTTTTCCAATGATTCGCTTCTTTCTAACGACTGCAAGCTTTTCGTGCGTGAATGCATGAATCTCGTGCCTCATTGGGTGCGCAGTTCTAACTTCTCGTTTGAGTTGCTTCCCCCGGTGTTTGCTATTCAAGATCTTCGCTTGTTGGTTTCCATGTTGTCGAATCAGGAAATTGATGCAGGAAACTTTCATCGCCGCTTGAAGCGTTTGGATATTTTGCGCCCACTTGTTTCGGGTCAGCGTATTCACCGTTGGGAATTCGCTTGGGATCGTTCAGAAGTTCTGAGAACCGAAGGCCTGATTCCTTAACGCTTCCCCAACTTGACGGCTTTGCGTTTTTACGTTACAAGTTTTGTCGTGTTCCCGAGTAGCTCAGTTGGTTAGAGCAACAGACTGTTAATCTGTGGGTCCGCGGTTCAAATCCGCGCTCGGGAGCCATCTTTAAAAAGCCAGGCAGTTCGCCTGGCTTTTTCATTTTTTCGTTTTTTCATTTACAGTTTCAGGTTCTAGCGTGAGTTTACCGACGGCGCTGGCTTTTT
>CAIZES010000502.1 GCA_903932045.1 uncultured Silvanigrella sp. | reverse complement strand
CTCCTAAATCACCTGAATGGTAGAAAAAGTTCAGAATATGCCTGTCTGAAGCCTCGGGATAAAATATCTAGGACGAAAACCATTGAAAAAGAAGGAGAACTTAGGAAGGAAGCTGCTTAATCTTGGGAAACGCCTATTAAAGTACTCGCGATCGGCAACGTTCAGTTTTCCAACAGAGGCTTCGTCGTTGGAGGCAACCACTAGACCATCAAGCCCGACAAGCGCCATCGTTTCGTATTCTTTCTTCCCTTCGCCGAATGCGCGAAAGGCGTCGTTCGCAAGTCGAATGGCGTTGGCATCGGAGCGCGTTAGTAAAGCCTGTTTGAGTACGTTTCGCTCCGACTGCAGCTTGACATCTGTTCGCACATTTGTGGCCCAATTCTTTACCTGCGTCTGCGCCATATTGGTTGTTTGAAGGAGCTGTTCTCTAAGAGTCTGCGAAAAGCTTTTTGTAGCGGTATAAATTATCGACAAAGAGTATGTTCCAACACCCAGAATAGTGAGGGATATAATGCTTATCAATAAGCGCTTTTTAAGACTCATTCGCCTAATTTTCACCCGTCAATCCTCCAGAAGTGTGCATCCAAAACACCATAAAGACAGTCCATTCGGGGCTGCCCTAACTTGCGAGTATGCAACCACTGAAATTCTATCACCCCCCCCCCCCCAAGCATACAACCCCGTATTGTCAGCATTTTAGTAGGCATGCTTTACCTAGTCCAAGAGATGGTTAGTAGAAGACTGTAATTACCTGAATGTTTGGGCGCTTGGTGAAATGTGGGGGATGCACAACTTGCCGAACCTCGATTGGTGGAAAAATCTTCCAATACGCGGAAACTGACTGATTATTTGGTTTTTTCTCAGGCGCCACACCCCAATTCTCACTTTTCCTCAACCCCCAAACCACAACCCTTTCGGCTCGTTAGCCGCATTTCCGCACCAACCCGTGCATTTCACTGTCCCAGAATGGGACATTTCCGCGATTTTCCGATTGCCACCCCGTGTAATCAGTGAGAAATGGAGCCCTTGGAGGTGCGCAATGAAGTCGCCAATGGAAAAATGGTTGTTCCTTGATGATCAAGCTAGCGAACGCGAAATCATGAATATCGTGGTTGGCGATATTAGCCACGGCATCAAGCTATATCTTGCCGGCACCATCTCCGAGGCCAGGGATATTCTAAAAAGAAACGCCATCTCCGTTATCCTTTCCGACTACTATTTGCGAAACAATATCACGTCTGAGCGTTTTGTTGCCGAGGCGCGAGCAGCGCACCCCGAAATCCCCATCATTGTTGTTTCGAATCGCACCGAAGAGCACAGCCCTGTGTTTCGTGCCTGTGCCGACGTAACAATCCCCAAAATCGACAACATTGCCGCTTACGCCAAGGTTGTGTCCACGGCTGTTAGCAAAGCCAAGCAACTTCGCTCACTGGAGACTGCAAAAACAGAGACCGACGGCGTCTATATCGCACCCGCAATTTCGGCCATGTTTCAGCGCCACTCTCGCCGTGCTAGTGGCAATGTTCTCATCACATCGGCTCCGGGTATGGGCCGCCGCGTGGTTGCTAAGGCCCTCGCTCACGGCCTGAAACGCCATGATCCCGGCCGCTATCCCGCAAGCACGCTTGTGTACCGCGCTTCTGCTCGCGACTCCGAGGACGCTGCAATTCATCGCATTCTTTTTGGTTCACCCGCGGCATCGGATAGTGCTCGCGCGGGCTTGCTCGAAAAAGCGCAGGATGGAATTCTGATTCTTGATGATGCCCATCTTCTTCCGCTCTCTGTGCAAAAACGTCTCAAAAGGCTATGGCAAGATGGCGGGGGTGCAATGGATAATGGCGTGAATATTCGCACGTCCCGATCTCTTGTGATCCTAACTTCTGCGCGAACCAGAACCCTCAACGAAGAAGCCGAGTTCGAACGCGGCTTTTTGCAAAACGTAATTTCCCATCGAATGGTTCTTCCCGATATTGCAGAACT
>CAIZES010000501.1 GCA_903932045.1 uncultured Silvanigrella sp. | reverse complement strand
CTTTGTGTCTCATGCATGTCTCGCAGAATGGCAGAGGTTTCTCTTCATATTGACGATAATGTTATCCCAGAAGTGCCCAGACTGCATTTAAAAGCTGACGTTGCTTGACGTGAGTTTTGGCTTCAAAAACTTTTTTTGGGTCCGTTTGTGACGAATTCGGGAAGAGTAGACAGCAGGGGCTGTCAGTTTTTCAGATGCAACGGACAGCACTCCACAATTCCTGGTTTCTCCCGACGGAATATTCATTCGCCAGGAAACTCATTGCCTAATGATTGCAACTCTTTGTCAGGGCCTATCGGACTTTGCCTCACCTCAAGAACCTTGGGTGGAGCGTTTTGATAAGCCTCGCGCTTGCAGCTATCGTGCTGCATTGATCGAATTTCGGTCACAGAAACTACAAAATGTGTAGACGGCCAGCAGGGCGCTAAGTAACACCCCATGAACTGGCGCCATCCACTCAAACATGCCCCAAAATCTTTCATTTTGTCCTATCTAGGTGGATTCTAGCAAGATAGGACAAAAATCTTGCGTAAATCTGTCCTATGTTATAACATTTTACCTATGATAGGACAAAATTGGAGGTTTATATGTTTGTCGGCCGCTCTCGCGAAATCGAACAGCTGCGCGCTTTACGGATAGCGCAGGGTTCAAACATTGCAATATTGTATGGAAGGCGGCGAGTTGGAAAAACCTTTCTTGTTAAAGAAGCATATAAGACGGAGCAACTCTTGTGCTTTGAGGGGCTTGAGGGTCAATCGAAGGCAAAGCAAATTGCCAACTTTCTATTTCAACTAAAGCAGCAGTGCAAAGATGTTTCCATCGATTACTCCGCCACAACCTGGAGCGAGGCGCTCAAACAACTGACTCCAATTCTGAAAAAGAAAGGGTATGTGTTGTTTCTTGACGAATTTCAATGGATGGCCAGCTATAAAGATGAACTCATTTCTGAGCTTAAAATGATGTGGGACCAATACTTTTCTAAAATTGATGGTACAACGCTTGTACTCTGTGGTTCCATTGCCTCATTTATGATAAAAAAGGTGGTTCGCTCGAAAGCGCTTTACGGCCGGGTAGAACTAGAAATTTGTCTGAAGCCTTTCCAGGTTTTTGAAGCAAAAGAGATGCTGAAATCGCATGGCAATATCGAAGTGGTAGAATCCGTGCTCCTGCTTGGCGGCATACCACTGTACCTTAAACTAATCAAAAACGCGCCATCATTGTACTTGGGAATCAATGAACTGGCTTTTAAGGTGAACTCATATTTTTCTACCGAATTCGAAAAGATATTTCTGTCTCACTTCGGAAAAGACGATAATTATGGAAAAATCATTCGCGCGCTTGCACGAAATAGCTATGGCATGTTTCGCGAACAAATCTCCAAAGAATGCAACATTCCCCTATCTGGTAATCTTTCCAATGAGCTTTTTAATCTTGAGTCCGCCGGATTTATTAGAAGTTATAAACCAATAGACAAAGGCGATAATTCTAAAATTATGAAGTTTGCGTTAGTTGATCCATACTTAATTTTTTATCTAAAATTTAT
>CAIZES010000500.1 GCA_903932045.1 uncultured Silvanigrella sp. | reverse complement strand
GTCTATCGTTTGAAAGATGGGTTTTGCATCAGCACCTACAAAGGGTGCCAAATCACGTAGCGCACGGGCGATAGCAACAATCCCACTTTTGCATGTTTTGAGGAGCGAAACTATTTCACAAAAGAACAAGGCGAAAAATGGCTGAATGCGGCGCTCAGTCATGGCCTCGACATTCATGTGCACGCCGATGAGTTCTCTCGGAGCGGTGGCTCGGAAATTGCAATTTCTTTGGCAGAACGTCAAGAACAAACAAAACGACGTCGCCGAGAAAAAGCACGCGTCCTTTCGGTGGATCATTGTCAATATGCTAACGATGCTGATCTTAAAAAACTCGCCGAAAGAAATGTTACGGCAGTTGCGCTTCCCACCACCAGCTTTTTTTCAAATATTCCCTACATTGATGCAGCAAAATGGAGAAATTCTGGAGTTCGCACAGCCATCGCAACAGATTTTAATCCCGGAAGTTCACCTAGCAATAGCCTGTGGTTTGCCGCCTACTTAGCGCTCACAAAATGTGGATTTTCTATGCCGGAAGTTTACGCTGGCGTTACAAAAAATGCGGCTTATGCACTTGGAGTTGAAAACACTTTTGGAGTTCTAAAGGAGGGTGGCGCAGCAAATCTTGTTGCCTTCAGAGGAAATACTCCGGAAGATTTTTTTGCATCACCTTTGGGTGATCACGTCACTTTCGTTGTTCGATCATAGCCGTTCGCGCATAAAGGCACAAACGTTCGTTCACAACCACTCTTTGATAAGAGGCAACGGTTCAATTTTGCTGCCGGTGGGCGCCAGTGTAAACGATTCCTGCAAAAGTTTTTCAACGGCTGAATTATCACGTGAAGGATCGATGTGCATCATACACAGTGGCTCACCTTTTCTAACGCTCTCTCCTACTTTTCTGAGTTGAGTGAAACCCACAAAAGGATTGATCACATCCTCAGTCCGTTTTCGCCCGCCTCCCATTTCAAGAATGGCAATTCCCAAATTGCGTGTCTGAATTTGTTCAACAACACCATCGGCCAACGCAACAAGGGGAACAATCTTTGCGTTTCCATCAATCCAATTGCGACTTTTACGTTCCAAATCGTCCAGTCTTGCACCTTGCATAACTGCGGTACGGCAAAAAATCTCGAACGGCTTTCCACTGGACAAAAGATTCTTCATTCTCGCATAGGCTTTATCGATAGCATCCAGTCCAAATTCACCGCGCGCAGCGGCCGCAACTGCTGCCGACAAACGAAGGCTCAGTTCTTTTGTATCACTTGGACCAGCTCCCTGAAGGATATCCAAGCACTCTTCCACCTCAAGCGCATTGCCCGCAGAACGTCCTAGAGGTTCGTCCATGTTCGTGAGAGCCGCGACACATTTGCAACCAGCCGCCCGACCCGCTGCCGCAAGGGCCTCCGCAAGGGCCTTGGCATCTTCATATTTGCTCATAAATGCACCGGACCCAAACTTCACATCAAGCACCAATGCATCGGGGCTTTCGGCAATTTTCTTGCTCATAATACTTGCAGTGATAAGAGCACGACTTTCCACTGTAGCAGTTACATCACGAAGCGCATAAAGTTTTTTATCGGCAGGAACAAATTCATCGGTTTGTGCGCCAAATCCCGCATGATTTTCGTCCATCCATTTCATATACGTGGGAGTGTCCACGCGAGTTCGAAATCCGGGAATACTTTCCAATTTATCTAAAGTCCCTCCGGTATGACCCAAACCTCTTCCGCTAATCATGGGAACATCAAGGCCATCGGCAACAAGCAGGGGCAAAATGACTAACGATGTTTTATCGCCCACACCGCCAGTGGAATGCTTATCCACAAACGTTCGCTGGCCCTTATACTTCGACCAATCATATTTCACTCCGCTTGAAATCATGGCGTTCAAAAGCGACGCGGTTTCTTCGGCATCAAACCCACGCATAAAAATGGACATCGCCAAAGCGCTCATTTGATATTCAGGAATACTTCCATCCACAAAACCCTTAATCATAAACTGAATTTCCGCAGAACTCAGCTTTCCGGCATCGCGCTTTTTACGAATCACTTCCTGGGCAATAAACATATCAATCTGTCCTTTCTTTTTCGCTCTCTTACTTTCAGTATGAGGATTTGTTTTCAGAGCCATTTGCAATAGAAGCTCCACCACTGGTTCCTAAACGCGTGGCCCCCAAGCTCACCATGGTGCGTGCATCCAAAAAACTCCTCACGCCGCCCGAAGCTTTGATTCCGTGTTTTCTTCCGATTTTATTTTCAACATCTCGCAGTGCTGAAGCAATAATTTCGATATCACAAGGAAGAGCCCCACGCGATCCAAAACCCGTTGAAGTTTTAATCACATGAACGCCAGCAAGAGCACTACGCAAAGCACATTCCCGTATTTCATCGTCGGAAAGCAATGATGTTTCCAAAATCACCTTTACAAGTTTACCTTGTGCTGCCCGCACAATTTCAGCAGCCTCTGCCTCAAGTAAGTCCCACCGTCTATCTTTCACCCAACCATCGTTTTGAACATAATCAATTTCATGAGCTCCCATTGCAACTGCATTTTGAGTTTCAAAAATTTTTGTAGGTGTGGAATTATTCCCGTTTGGAAATCCAATAACGGTGCAGACGCGCACTGCACTATTCCGCTCATTCAAAAAAGAACTCACACGAGAAACATAACAAGGAGGCACGCAAACGGCACGGAATCCGTAACTATGAGCTTCGTCACAAAGGGCTTCCATTTTTGACCACGTCGCATCGGGCTTCAAAACAGTGGAATCAATAAGAGAAACCAAATGATTCCGCGCTTCTCCAACGCCCGAAACAAAATCAGACGCATGAATAAAATCCTGTTCCAATTCACTGTGAGCGAACATACTAATCTCCATTTTGTTGAACTCCACATCGACCATCGCCATCCACGTCAACGCACACCGGGCGAGTGACAAGCAAAGGTATTGCTCCTTTGGTTCCAGTAATAAATTCGGGCAAGGGAATATTACCCCATGCACAAATTGCCATACGAAAATCCTCGCGAAACATTAATGTCTGATCAATAACAAAACGCGTTGCATCCCAATTTTCTGTTCGCGGGATTGCTAATTTTCGCAATTCTTTTCCATTAACAATAATAGACACAACACTTGTGGGATTT
>CAIZES010000499.1 GCA_903932045.1 uncultured Silvanigrella sp. | reverse complement strand
TAGGTCAAAAAAATGGCTAAAGATTTTAGCAAATGGCAGCTCCCGAAAAAATCTTCGGGCCAATTCGCCAATGTTTCCAGATAGTCTTCAAAAAGGCACCGCGCACACTCGGAAACGTCCGTCAAGTTTTTGGCATTCACAGATTCAGGTCCTGCTATTGGTTCATAGCTCCTCACCCTGATAGTCTAGAGACATGCGTTTGTCCGTATCTGCGTAATTGAGTATGTGAGTTTCTGAGGATGCGTCTCATCCTCAAAGCTATGTTCGACCGTGTTCCACGAGGATATGTTGCGATGAGTGATGACAAAACCGTAGTAGCCGAGCAAAATCCTGAAACAGCAACCGGCGGTTCTCGAAGTGCACCCGTGCTCCTTCAGTATGATGGTGGCGCTGCTGGCAAAAAATTTATTTTAACAACTAACATTGTCATTATGGGACGAAAAGCCGACAAAGTTCAGGTTTGGATTGACGACGCAAGCGTATCGCGCGAGCATTGCCAATTGGAATTCAATGGCACACAAGCCATTGTAACCGACCTTGGAAGCTTGAATCACACTTTTGTGAACGACAAAATGGTGGTGCAAAGTGCCGAACTTTGTCACGGCGACATGCTGCGGGTTGGTAACGTGCGCCTGCGCTATTTTGCTCACGGCAGTGCCGATCAACTTCTTTTTGATCGCATTTATCGAATGGCCGTTCAAGATAGAATGCTAGAAATATTCAGGCGCGACTATTTGCTAGAAAAACTAGAAGAAGAGTTTCGCTCTGCAAAAATTTCGCAAGGCGAAATTTCCATGGCATTTTTGGATTTGGACAAATTCAAATCCATCAATGACACATTCGGGCACGACGCTGGCGACACCGTTTTAAAAGAAGTGTGCAAAGTGATCAAACCGCTCTTGCGTCCAACAGATGTTTTTGGTCGGTATGGCGGCGAAGAATTTTGCATCATCATGCCCCAATTGGGACTAGACCAAGCCTACGCATTTTCAGAAAAAGTGCGAACCTCTGTTCAGGCAGCCCGAATAGATTATGAGGGAACAACAATTCCAATAACAGTCAGCATCGGAGTGGCATCCTATGCCCCATCCATGGCTGCTTCAATGGACCTCGTTAAACTTGCCGATTCCCTAGTGTACGAATCCAAAAGTGGCGGCCGAAATAAAGTTTCGCGTCCCAAGTAAGTTTCGCGTCCCAAGTAGGTCTCGCGTCCCAATTAGGAGACGAAGATGAAATTCAGAGGTCTTGTCGAAATATTGGTTTGTGCAACTGCATTCACTGCATGCGCATCGTCACAAAAAGCAGAAACAGTTTCGGCGGTACCCGATTCAGCAACAAACGATTCGGAATACGCAGGAACTCTCCAAAAATGGCAACGTTCCGAAAACGTTTTTCATCTTTTTCAAAATCAATTATCAATAAACGCCGTGATGCTTTCCAGTGAGTTTCGGAAGTCCTATTCCAGTCGAATGACTCGCCTGCGCGGCGACTCTCGCAACTCTTTAGAAGAGTCCGTCAACCAAAGAGTCGGCTTTTTAGTGAGCATCACATCTCCCTTCCATGCCTACGAAACTCTAGACGACAAACGTATTTGGGGTATTTCACTCAAGTATGGAAACTCAAAAATTCAAAACAATGAAACGAAGCTCTTGGCCGACAAAGTTATCTTGGAACCTTTTTTCCCCTTCATTACGCAGTGGTCCCGCGAATTTTTGGTCACTTTCGAACCCGCAGAGTTGGGAGAGCAGTCACAATCTGTAACCTTGTTGCTAAAATCTGCCTTGGCATCCGTTGAAATGGAATGGCATCAATAAAGACTGGAGATGGTGTTCATGGCTGGCAGCAATCGCTCAAAATATGTTCTGGGTGAACGCATAGCACAAGGTGGAATGGCAGAAATCTATCTTGGGAAAATTGTTGGTTCCGAGGGATTCACCAGGCTCTGTGCCTTCAAAAAAGTTCTTCCAAACTTTGCCGAAGACGCAGAATTTATGGAAATGTTTCGCAATGAAGCCATGGTTGCCAAGCAACTTCAAAACAAAAATATTGTACAAGTTTACGATTTTGAATCCGACCCCGATCACGGCGCAATGCTCGTTATGGAATATGTCGACGGCCAAGACCTCCGTTCCATTCTGAGAGAATCCGAGCGCGCACGCCAAAAAATTCCCGTCGAACTTGCCGTATATATTGCTGCAGAAAGTCTGAACGGACTTGGATTTGCCCATGTCAGTGTCGATATTTCTGGAAAATCTTTGGGAATAATTCACCGCGACGTCTCACCACAAAACATTCTGGTGAGTTTTGAAGGTGACGTCAAAATCACCGATTTCGGAATTGCAAAAGTTCAAAGCAACGCAAGCCAAACGCGCGCCGGTGTGCTAAAAGGCAAATTCCGGTACATGGCCCCTGAACAAGCAAAAGGCGAAACAATTGATCCCCGCTGCGACATTTTTGCCATGGGAATTGTTCTCTACGAAATGCTCACCATGACTCGCCTATTCAAAGGTGATGATGATTTTCAAATTTTACAGGCCGTTCGTGACTGTAAAGTGCGCCCTCCAAATGAAATAAAGGGTGTATCTATTCCTCCGGAGCTTGAATCAATAGTTCTAAAACTCTTGGCACGAAACCCTGCAGAACGCTATCAATCATCTCGAGATGCAGTAAAAGATCTCACCCGATTCTTGTACTCTTTCCGCAAAGATTTTTTTCCCGGAGAGCTTGCCGAATTCATGCGCAACCTATTTTCAGCAAAAGTGGAAGCCGCTCGCGATCGCATGCGATCAACACTCGCGCTTCCCGTTGAAACAAGAGAAACCAACAACATGCCGGCGTCTTTTGCTGCGGCAATATTACAGGCACAAAAAGACAATCCAACGTCACGGGAACAAGAACATCAACCCATGCCATTTTTTCTGGGCCCCAACGCTGCTCCTATAAATTCCACCTCTGAAAACTCATCAGACAAAATCGTATTGGATGGACACGGCTCACATGTTGCTCAACACTCCAGAGCCCCCAACCGAGGAAACGAATCATTCGAAGTCAGATCAACAACAAAATCAATGAGGAGCTCAACCTCAACAGCAATGCGCAACGAACGCCTTTTTAACCAAAATCGGAGTCGCAAAACATCCTCACTTCTTTCTTCCGAAAAAATTTTCGTCATGTTCTTTGTTCTCTTTCTTGTTGCCGGAGGGGTTTTTTATAGTGCTCTTCGCCAACGCACAATCCGATTTCCCAGCATCATTGAAATTAAATCTATTATG
>CAIZES010000498.1 GCA_903932045.1 uncultured Silvanigrella sp. | reverse complement strand
GTGCAGCCTGTTTTCGATCCCCCAATGGCCACGTACTGTTTGTGCGAATCTTTCAACTTCGTCAAAAGAAAGAAGAAAATATCCAGTTTCTGTTGATTTTTTCCCGTCATGAAAGGTTTCTTTTATCACCTTTCCAATGTTCTTGAGTCCAGCCTATTCTTTCGCTTGGTCCAATATTGCTGCCGACAGCAGTGAGTATCGGCGAGTCTCAATTCGGCCATGAGATTTTTCAATAGTTTCAAGAAAAATTTTTCGATCACTTTCATCCACGAATGTCGTATCAAATTCGCGTTCAATATCCTCCTCAAGCTGCTTATGATTGCCTTTAACTGGAAGAGCGTAATCTGCTTCAGACGCAATGATCTTTTTCGCTATTGCCTTCTGTGTGTTCAGGGCATCGGCAACGATGGTTGCATGACGGATATCGAGCATATCGAGCATATCGAGCAGATCTGGCACCGCAGTTATTTCATTTGTGTGCAGTCTATAGGTAATTGCGCCAATGTTAACCCAGCTTTAACTGCCCATGCGTTGAGGATATGAAGCGGCTTTTGTCCTGACGCTTTGTTAAAAGATCGTCGCAATGTTTTGCCATCTAAAGCGATGATTTCGCCTTCTGGCTTATCAAATAATGAAGCCATAAACTGTGCATATGTGTTCTTGGTACGATCGATAGGTGGATCTTCAATATTTTCGAATGATGCGAGTAACGAGTTCATAAGTGGCCTCATTTTTGAAAGTTTGAGACATCTCTTCTCACAATTCTAACAATCTTAACGCCTTAGGTTTTTAGATGCGATGCCCCCCGCGCGCTGTTTTTTAGAGATTTTTAACGATACTTGTTTAGAAATGATTGCAGGAGGTTGTTGACTCTCGTAATGTTGAATTCTTTCAAACACAATTCAATTTCTTCTGCAAATTTCTGGAGAGTGGGAAGTTCGGAGGCTTCGGGAACCGATTTGAGCATGGAGCAAAAGGCGTCAACGCTTTCTGAGTTTGTGTTGTGCAAGGCATTTTCACAAGTCTTATTTAGAGCATCTCTGGACTGCTGGGAGAGTTTTGTTTCTTGCTCCAAAGGTTCCTTGTTCATAAAAGAATTTGCGCTGGAATCGGAATTGATGTTCTTTTCCTTGTGGGGAAGAAATTTTATCATTTCGTTGTGAATTTGCTGAATCGGTGCAGGTTTTCGAAGATAACTGTCGAAAATTTCTTGCGCGAGGATGCTTTCATCGACGGAAGCAGTGAATGCAATAATTTTGCAGTTGTGTGTTGCCAAAATCCGCCGCATTTCCTTAGCTGCTTCCAGTCCTCCAATTCCTGGCATCCGTACGTCCATAAACACCAGGTTGGGTGGATTGCGTGCGACAATGTCCAGAGCCATTTCGCCACTGCTGGCCTCAATAACTGTAAGTAGTGGAGCCAGTTTCGAAATGGCATCACAAAGATATTCACGATTCAGGCTAACGTCGTCCACAACAAGTACTGTGCTGTTTGTAAACTCGATAGTGTTTTCGAAGAGAGCGGCAGTGCCGGAATTTTCGTCTGATGGTGTCGCAGATAGCGCCACATTAGGAATTGTGACTGTGAATTTTGTGCCCTTGCCTTCTTCGCTTTTCACTGCAATGGTGCCCTGGAGTTCTGTGACAATTTTTTTCGTGATTGCGAGTCCAAGTCCTGTGCCGCCATATTGTCTGTTGATGCTCTGGTTTTGTTGCGAGAAATTTGTGAAAAGTTTTTGTTTGAAATCTTCCGAGATTCCTATGCCGCTGTCTTCAATTTCAAATATCAGATTGGCATCGCTTCCATTTGTTGTTTCTGATGCATTCAATTTTCCTGTGATGGAAACAAATCCTTGGTTCGTAAATTTAACGGCGTTGCCAATGAGATTGAAAAGAATTTGCCGGATGGCTCGGTCGCTGATAATGGGAGATTGGCCTTGGAGGCCTTCCGTTGAAACAACAAGGCTCATTTTTTTTGACTCAATTTGATTTCTGAACAATTCAGCAGTTGATGTTACGATATGGAAGAGATTGCAGGGGTGAAACTCAAAAATTTCTTTTCCTGATTCTAATTTTGAAAAAGTGAGGATGTCATTAACCAAAGAAAGTAGAAAGTTTCCCGAGCTACTGATGGCGCGCAAACGGGATTTTTCTTTTTCTCCTGTTAATTCTCCCTCTAGCAGCGTAGAAAATCCAATAATGGCATTGAGAGGTGTTCTGATTTCGTGACTCATATTGGAGAGGAATTCGCTTTTTGCGACGGTTGCGGCTTCGGCTTCTTTTGTGCGTTGTATGAGAGAGCGGTTGGCCTCTTCTAATTTGGTGTGCGTTATTTTCAATTCAGTGATGTCGGATATAATCATAAAAAAGCCGCAAACTTTTTTGTTCTGAAAATTGGGAATGAAGTGCACCCATATGAACTCTGTTTCGTCGTTGATTTTGGCACTCTTTTTTTCGAAGTTTTGCATAGAGCCGTCCAGAGCTCCTAAAACATAAGGCTGGTACTGTTGAAAAACCGTTTCCCCCAAAAGGTCTTTCATTGATGAGCCCAAAAGTTGTTTTTGAGGTTTACCAACTCTTTTTTGGAACGACGCATTGGCAAATTGGCATGTGCAATTGTGGTCCCAGTAGGCAATCATTCCTGGAACGTTGTCGGTTACTGTTTGCAAAAACGCTTCGTTTTCTATTAATTTGTCTTGTGAAATTTTTTCTTCTGTGATGTCTCTAGCTGCTGCATAAATGAAACCGTTTGCAGGGGTAGAGCGCCATTCGAGCCAGCGATAATTTCCATCCACAGTGCGATATCTATTGCGAAACTGAGCAACTTGTTTTCCGTTCTTGAGTGTATTGATTGCATCTATGGTTGCGTTTGCATCGTCGGGGTGAACAAAGGATAGGAGCGGTTGTGAGAGGAGGTCTTGTTTGGAGTAGCCAAAGACGTCTTCCCAAAGTTGGTTTATTCTTTGAAAGTATCCGGTCTTTGTAGCGATACACAAAAAATCCAACGCGACGGTAAAAAATGTGTCCAGCTCTTTGTTGGAGTCTTCTAGTTTTTTTTCGTATTCAAAGTGCTGCAGTACTTTTTTCTGATGTTCTCTCGCATTCGAGACCCAAAAAAAGTAAATAATAGAGAGCAGTACCAAGAATACGAGGTATCCGGAAACCAGGGAGACAATTTCCTTAGTTCGTTCATGAAATGCAACTTCAGCCGGACTGCTCACAATGACCTTCCAGCCGATGCCGGGAATTGTGCGAATTGTTGCGAAGATGCTGCGTCTTTCATCTCCGTCATATGCTTCAGATACTTCCTCATTCTGCTTCAGAAGTTGCCGATAGAAAGACTGCGATTCTGAAGCAATAATTTTTTTTTCGTTTTCAGGAAACTTGTGATGGCGAACGAATGCGTTGTGTTGGTCGAGGACGTCAAAGAAGATTTGATCGCGGCCTCTTTTGAAATCCACGAGCCAGCTGCTGAGAATATCTGTTTTTATCTGCAACATCAGGATGCCAAGAAGTTGCGTTTGCTTGGGAAGGTGTATGGGTGCAATAACTGAAACAATATTGGATTGTGGATTTGCTTTTCGGACTTGAACACCAGTAACAAAAAGGGTGTCTTTTTCTACGAAGTCCTTGAACCACTGCTTGTTGCTGCGGCTTTCTCCAATAACGCTTGGCGTGGCATTGGGAAAGTCGCTCATAATGGTTCCATACTTATTGTACAGAACAACTCTATCAATGTAGGGTGTTTGCGCAAGAAAGTTATCGGTGTTTAGAATGTTTATTGCCTCAGACCATTCGTTTTGGGTAATGGCTTTTGCAACAAGCGGTCTAGAGCTTAAAGATCTGCAAAGTTCGAGGAGAGAATTTAGTTTTGTTTCTATGATAGTTTTTGTGAGAAGAGTAATGTTTTGATAGTCATCTAAAGTTCGTTTTGTTTCGCGTTCGTAGGCATACTGAATATGAAAAATTCCAACAAATGCTACGGGCAGCACCAAAATAGCATAGAGACATGCAATCCAAATGTGAGAGTGTTTGTGTTCAATTGTGAAATGGTGAAGATATTTTTGAATGTTCCGAATTGGTTTGATCACTGATTTCTCCCGCTATTTTTTGACTGTGCGGCAATGTTTGTTGGAAAATTTAGACAAATGCGAGTGCCCTGGTTGGGGGCGCTTGTGATGACAATTGTTCCCGAATTGTTTTCGACAAACGATTTGCAGAGAATAAGACCCAACCCCGTTCCTCGTTCACCTTGCGTGCCGTTGGTGCTTTTCTTTTTGGCGAGGTCAAAAAGAAGCGGAATTTGGCCTTGAGTTATGCCCACGCCATGGTCTTGAATCACTATGGTGGTGTTTGTTTCTTGAGGTTCAATGGAAATGTCGATTTTGCTTTTTTTGTGGGAGAATTTTATGGCGTTTGCCAAAATATTTCTGATTGTGGTTTGAATCATGTTTGCGTCCGCAAAGAGTTCGGCATTTGGGTTGCACTGAAAACAGATTTCAATACCTTTGCTTTTGGCTACAGGTTGAAGTGTGTCTATAACTTCTTTTGCAGAATCGTGCAGGTTGAACGTTGTTTTGTGAGCAGTAACTTCACCACTTTCGGAAAGCGCCCAATTTAAAAGCTGATCGAGAATTGTTATGGCGCGTTGGCTACAGTTTTGCGCGATGTTGGTGAGTTCAAGGAGATCGGGGTCGAGCTGGTTGGTGAATGAATTGAGAAGCATTTGTAAGCTATTTTGCGCGGTACCAAGGGGGCCTCGGAGATCGTGCGCAATGAGTTTGAAAAACATGTTTTTCGTCGCATTGGCCTTTTCAAGTTGTTCAGATTTTGCTTGAAGTTCTTGGTGAGCGTTTCGCAGTGCCATTTTGGAAAGAGCGAGGCCAAGATGCGTGGAAATTCTTGTTCTGAGTTCCATGGGGTCGTATGGCTTTGCAATGTAGTCAACCCCTCCTGCTTGGAACCCGGTGACGATGGATTCTATGTCGTTTTTTGCCGTTAGAAACACAACGGGAACATCGGCATGCTTGGGGTTTTGTTTGATTCTTTTGCATGTTTCAAATCCGTCCATTTCCGGCATCATGACGTCCAGAAGAATGAGATCGCAGTCGTTGGAGTTGAGCCAATTCAAGGCCGATTGGCCGCTGTTTGCGAAGGATATTTGCAGCTGCTGGGACTTTAGCACACCGGCCGCTAGTTGAATGTTGTTTGGAGAGTCGTCAACAATGAGGACTCTCCCGCTGGATAGCGGAGGACTGGTTTCTATTTTGCTCGACTTTGTTGTGATTGTGTTTGTAGTGCTGGAATCAGTGCTGGAATCAGTGCTGGAATCAGTGCTGGAATCAGTGCTGGAATCAGTGTTGGAATCAGTGTTGGAATCAGTGTTGGAATCAGTGTTGGAATCAGTGTTGGAATCAGTGTTGGAAGTCATGGGTTGCGTCACCTCGCGTGTGGCAGATGTGCTTGCTGCTTCTTGGAAGCAATGAGAGTATCAAGCGAGCATATCAAACAGAATCGGAGGTGTTTTTGATATCCGTCAAATTTCTGTGCGTTTTCGTATGCGCGCAGCGGCGATTGCATGCACTCTTTCAATGACGTCGGATGGTTTCAGTATGCAAAATGCCCCGTCCCGGATGAGGGAATTTGTGCCTTCGCTTGTGGCGGAATCTATGGGGCCCGGGATGGCTCCCACATCGCAGTTCATTTCCAATGCGGCGTGTACGGTGAGCATGCTTCCGCTGGTGACTGTTGCTTCTATAACAAGTAAAAAATCGGCGAGTGCCGCAATAGTGCGGTTGCGACGCGGAAAATTCCATTTTTGTGGAGAGCAGTCGTGCGCAAATTCACTCAGCACCAGTCCGTTTTTGCTTCCGGCGAAGGTTTCAAACATGTGTTTGTTGGTTGATGGATAGGGGCGGTTGAGTCCGCTGCCAAGAACTACGCATGAGTTGCCGTTATCGAAGGCGGCTTGATTCGCAATGGTGTCGATGCCAATGGCTCCGCCACTTACGATTGTGATTCCTGCTTTTGCTAAATCCCGTGCAAAAATATGCGCTTGTTCGCGCCCGTAATAAGTGGGGTGCCGGGACCCAATAATAGCGACCTTAGGTTGACTCAAAATGTTGGGATTGCCACGTATGGCTAGTGAAAGCGGCATTTCGGAAATGGCCTTTCCTTTTAAAAGAGTTTCTATTTCCCAAAAAGAAAGTGTTTCGTGAGTTCTTGTTTTGTTCAACCCTAAGTATTTGTCTCCAGTTTCGTTGGAGACAATTGAGCTGACTTCATTGCTGAAATGGGGTGTAGGAATTGTAGGGCGGGCAGGGTTCGCTGTTTTTTGGGGATTGACAATGTTGAGAATGTTGAGTGCTGCTTGCGATGATATTTTTTGATGGTTGAGAAGCTCTCGTCTGAGTTGGATGAGTTCGCTATACGTAAGAAGGGTTTGAAGCTTCCACAGTGTTGAATTTGAAAGAAGAGATGGTTTTGGGCTTTCTGTCATTGCGATGCTCCCTGTCACTTTTCTACGCCGAGGTTTTGTTCTCGGATGAGTTCGAGTTTGCCTCATACCTGGTTTCCTTTATGAAGTGTTGAGGTGTTCGCAAACTGAACATTGTGGTTTCAAATTGTACGTTCTTAGCGGGTTTTGGGACTATTTTTGCCTGACGTTGGCTTTGAAAAAGAGAGAAGTCTGCCTGTGAATCACACCCATTCACATGTCAGTGAACCGTTATGAAATTGGCCAGCAGGTTGACAGATTTTGTGTAACATGCTTAATTGGCCTCAACAGCAGAACAAGTGTTTTTCAAATCTCATCTTTCTTCGGAGAGAGCGCACAGTCGCATTCTTCGAGAGCGATGGGTTCGTGTCCGTAACAGCCATCAAGGAGGAGGCTAATATGGAGGGACAAAGATGCCCGTACCACGTGAAACAAGGCTTTGTTAACGAGAACGGCCAACTTACAGTTAGCGATGTTTGTGGTGTGAAAACCGCTCAAGGTGCGATTTGTGAGAGTGCCCCGTTCGTGCAATGTTCGTATCGCAATTGTCAGCGTTACGTCTGTCAGCAAACCGGTGGCGAGCGACAGGTGATGTTGCCTAAAAATGATTTGGAGTATCTCCCCGAGGTTGGTGGCAATGCTTCATTTAGCGAGATGGAGCTTATGTGACGCAAGATGGACAGAAGAGAAATCAGGAAGATTTTCTTTTTGTGTTTTTAGCTGCGTTTTATCGTCTTTCCTCGCGCCCGGGTGATTGGAATCTTCTCTTTAAGAGAACTTACGATTTTATCTTTCGAAATTCACAGGAATTATCAAAAAGTTCATTCTTAAAACTGAGCACTCGTATTCAGTATTCCCTTTTTTTGCGAGAGTTCAGAAAATTTCTTGTGGCCGAAAGAGAACGGTGTTGGGTGGAGTTTGCGTTGCGACATGTGTCCGTAGAAAAAATGCAACGTCTGGCACCCGAGGGCATTCCTGCTGAATTATTGCATTCGGAAGAAGAAATTGTGGATCGTTATTTTACAGAATTTTTGGAGGTTGGGGGCGATTCTTTTTTGCGTCGTAGTTTTCTCAAGCAGCGCTCGCTTTGGATTCGTGAAACTGTTGCAAAAGGGTTGCCCATGGTGGCATTTTTTGTAACCGCCGTGATTTCGGTATTGGCTTTGTTGGCAATGAGAAGATCTGGCGCGGGTTTTGATTCGTTGAGTGCTCTGGGAAACTGGCTCGAAATTTTGAAGGCTCTATTCTGACAGCTTTCTTTATTTGGTTTCGCTTATGAGGCAACGATGCCATCGGCAATGTGGTAGGTACGATGGGTTCGTTCTACCACTCTGGGGTCGTGCGTTGCAAAAACAAAAGTCACACCATCACGCTTATTGAGTGCTTGCATCAAATCGAGAATTGTTTCGCTTGTTTTAGAGTCAAGATTTGCTGTAGGTTCATCGGCCATAATCATTAAGGGATTCGTTACTAACGCGCGTGCAATGGCAACTCTTTGTCGTTGTCCGCCAGAGAGTTCGTCGGGTTTGTGCTTGAGATGGTTGGTAAGACCAACTTCTTCGCAAAGCGCGCGCACTCTTTGACGTAAGGCTTTAGGATCTTCTTTTCGGCCTGTGCCTAGTAAACACGGCAGCTCTATGTTTTCCTCGACGTTAAGCACTGGAATGAGGTTGAAACTTTGAAAGATGAAGCCAATTTTTTGATTCCGCGTTGCGGCAAGGGAAGAAACAGGGCGTCCGTTAATGCGAATACCATCCAAAATATACTCGCCCGATGTGGCTTCGTCCAGGCATCCAATAATGTTTAAAAGAGTAGATTTTCCTGAGCCAGACGGTCCAAGAATAACGGAAAACTCGCCACGTTCTATTTCAAGATTCACTCCGCGAAGTGCATTTACGGTTGTGCTGCCAAGGAGATATTTGCGTGTGATGTTTTGCAAGCGAATAATTTTTGAGCTGGTGTCTGCCCTGTTTTCTTTTCCCCTGTTTTCTTTTCCCGTGTTTTCGTTCATACGTTTTCCTTAGTGAAATTTTTTGAAGTTAAAGCATTTCCGTATCAGAGAAACGCCTTAAGTTGAAAAAAAGTTTGATAGCGCCAAGGTTGCAAATCGTTTTCCGTCACATGTTCTCCAGCGGCAGTTCCGTTGTCAACGCCCCAATTTTTATGGAGCGCATAGCTGAGGTTTCCCACAAATGAAAGCTCCAGGGCCTGCGTCACACTCCAAACCAATTGCCCCCAAAAAACACCCGATCCATCCATGAGAGAATTCTTGGTGCTCACATTGATACTGAAGTCATCAGATCCGACTTTAGTAAGATTCACCCCTGCAATAAGGTAATTTTGAGAAATAAACTGGGCATTTTTTAAAGAATTTAATGCGGGTGAAGTAGAATTTTCTAATTGTGGCGAAGAATAGTTTGCGAGTTGAATGACGTGGCGAAAATCGTTTCGAGACATGCCATTTCCCTGGTGGTACCACTCTCCACTAAGGGTTACATCATCCCATTTCATGTAGCGTAGACCCAGTACAAAGCGTGATTGTGTATTGGAATCGTTTTGTTGTTCCAATTGATACCAAAGAATTTCACCATGTGTTTCGAGGGTGTTGGAAAACACGTGAGAAGCCGAAGCCATAAGTTTTGTTGAATTATTTTTGTCGGAAGCATACCTGTTTGATAAAAATACTGCGCCAATGATATCTGTTTCCAGTAACAAAGCATACATTTTTGCAGCGGTTAAAAGGTGCTGCTGCGAAGTGTTTTCCGATTGTTTTGTAAAATTCAGCATTTTCAAAGGAATGCCTTGTGCGTCGTTTTCAACTTCGGGAACGGCAATGACAGTTGCCGCGAAATTGTTGCCTGTCCACTCCAACTGCGAAAGCCATGCTCCTTCGCGAACATTATTGGGATTGTTGGGATCTTTGGGCGGATTGATAACGTCTCCCGGGTTCACAGTAATGCCAGAACCCCACACCACTCTTTTTTTGCCTGCAGTGACCTGGAATGCATCCGTTACATTTTGATTCCAATAAACTTCGTTGATTTGTGCAGTGAGAGGCGAACGAGGAGAAGTAGGCGAAAAGGAAACAGAAGGAGCAGAAGTTTTTTCAACTTTTCCATTGGCGTTGAACAGCCGATAGCGGCCATCATGCGACAAAAACTCGGAAACGTCGCCTTGGAATGTAGAGTTATCGCTGCGCCGTAACTTAAATCGTAGGTTAAATTCTGTGCTATTGTTTAGTTCTGGAAAAATTTGGTTTCGAAGTGTTGAGGAATTTTGCAGAGGTGTGTAGGTAGTTTTGTTTGCAAAATAGAATGTTTTTTCTTTGGCAGCAAAAAAAATGCCGTCATTGGCTTCATGGGCTTCATTGGCTGCATCCGCGAGGGCTGTATCCGCGAGGGCTGTATCCGCGAGAGCTGAAAATGAGGATAATAAAACAATTGATGCGGCCAAGGAGTGTAGGAATGGAAATGGATAGTTCCTCATGCCAAACCTCACTTTCCCAGATCACTTAAGGAAAATCGTTGCGATGGGGGCATCACATTCGTTTTGAAAGTTTTGAAAATGAGGATGGTATTTCGTCCTTGTGAAACTTCATTTTTCATAGAAATACGTTTGGGACGTTTGTGCCCCTTTTGAAATTCCGTGGTTTCGCTAAACACAGCAGAACGTAATATTTTGCCACTTGTTCCAAAATATTGTCCTTCTAGGGGTTGAAAATCTTTGTCTCCAACAACAAGAATAATTCTATCGTATGCGGTTCCGTCGGTTTTGGCTTTGAGTTCGACCTTTATTTTTCCCGGCGTTTTTTGCAAAACCTGTGAGGAATAATCAAGACGATAGTTTACTTTCAAAATATCGGCATTGTTAAAGTCACCCCCTTGGAAACTGTCTCGATTTGCTATTCTCGAGGCTCTTTTCAGAGTGGGAATGTATACCCAGGAGTTATCGCCAACACGTAGAATTTCTTGGCCCAAAACAGACGCAGGGCCCAAGAACCAAATCCGAAATTTGTCGTCACCACTTTTTAAAGATTTCATAATATACTGACGAGTAGAACCGTCTTCCCGAGTGGAAATCATTTCCATTTCTGATTCAAAGGTTTGAGGTCCCATGATTTCGTCGTAGTGACTGACAATAGTTTCAGCTTCGGAATCGGCGAGGGCTTGCTGCGAATTTTCGAATGTGAATAGAGCCAAGAAAAAAGCAACGCGGAAAAAAGCAACGTCGAACAAACTAGAGTGGAATAGCCTAATTTTTAAGAAACGCCGGGAAAGGAATTTTATCGCAGCATTCAAATTGTAGCTCATTTGAGTTTTCCTTTTGAGAGTTAAAGAGAAGCGAGAGCCTCTATTGGATTTAATTTTGCAGCTTTGCGAGCGGGAACAAGGGAAGCCAATGCGGCGATGATCACTCCAAAGAGTATTGCAATGAAAAGAAAATAAAAATCTAACTCCGGATAAAGCATAAGGGGAATGTTCCCATTTTTTATTGGCATTGCGAAACCAAAATGCCCGAGGATGAGAATAACTGCGCCAAAAAGAGGGGTGCCGATAAGTCCACCAAGCAAACCGATAATGGATCCTTCAAAGATAAAAACGCGTGTCATTGTGGCTGAGGATGTTCCAAACGATGCCATGGTCCCAATTTCTCGTGTGCGTTCTGAAACTCCAAGCATCATGGTATTGGCAAGACCAAAGGCAACAAGAATTGAGAGTATTCCAACCACTATTGACATAACGTTTTGCTGTTGCTGAACGGTGGCTTTAATGGTTGGCATGATATCAATCCAGCTTCTGACTTCAAAATCGTCTCCCAGTATTTGTTGGAGACTGAGAACGGTGTTGTCGATTTGGTTTTTTGTGTGCACCGAAACTGCGATTTCTGTGACCTCTTCAGGCATACCCAAAAGTCGTTGTGCGAAATCGAGTGAGACAATAGCAACCCTTTTGTTCTGAAAAGGGTTTGATGATGAAAACGGCCCAGCAAATTCGGCATCGAGAGCATTTTGGCGTCCTTGAGAGTTGGTTGCCAGTAAAGTGAGTGTTGGTTTTGTCTGTTTGTTTTCCGAATTTGGAAGCATTGCTTGAGCGAGGGCGTCACCAAGAAAAATACTGTTGTTTGTGTTTATATTTTTCTGAAGGAAAACCGCAGCCACTAGAGAGGCTGGACAAACTTTTTTTTCGTGATCCGGATGAAATGCCAATGTGCTCACCACGGTCTGATTTGTGCCATTGCTAACCTGAGCTTCAAAAATGATTCGGAAAGAAAGCTCGGCAACTTCTGAGTGGCTTCGAATTTTAGCAATGAGGCTGGGATTGAGTTTGAACCTAAAATCCAATGGACTTTTGCCGCCGCGATTGTCGTAACCTTTTTTGTGAATTTGCAGTGCGCCCACACCTTGTTCAATTGCAGTGCTGGCTATCATGTTCTCGAATCCAATGGCAAGGGATCGCATCAGAGCGCTCACGCCAACAGCAATAGCAACTGTTGCAACGGTAATGAGGGTTCTTCGCTTGTTGCGAAAAACATTTTTGAATGCCAACATAAATTCGACATTTTTCATATAGATCTCAACGCATCAGTTGGTTTCATTCGAGAAGAAGCAATTGCAGGAAACAGAGTGCAAATAACGGAAGAAACGGCGATAACGGCAAATAGCCAAAGTGTTGAGGCGGGAGCGAACACAGGACGAATCATTATTTTTGCTTCACCAAGGCTGGGCATGGTTGCTGGAATTCCCACCTTGTTGAGAAGTGCTACAAGTGCAATTCCTACTATCGTTCCTCCGAGAGCGCCCGACATACCAAGAAAAGCTCCTTCTAATGAGAAAGCCATCACAATGGTTGAAGGACGAATTCCAACAGACAGAAGCGTTCCAACTTCGCGCGTACGTTCTCGAATGGTCATTTGCATCGTATTAAAGAGGCTTGCTATAACCACAGCAACGAAAATAAGTTCCACAAGGCTCAACACAAACGTTTGGTTAGAAAGCATTTCCTTGGTTGTTGGCGACAACTCATCCCAACGAAGGACCTCAAAATTTTCGCCCAATGCCAACTGTAAATTGGTTTGTATTTTATTGATGTTATCCAGGTTTTTGACAGACACAGCATATTCGGTAATTTGGTGAGGAGCAGCCAAAGCCTCTTGTGCGTCTTGCAAACGAAGCAGAACTTGGCGCGACTTTGTGCCTGATGCTGTGCCAAGATGTCCTGTTAAACCTATAACAATACCACCGGTGCCGCCGTCGGCTTTTCCAACGATAAGCGCCGGTTTTTTTTCTTCCGCTTCGCTTTGCTGCCAGGGGTGACTAACAAGTTGTGTTGTTTTTGAGGACTCCAAAAATGCGGAATTTACGAGTGCTTCACCCTTTGCTCTGGGAACTGTTCCTTCGGTAATTTTTGAAGTGAGTAACGGAAGAGTTTGAACTTCCAAATCGGGTTCCATCCCGCGGACCTGAACAAAAAATGATTCCAAAGTTTGTTCGCCGTTTTCTGGAGGAGAAAGAATTCCGAAATAGGAAAGACGTGGTGACAGAGAAAGAACTTCGTTTACGGCAAGAATTTTGGATCGGGTGTTTGAAAGATCTTCGAATGTGAGGTCGGTTGGATTTAGAAGAACGTTTTTATGATAACCAGCCCTGTAAATAGACAGTGCTCCAGTATCAACATCAACAAGTTCAGAAACAACGGAGCGTGCTAGTCCGGTGGCGTACCCGTGCAACAAAAGGATGATGGCGACACTCATTGTTAGCGCCAAAAGAGTATAACTTGTGCGTCTTCTGTTTCGAATAACGTTGCGTATAGCAATCCGTAAGAGAATAGACATTGACGCATCCTTTATGTTTGCCTTCTCTGTCTACTTACGGCACTTGTGATTTTCTGTGTTTAAATTCCCGCAGGTTGAGCAGAGCCCCGGACAATTTTCCGCACAGTTTGGAACATCTGGAATTTCTGTTTGCATGGAGTCTAACAGAAATTCGTCTAAAGAAAATGCGAGGCCCGAAAATTCATACAAATCGAGATCGCCGGCGCTGAGGCCGTCGTCATCGTCGGAGTTCCAGTCTTCCTCCGATTTTCGACCGTGGCTGCGGTGGGAGTTTTGCACAGGATTGGTGAAGCGAGATTTGTCGGCAAATACGGCGCGAGCTTCTGTTTCAATGGGAAGGCGGAAGTGTTCGATGCATCGCGCACATTCCAGTTTGGGTGCGAACTTAAGATGAGCTTTCACCTGGAAAAGACCACCTTCGAGTGTGGTAACAAGAAGGCCCTGTGGAGTATGGTTTTCAGTGAGCTCGTACTCGGAGAGGAATGGTGTCAGCCATTCTGTGTTGATATGCTCAAGTGTGACTATTTTGAGTGTTTTGGTGAGCGGCTCTGCAGCAATCATTTCCTTTGGTGTGCCCGGAAGTACAGCAACGAAGCCGCTGCCAACCGATGAAACGGGAACGTTTAGGGGATTTTGATTTGCCGATTTGCCTTTGGATTGAATGGTGGTCATCTTGCAGTCTTTCAATAAATAGATCAATCTAGTGGGGGACTATCAAAACAAGGAGTTTGAATATGCCGAGCTTTGACGTTGTTTCCGAGATCAATTTGCAGGAGGTTGACAACGCAGTCAACCAGACCCAGAAAGAAATTGCACAGCGCTTCGATTTTAAGGGAAAAAAATTCGATCTTGAGTTCGATAAGGCAAAGTCTGAAATTAAAATCAGCGCCGACGACGATTCTCGGCTGAGTTCACTTTATGACGTTCTGACCTCACGTCTTTTTAAGCGTGGCGTGGAACTAGGGTCTTTGAATCCTGGAAAAAGAGAGCAGGCCGGAGGAATGATGATTCGTCAGGTTATCGCTCTTAAGCAGGGACTTGAGCAAGAGCCTGCTAAGAAAGTGGTTAAGCTTATTAAAGACTCTAAACTTAAGGTTGAGGCCGCTATTCAGGATAAACAAGTACGCGTAACTGGAAAAAATATTGATGATCTTCAAGCTGTCATTCAGCTTTTGAAAGAAAATCAGGATACGTTGGGAATTCCATTACAATATACGAATATGCGCCGTTGAATCGAGTTGTATTGCTGAACAATTTTGTATTGTTGGATAATTTTTTGTTTTGGGATAACTCGGTCCACTGAAAACGGAGTTTGTATGATTAAAGTGACTCGTCTGGATGGTACGCCGTTATATGTGAACGAGCGCAACATTCAATGGATTGAATGTTTGCCCGACACCGCCATCACTTTTGTTGCAGGTTCCCGTCTTATTGTGCGAGAAAAGGTGGACGAAGTTGTAAATCTCATTCGGCAGGCCGAGATTTTGTTGCATGAGGTGCAGGCATGATGGGCTTTGTGCGCATGTGGCAGCGTGTTACTCTGATGACTGCAACAGGATCGTTGCTTTTGTATTCGTCCATTGCCTTTTCCCAAAAGGAAAAGAAGTTGCAAGCACAGCCAAAATTGCAGGCTCCGCAAGCGCAGGTTTTTGTGGGAGAGAAAAACGCTGAGCACATTCCGTCGCTCCTTATTGAACGCGATCTGCTTCCGCCTTTTGGAAAAAACGAACTCTCAAAAAAAAATTCGGCGCGGTTATTACCACGTACAGAACGTGCGCACGAAGTTCTTTTCAGTCAGAGGCTAACACAATACCTCTTGGGATCGTATCGGTTTTTAGGAGATTTTGAAGAGCGACCTCGCATGGCATATCCACCGGGCTGGATTTTGCCTCGTCAGAACCCTTCTGAATCTCTTCTATTGGGAGATCCCTATTTTTTTGAGCGGCCAAACGTGGAAATTGTGCTTCCTGTTTATCGGGTTTTGCATCTTCCATTCATAAAAACAAATGCAGCAAATAGCGACGATTCCAACGTATTGCGATTTAATACGGCGATGAGTTTTTGGCGAAAGAACGATGTGAAACGTGCCCAGGAACTTTTCGATCTGTTTGCCAATGATGCGTTGGAAGCAGTTGTTCCCTATGATGACCCGGTGGTGAGGGCAACTTGGATCGCTCGCGGATTTTTTTATCTCGATCTTTTGGCGGTAAATCGGCGTGCAGAGGACCTCACATTGAATAGTATCCCAAGACCAACTCCAAAACCGTCACTTTTGGGCGCAAATTCGAATCCCCAAGAGCACGGTCAAGAAAAAGGAAAAGAAGCAAGTTCGACACCCACGCCCAATGCGGACGAAGATGAAAAGTGGATTCGTGAAGAACACAATAGATTGTTGGTTGAGCTGAAAAAAAACGTGGATGCCGATTTTAAGGGCCTTGCTGCAAAGGCTCGTGATTCTTTTATTCGAGCATTTTTCCGTACAAATATTGAGACTTTTTTTCCTAACAATACCAATTTAGACCGCGAAATTTTTGAACGGACTCTTGATTGCCCTGTTTTTTTGGAGCCTCGAGGTGGGTTTCCTGTTCGATGTGAACGAAATCCGCTGCAACGCAACATGGATGTTGTTGATTGGCTGAGGGTCACTGCCATTCCTGTTCTTTGGAACGCTGCCGTGATGCAGCGAAAACTCGGGGACTGGACCACAGTGTTTGATAATAGCGATGCCATTGAGCTCATTC
>CAIZES010000497.1 GCA_903932045.1 uncultured Silvanigrella sp. | reverse complement strand
GAAGGCGTATGAAAGTTTGTGAAGGCGTATGAAAGTTTGTGAAGGCGTATGAAAGTGTTGAGTTGCGCTGATATTCATTTTTCGAATTGCGAAAGGGCGGGTGCGAAATGAGTTTAAAAACACGGGTTGAAATGGATTCCATGGGCCCAGTGGATGTGCCGGCAAACGCCTATTGGGGAGCTCAAACACAGCGTTCTATTCATTACTTTTCCATTGGACACGATAAAATGCCCGATGAAGTGATTCGCGCATTTGGCTACCTTAAAAAGGCTGCTGCAATAACAAACCAAAAACTTGGAAAATTGTCGGCGGAAAAATGCAGGCTGATATGTGCTGCTTCTGAGAAGGTTATTTCGGGCGAACTTGCGGAACAGTTTCCATTGAGTGTTTGGCAAACAGGAAGTGGCACTCAAACGAATATGAATGTGAACGAAGTTATTGCCAATTTGGGTATTGAAATGGCGCACGGCGAAAAGGGAAGCAAAAAACCTGTTCACCCAAACGATGACGTGAATATGTCGCAATCTTCCAATGATGCTTTTCCCACGGCCATGCACATTGCGGCTGTTCTGGCCTTGGAAGATAATTTAATTCCGGCTTTAAACGAATTGCGATCGTCATTGGCAGACAAACAGCGCGAGTTTGCCGATATTACGAAAATTGGACGCACCCATTTGATGGATGCTGTGCCTCTCAAATTGGGGGATGAATTTTCGGGCTATGTTGCCCAAGTTGAGCACGCAATAGATTGTGTGCTTTTTGCTTTGCCTCATCTTTGTGAATTGGCTTTAGGCGGTACTGCGGTTGGAACCGGTTTGAATGCTCCTGCAAATTTTGGTGAAATGTCGGCGGAAGAAATTTCACAACTGACAGGGAAAAAATTTGTTTCAGCTCGAAACAAGTTTGCAGCGTTAGCAGCTCACGATGCCATTGTTTCGGCAAGTGGAAGTTTAAAAACATTGGCCGTTGCTCTTATTAAAATTGCAAACGACATTCGTTGGCTTGCTTCGGGTCCGCGGTGTGGTTTTTCAGAATTGAGTATTCCTTCCAACGAACCGGGTTCATCTATTATGCCGGGTAAGGTTAATCCTACGCAGTGTGAAGCTCTCACAATGGTCTGCGCACAAGTGATGGGTAACGATGCTGCAATTGCATTTGCTGGTAGCCAAGGAAATTTTGAATTGAATGTTTTTAAGCCTGTTATGATTTTTAATTTTTTACATTCTGTGCGTTTGCTGTCGGATGCATGTTTGTCGTTTTCTCGGAATTTGGTTGTGGGAATTGAAGCAAATCGACATCGCATTCGTTACTATCTCGAAAATTCGCTTATGCTTGTAACTGCGCTAAATCCGTATATTGGCTACGATAAAGCAGCTCGCGTTGCTAAAAAGGCTCAGCAAGAAAACAAAACTTTGCGTGAGGCATGCTTAGAACTTGGATTTATGAACGGTGAGGCATTTGATAAAGTCATTGGCGAGCTTATTGGATAACTCGTTTAGTTCTTTGGAAGACAGCAAACAAAGCAGGTGTTAGGGTTGTTTGCCTCAATATACAAACGCCCCCCATGTCCCACTGCAAGTGAACGAGAAATGCTCAAACCCAAACCCGTTCCTTTTCCAACGGATTTGGTTGTGAAGTACGGATCAAAAACTTTAGCAGCAACTTCGTCGGGAATTTTGGGTCCACCATTGGCAATAAAAAATTCCACGGTGGATTCCAAATTCCGTGCCCCAATTTTGACCCAACGTTCGTTAGGGGTGATTTTTTCGTTTTCCTTAATTGCGTCGAACGCGTTGTTTAAAAGATTCAATAGAATTTGAGATACCTGTAAGTCGCGGCAGCAGAGTGTGACTTGCGATTCGTACGGCTCAATTTCTAGAGCCACTCCGTGATTTGCAAACCTTGCAGAACAAAGGTCTAGAGTGGCGGAAATAAGTGCCTCTATGGATGTTTGTTTGCTTGTTTCTTCGGCTTCGTTTCGTGAAAAGCGGTACAAACTGCGCACAATGCGTTGAATGCGTGTCGCGCTTTTTTCAATGCTTTCTGTTTTTTTTACGAGGTTGTCGCGAAAATCTTTTGAAAGCTCTTGCGCGTGTTCGGCAATTGAGTCTTGAAGGAGTGCAATGCGAGCCTGAATCACCGAAAGAGGATTGTTAATTTCGTGTGCAACGTAGCTTACCATTTCGCCCATCAACATCATTTTTTCGGTGTGGATGGCTTTAATGCTGTGTCTTTCGCGTTCAGCCTCCATTTCTTTTTCAATGGTTAGGTCGCGCAGTAACAGGCTATACAAAAGCCCTTCTTTTAGCACAATTGAGTTCACGCTGACTTCCAGTGGGATCATCTTTTTGTTTTGTGAAACAAAAACGCATTCAAATGCTCCGTTTTCTTTTGCAAGGATTGCAAGTTTTTCTGGAAAGATGGGTTCCAAGTGGGGGCCGGTTTTTATTTGCAGAAGGATGTCGGTTTTTGCAGCATCTTGTTCTGTTGTGTCTAATAATCTATGGGCAGCATCATTCATTGTGACGAGCTCGCCAAGATCGTTCAGAACAACAATTGGTGCCGGCGACATTTCGATGTGTGAACGTTCAATGGAAAGAACGTGAGTGCTCCATAGTAGAGCCTGACATTGCGCCATCAGGTTTGTGGACTGAGTGTCGGTGATAACCGTAGCGCCCACTTCCATTAGGCTTTCGGAAGACCAGTTTTCTTGTCTAATGACTATAATTGGTGTAAATGCGAAGTTTTTTTGAAGTCGTAAAGTACGAATTATGTTAATTGGATGGCTCACGTGTCCTACAATAATAATTTCTGCTAAATTGGAAATTTGGCCATTGGATATTGCTTTCTCATGTGAAATTTCCGTAGAAAATGAATGAATGAGCAAATCAAAAAGCTTTTGTTCCAAAGCTCCAATGACCAGAACGCTTTTGCTTTTCCAATGTACGGCCATGCGACTCATGGGGAGTGGTTCGTCGAACGTATCTTTGCAGTCGTCATCGTCGAAAATCATTTCATCAGCCATATTCACTTTGCACCTCCCACAGTGCTTTTTATGGCTTCTAGGTGTTGCGCTGCCTTGTCAAAAGATGGCGCAACCGATAAACATGCCTTGAAATATTTTTGAGCGTCTTCCAAATTGCCTTCTGGTTCGCAAATGAGTGCGATGTTAAAAATGAGCCGATAATCGCCAGGGCCCAGTCTGAGT
>CAIZES010000496.1 GCA_903932045.1 uncultured Silvanigrella sp. | reverse complement strand
TCCTTCTAGAGTGCTGGCTGAGGCCGTGCAAACCACAGCCCAAAGTGAAACCGCAAGCACACCAAACAAACTGACAAAGGTTTTGGGTAATAATTTGCCAAAAAAGGCCAAAATAAAAGATTTTAGCATGGAACTTTACCTCCAAAAATAACAAAAAATCGCGGAGCCGGCTACAAATTGAGCCAACCTGCAATGCTATACAGATCATCCAGGGGGGCGGCAAGCAATCGTGGGGTTTTTGAACAAAGTCAAATCTTCCGTGGGTTCACTTGCAAAGGGAAGTGGCGTATCATAGGCCTATGGTTGCTCGTGGGCATAACGAGTTTCCCAACCTGTTCAATGTGGGGTTTTAGCCGTGAATTTAAATCGACCTCTCTCAATTTTCTCAAATCTCTCAGTTCTTCCAATGCGTCGAGCCAGTTTGCCGATGGCGTTTTTGGTGCTTGCTGTTTCCAGTTGCGGTCGCGAACTTTCCCGTGACGATCTCAACCGCGAACGCCGTGATAGGGCAACCAGTGAACTTGCACCTGCCACAGGATTTTTTCGCGGAGCGGTAGACACTGGAACGCAAAATTTTACTCCCGCAGAGCTTATTGTTCGAACAAAATTGCAGCCGTCGGCGTCAAACGATACTCAACCGCATCTTGAAGCTGTTATGCGGCTTGGTTTTTTTGGTGGTGTCACACTTTCCACCGATAATGTTTCGTACGAGTGGACAACGCATCGTTTGCAAGCCACTTTTACAAAGTCTGCGGGTGCTGCTGTGGAGCTTCATGCCGTTGTTGACTCCAACGGTCTTAAGGATGTGCAGCTTGTGGGCCCAAATTCGGGAACTCACAATTTTAAAATCCAATATGCGAGCCGTACGGCACCAGCAAATTTGGATACAAATCAGACGTCGTTTGAAAAGCCTCTTGGTTTTGCTTTGTCCTCGCGTGTTGATGGTGGTGTTCTTTCGGGTGTTCTCAAGAAGGACGGTTCTTCCACATTATGGATTCGTCGTTTGCCTCAAGACAGTCAGGCACCACAAAGCTCTGATCTCGCTATTTTACCGCATTTGGAAGCCAGTGTGGTTTTTCCCGGACTTGCCAAAAGTCCTGAGCAGTCCAGTGACGTTGTTTACGATCCTCTCACGGGAAAATTGGAAGCTTCCTTTGCGCCCAATACAAAACTCGTTTTCGAACATCTTGCTGTGGAAGAGGCAGGAATTCCCGATCTCACATCTCCTTCGACGTCTTTATTGGCTCCAACCAAAGTGTTAACGGGCTTTTTATCAAAGAACTCTCGCCAATACGCAGTTGTGAATGTTCAATGGGTTGGTGGTGATTTAGCTGGAACGGGGTCGGCAAATGGATCTGATGATCTTCCGCCACAATCGTTTCTTGGACTTTATTCGCCAGCAAAAAATGCGGCACTGTTACCAGTTGTTGCCACCCTTGAGTATTTGGGTGGGGAAACAAATAATTCTGGCGATAAACCTTTTTCAAATTTTCCTAAAATGCGCCTCAAGATTTCTGCTTGTGCTGCTAATAAGTCGTTTGTACAAACATCTCTTGACCTCGACTCCCTGGATCATCTTTCGCAGCAAGCTACATTTAAGCCTCAAGATGCCAATGGTTCGCAACTCCGTCTGGAATATGGAGAGCGTTGGCATAGCATAGCGGGTCGTTTTTTGAGCAATACCAGTTCGCACGGAGATTTTTCGGATACCGATGGAAAACTGCTTTTAAGTTCGGTACCGCAGCTTCAGGCAAAAGGATGCGACCAAGCACAGCAAGCTGTGCAAACAAACGAAGCCATTCGTGCGTTGGCTACAGCGTCGGGTTTGGATTTGAGTTCCCCCCGTGCTTCTTCTACAAGTCCCGATCAGCCGGCAAGCGACGTGAGTTGGCAGAATTCGGTTTACAAGGGAATTGCGACTCGTGCTTCGAGCTCTATTCCAATTTCTGTGGCCTTTTCTCCACGGCGCAATCCGTCGGGCAGTTCAGAAGATCCTGCACTGCAGGTACTGCTTCGCATTGGATATTTTGGTGGAGTCAAACTCGCATCAGAGCCTGCTTATTTTGATTGGGCGAGTGGAAAAATTGTTGCAATTTTCAAAAAAAGCGGTGGCGGCAATTTAGAATTTCGAACAACTTTAAAAGATCGGACATTGGATGATGCCACACTGAGTGGACCCAATCTTGGGACACTGCCACTGAGTCTTGATGCAACTGTTGCAGATCCTTTTTCGGATGCAAAAGAATACAAAATGACAACTCGTATTGCGCCAAGGGAAGGGCGTGGACAAGGCTGGGTGCTCGATGGTGCTTTAAGCGTGAAACGCCTCCCGGACGATCTGCCGTCCCCTGCCAATATCGATTTGCCGTTTGTACCTGCTCTTGAAGTGGCTCTCAGACTGAACGGTTCGGCACAAACACCCGAAGCTGCGCAAAAGGTTATATACGATCCCATTACGGGGCAAATGGACGTTCAATTCACCGATTCTACGCGCATGACCCTTCACAATCTCACAGGTGCTAGCGGCGATAGAAGCAGCCGTGGCGATGCTGTTATGCATGGTGAGCTTGCGCTTGCCTCGCGGGTGGTTGCTGATATCACCGCAAGTTTTGTTGCAGGAAATGTGGACCTCGCAAATTTGCCACCAACAGTTTATGTGGGCACGTTTAAGGGATCTCCTACCGGAAGCTCATTCCGGGCCGTGGCGTATTTTGATTATTTAAATACAGCAGGGAATAACACTCCCGAGTTTGTTTTTCTTGCATTTCCTAAGCTGCGTCTGAATTTGAGCCTCTGCGATGGACACGATGCCTTTGCTAAGAAAACCCTCGATCTTGTTGGGTTCGATCACTTGGGTTTGGTGGCTCAATTGCGATCCATTGCATCAAACGATACAACCCAGCTGGAAATGACTTTCTCCAACGATTTTTCGTCGGCACAAGGAACTTTTCTCACATCCGATGCGGGGAACGGCGGCCGCCCTAGCGCACCGCAACTCAAGCTTACGGCTCGCAGCAGTTCTAGTTCACGTGGATGTGAGTGAAAGCCCATAAAACAACATAAAATCTTAGAATGGAACGTTCAAGTACTGTTCAAAATTGATACATTTGATCATAAATCCATCATTTCGACATCCACGCGGCACGCGGCACGCGGCACGCGGCACGCGGCACGCGGCACGCGACACGCGACACGCGACACGCGTGGACTTAGAAGTGATCGCCCCATGTCAAGCCTGTTTTAGATAAGACAGCCGTGGCGATGCCCTTGTGGAACGTTGCGTCGCTTTTCATTGTGCAACAATTTGGAGTAGAGTGCTTCCGCGCCAGATTTTCTCTTTTTCAAAGAACAGCCATTATGAGGTTTTGCCGTGGAACGAAAACGTTTTGAATCCCTCGATGCTTTTCGAGGGATTGCTATTTTGGGAATGGTTTTATCGGGAACCATTGCTTTAAAAATAC
>CAIZES010000495.1 GCA_903932045.1 uncultured Silvanigrella sp. | reverse complement strand
GACAGTTCGCACAACGAGTAGAAGAGATCAAGATATCGGATTTGATTTTCGTCCCACTCCGATAACTTGCTAAAAAATACAGTGTTTGGTTTTTGTTCTCCAATGACGCTGAGCAATTTTTCCTCACTGGTGATTGAAGGAGCAAAATTTTTGAAAGCCATTGGGTTCAAAAAATTTGAAAATTGATCCAAAAATGTTTCTGGGTTTTCATGTTGAGAAATAATTACGGCATGTGTGTTTATTATTTGATTTAATATCCAGGTCGTTTTTCCTGAGTTTGGTGGTGCGAAAAATATGTTTACGGTAAGTTTGTTTTCACGCAATTAGAGGGCTTCCTTCATTTTATGTTCGTTTAAGTTATCGTTGTCATCGGAGTCATCGGAGTCATCGGTGTTATTAGAGATGTTAAATTGATTTTTTGTGTTGCAAAGATTGTCGTACCGAGCACAAAGATCGGATGTGTTTGAGTTTGCAACCTCTTCAACCGACCAAGATTCATGTACAAACACTTCTACTTTTCCGGGTTCGGGAAACCATTTCCCTTTTTTCCAGAGCTCGCTTCCGCCTGCGCTTGTGATGGGAATAATGCCCACCTGTTTTTTTTGAGCGGCTAAAGCAAAACCCGAACGCGCTTTGCGAACTGCGTTATCAGGGATGCGAGTTCCCTCGGGATGAATGAAAAGAGATGTTCCTTGCGACAATTTTTCCACGGACTCTAAAAACAGATGCCCCCCAGTGCCGCTGCGCTTTCGTTCGACAAAAATGTAACCGCAGCGTTGAAACAGAAGACCGAGCAGGATGTGATTTTTGAGTTCAGCTTTTGCAACGTAAACGGTATTCCATGGCAAAATGGCGATGTAGAGGAAAGTATCAAGAGTTGATGTGTGCATCGCAGCATAAACAAAACTGTGTTTGTGTTCCATGCAAAGGCGGCTGGAATTTTTGAGATCGATGCGTGTGCGCAATAGAAACAAGCAGGCGCGTCCCCAGGGTTTGGCGCATCGCATGAGCCAAGTTTGAGGAATAACAAAAGCGAAAGCAATGCATAGGGGCAAAAACATGAGATTCAGAAAAACAAAGCAGAAACGTCCTATATATGTGAGTATCATAGTTTTCTCGTTATTTTGGTAAAATTGACGCATCTCTTGAGATTATCATTATTCAAAAAATTATCATTATTCAACAAAGTATCAATTTTCAAAAAATTATCAATCTTCAAAAACCCTTTGAACCCGAGAATTAATTTGGCAGGTGACCTCGTATGTGATGGTTTTGAGTGCTTTTGCCCAGTCGTTCACTGTGATTTCTTCGTTACCATCTTTACCAATGAGCGTGACTTTGTCTCCCACGCGTGCGTTGGTTTCTGGCCCGAGATCAATCATAGATTGATCCATGCAGACGCGGCCCACGACGGGATATTTGCGTCCACCAATCAAAACCTGTCCACAATTGGAAAAAAGTCGGTTGAAGCCATCGGCATATCCGGCAGGAATGGTTGCAATGTGGGTGTCGCGCGGTGCAATCCAAGAACCTCCATATCCAATAGGTGTTCCTGCTTTTACAAATTTCAGAAACGAAATTTTTGTTAGGAGGGAAAGACCAGGTTGCAAAGCAACTGTTGCGGGAGTGTCGCCACCTGGAAGAAATCCGTAAAGCATAATTCCGGGGCGAACCATGCTGAGCCAGCTGTCTTCGTGGGCTAAAACCCCGCCCGAGTTTGCCGCGTGTACAAGAGGAACTTCGTATCCCAGTGCAGTTGTGATGTGTTCAACAGTGCCTTTGAATTTTGCCAACTGTTTTTTTGTAAAATCGTCGCGCTGAGGTTCGTCGCTGAGCGGTAAATGTGTGAAAATTCCCTCGACACGCAAATTGAGGCATTCCGAGCGAATATTTTTTGCAAATTCTTCGGCGTTGTCGGCAGCAACACCAATTCGATTCATGCCGGTGTCGACTTTTATGTGCACCGATACTTTCTTTTTTGTTTTGCGCGCAATTTCATCTAACGCACGGGCATTGGCAATATCACAAATTGAAAGTGTTATTCCGTGAGCAAGGGCAGCTTCCATTTCTTCCGGAAAAGCAGGTGAAAACTTAAGAATGGGCAGCGAGATTCCGGCTTGGCGGAGTTCTATGGCTTCCGGCACTGTTGCCACTCCTAACCAGTTGACTCCCATTTTTTCCGCCATTCGCGAAACTGTAATAGCACCATGTCCGTATGCGTTTGCCTTTACAGCGAGTAAAATTTTGCGTTGGGTGCCCACGCGTTTGCGAATGGCTTCAATATTTTGGCGAATATTTTTAAGATGAATAACGGCGTGGGTTTGGTAAAGAAGCATGACAACTCCTGTGCTGCGAAAGTGGTGCGAAAGTGGTGCGAAAGTGGTGCGTTCTAGCGTTTGGATGGCGCGAGTGTAACGTGATACCCTCGTTGAGCGCAATTTTTGTGGCAGGAAGCGGGCCGGTTTGCTGGCAGAATGTTCGGGGAGATGGAATATGCGTTTAAAAGAAGCAAAAATTGGTTTTGAGTCTGCATCGGGAAGGCATACCATTGTGTTGCAAGCCTCAGGTTTTTCTCAACCCCCGCCTGCCATTCCGTCTCGCGAAAATTCTCTTAGCGCCTCTGAATCTGAAAACGGCGTAACCGTTACGCTGCGAACGTGTCCTGAGGAAGTTGGTGCACTTTGGACCTTGGACGTTGTTTCGACGCAAGATGTGCTGTTGAAAAGTGTGGAATTGAACTGGGATTTCGATTGTGGTGCAGAAGATCGCGTTTTTATGAATGGGGTTCAAAGTTGGACTGATTCTCGCGAGTATCGATGCGATGAGCGCATGTTGGGTCTTCCCAAACTTTTAGCGCCCCTTTATTCAGAGCATCGCCTTCAGTCGTATGGCGATTACTCTTTCCATAAATACACCGGAAAACAAGGTCGTTTTCATGGATACACTTATGGATATGTGCGTCACGTCAATAATACTCTCGCTCTTTTTGCATCACTTTCCGAACGTTCTGGTTATACGGTTTTTGACCTTGACACAAAGCGTGCTTCGCTTCGCGTGTCAAAAGACTGCGAAGGCATGCAACTCAACGGCAAGCGGCGTTTGTTGGACCTCTTTGTAGCGTTTGGTGAAGAAGAATCGCTTTTTGATACTTATTTTGCTTTGATGGGTGTCCAACGCCCCAAGGCAAAGCCGGCAGTGGGATGGACGAGTTGGTACTATCATTACACAAATATTTCCGAAGAAATCATTCTTTCTAATTTGCGTTCTTTTGCGGATCGTCGCATTTTATTGGATGTGTTTCAAATTGACGATGGTTATCAGTGTGCCGTGGGCGATTGGCTTTCTATAAACAATAAATTTCCATGTGGGATGGCCCCTTTGGCATATGAAATTCGAAGAGTTGGATACACTCCGGGGTTGTGGCTTGCTCCGTTTATTTGTGAAGAAAAGTCGGAAATTCGTAAGAACAATCCCGAGTGGCTCCTTCGCAATTCCGACGGTAACCTGGTAGTGGCCGGAAATAATGATGGTTGGAGTGGGCCATTTTATGTTTTGGACTTTTATCATCCCCAAGTTCGTGAGTATCTCACAAAGGTTTTTCGCACTGTTTTGGATGAGTGGGGCTTCCGAATGGTTAAGCTCGACTTTTTATATGCCGTAGCGTTGATTCCATATGGAGGAAAGTCGCGGGGCGAAATTATGTGCGAGGCCATGGATTTTTTGCGTTCCGTTATTGGTGAGAATCTTATTTTGGGCTGTGGCGTGCCCTTGGGGCCTTCTTTTGGCAAAGTCGATTATTGTCGCATTGGTTGTGATGTTGGATTGGGGTGGGACGATAAACAGCCTGCCATGGTGCACTATCGTGAACGCATTTCTACGATCACAGCAATTTCCAACAGTATTGGACGACGTCACTTGGATGGTCGTGCTTTTTGGAACGATACCGATGTCTATTTGCTGCGTGAAGAAAATCATTCCCTTTCCCAAAATCAGTGTCGGACCTTATTTTTGTCTAATCTTATTTTTGGAAATTTGCTTTTTACTTCCGACGACATTTCGCGATACCTGGATGGTGAAAATAGTTCCATGCAAGCCTATCTGTTGCAATTTCCTATGATGGAGCGCCGTGTTGGGCGCGTTTCTTTTCAGGAAGATTTTTATTCTTGGAACGAACGATCGTCTTTGGGGCAATTGATTTTTGGAGAGCATCCATACGCAAATGTTGTAGTGGTGGAGTTTGATGTCAGAACGCAGAGTGGGGAGTGGCGTCCACATGTGGCTGTTTTCAACTTAGGTGGAAAGAACGTTTCCGTGAAGTTACCCCAGGGAACATGGTGGAGAAAGGTTTGCGTCAAAGGCATTGAAACCGAAATTTCTTTGGCAGGGTTTGAAAGTTGTTGCTTGAGTGGTGAACCCATTCGTGAAGGTGTGTTGTCTCATATTTTTCCAGGTGCTGTATGAATCATGTGAAAGATCGCTCCGCTTCCATTTTTGGAAATGTTATTCCATCGTCTGTTGTGCGTGCTGGTGAAAAAAAGAAGGCATCGTATGCTAAAAAGTTTGCGCACGATAAAAACGCACGCTACTCTTTTTTGGCTGCGGAAAACGCGGTGCTGACTTCTACCCTTGGGGTGCGGGTTCTGCAATTGAATGAGCACGCGCAAAATGTTTGCGAAGATAAAAATGACGTTGAAAACACAAAAATTGATGTAGAAAAAGGAGTTATCGTAGGCAACATACGTATGGGTTTTGGCCACTACCGTATTGCCATGGCCATTGCATCAGCAGCAAAAGCTGCCGGTTTGAAACCGTATTGGTTCGATCTTGTTTCGTTTCCCAATACAACGGCATCAAAGGTGATTTCTCATTTGAATGGACTTTATTCTTTGGGATCTCGGCTCAGTCAGAGATCTTCGTTGTTTAATAAATTTTACTGGGAACCTTTGAATTACGAGGGCTTTAAGAAACTATCCTTTAACGCCCAAGATCAAAAAGTTTCCGAACTGTTTGCTACGGTGTGCAAAGGACTTCCTCAAAACATGCCTTTTTTTGGAACGCATGTGTGGCCTGCACAGGCAGCCGTTCATGCTGGTATGAAAAACGTTGTGAATATTGTCCCCGACAATTGGCCCATGGCCTTGCATTTGGCCGAGGGTTCGTTGCATTTGGTGCAGTCGCAGTCGGCCTATATGGGATATCGTATGTTGCGCGAAATGGATAAATCGCGTTTCACTCTGAAACCAATTCCTGCATCGGAAATTGCCTATGTGGGGCATTTTGTTGACCACGAAATTGTGAGCAATATTTCTGCCGATTGTGAGCGTCGTTTGGAACGTCTGCGATTGGGGAAAGCGCGGCGGGTGTTGCTTTCTGTGGGCGGTGCTGGTGCGCAACAAGACTATTTTGTGAGCATGCTGAAAAAGATTTTACCGTTGGCCGAAAGTGGAAAAATTGTTTTGTTTTTGAATTTTGGTGATCACCGTAAAATGTGGGACGAAATGATTGCAGCAGTGCCGTCACTCAAGAGGTTGGCAACGTGTCACTTCGATAGATGGAGTGCAACTTCGGATTTTGCAACAAATGCCATTGATGGTGAGGTTTCGGGTGTGCACGCATTTTGCGACTCCGACATCTTTGCTGCGGTCTATTTATCCAATATTCTTATGCGTGCGTCCGATTTGTTGGTAACCAAACCCAGTGAGCTTTCGTATTATCCCGTGCCAAAGTTGTTTATTAAGAGAGTAGGCGGTCATGAAATGTGGGGGGCCATTCGTGGGGCCGAGCTTGGTGACGGAACTATCCAATGCGAAAATGTCGACTTTGCGGTTCAGGCGCTTGAATTATTGGTGAATGAGTCCGACTTGCTCTGTTTGCAAATTCAGAGCATTCTGAATTTGAATAGCATTGGGGCTTATAACGGCGCATATGAGGCCGTTCGGCGCGCAATGGAACGGAAAAATGAATAAAGTCAGTATCGTTTTGTATTAGGGAAAATCGATTTTTGTGTTGGAGATATTATGGAATTTAAACAAGCATCAAAGCCTATTTCGCACGTTTCTCATTCCAACGTTGGGGTGTTGGTTATTCACGGTATCACAAGTGTTCCTGGTTCAATGGAATACGTTTGTCGTCGGTATATTGAGCAAGGTTATAATGTGGAGTGTCCGCTTCTTCCTGGGCACGGTACCGTTTGGCAAGATATGCAAAATGTTTTTTGGTGGGACTGGGTTTTTGCTATGGAGCAGGCGCTAGACAGTTTGTCTCGTCGGTGTTCTAAGGTTTTTGTGTGTGGATTATCGTTGGGAGGCGGTATCGGCGCCTACTTGGCTACGTATCACCCAGAGCTTTCTGGTCTTCTTTTGTACAATCACCTTGCCCAGGTGGAAATGACACTGCTTGCGCGGTTGGCTCCTATTGCGCGTTTGATTGTTCGATCTGTGCCTGCAATTGGTGGTGATCTTAAAGATTCCGGTGCCAACGAGCCAGCTTATGCAAGGCTCTCTGCGCAGGGAGGTTGGCAGTCCATTGTGTTTTCGCGTGAATTGCAAAAAAAACTTTCCAATATCACTGTCCCAACAATTATTTTTAAATCCCGCGAAGATCATGTTGTGCCTCTTGAAAGTGCAACCTTAACCTTTGACAACATTGCATCTAAGGATAAAGAATTGGTGTGGTTGGAGAACTCCTATCATGTTGTGACAATGGATTTCGACAAAGAAATTATGATGGATCGTTCGTTGGCATTTGTGAAGCGTTTGGTGGGAGTCTAAGGAGGCATTATTGTGCTGAACAGTTCTTTTGATGCTTCGGAAATTTTGGAAAAAAGAGTTCGTGGTGTTGCTGAGCTGTTTCTTATCTGTCTCGGAATTTTTCTTCCGTTTTGGCGCTGTCTTCTTCTTCTATTAGAAGTGAAACCCGTTGGCAGTGTTTGGATAGATGTTGTTGTTTTTTTGTGGTGTGGGATCTGGCTTGCGCTTTCTCGCAGGGTGAATTCCCTTGTTTTTCGCTATACTGTTATTTCAACTTCCTATGCATTATTTCTTTTGTTTTTGTGGCTGGTTTGGCGCTCAGAATTTGCGTTGCCCTATGTGTTAGGAATTGTTGCTCTGGCTGCTGCTTCCAACTCTGCGGTGGATCGCTTGGGTTATTTGGTGGCTTGGGCGCTGTTTGGGATTGTGAGCGTTATTCTCTTGTGGAATTGCGTTCCATATTTTGGAATTGTTCATGATGAATTCACTGAGCACACAATTTTACCTGCTACTGTGGCGGCGTTGTTATTGGTGGAAATAACTTCGCTTATTGTTATGTATAGCCGCAATATGTTTGAAAGTGTGCTTGGTAAAGTAAGCACTGAGAACGCTCGTCTTCAGGAATCGTTGATTGTTGAGCGCATAAAGGCATCTGATGAGCGTTACCAAAGCTTGATGCGTTTGGCTCAAACCATGGCGCATGATGCGCGCTCACCATTTGCTCTTTTGAGTTTGTGTCTGCAGCGCCTCAAAACAATGAAAAATGAGGAAGAAAAAGCCGTTCTTATTGAGAAAGTGAGTTTGGATGTTCAACGTTCTGTTTTGCGAATGGAGGCGGTGCTTGCCGATATCTTGGAATTTCAGGGGAAAACCGAGTATCAATTGGAGGCCACACCGTTTGTTTCATTTTTGCGAGAACAGCTTGAAACCTTTTTTGCAACCCGGAATGGTGTAAACATTAATTTGAGCTACAGTTTAGAATCGTGCCGTGTTTTGAATATTGATCGTGCTAAAACTGGGCGTATTTTCCAAAATATTATCTTGAATGCCGTTGAGGCTGTTAAGGGAAATGGTTGTGTTTGGGTTAAAACGCGTGACGTGTTAGTTCGCGGTGAATCTATGGTTGAAGTGATTTTTGGCAACAATGGTCCGCAAGTTCCCGACGATGTTGCTCCTAAAATATTTGATCCTTTTTTTACTGCGAATAAAGCACGTGGTTCTGGCTTAGGGCTGAGTGTTGTACAACGTTTTGTTGAGGGTATGGGGGGCAGCATAGTTTTAAAAGGCAATGTGAACCAGTGTGTGGAATTTGCACTGACGTTGCCGGTAACAAATGATGTAACCTCATTGCAAGTTGTGTTGTTGCCAATGCATAGCACTGAATTTTTGGTTCATCCTCGCGATGTTTCGGGTGTTCAAGGCGGAATCGAAAAAATTTCGGAATACCGATGCAAGCTTTCGGAATCTGTTTCGAAATTGCATGGCCAGCCCGTTCGAATTTTAATTGCCGACGACGAAAGAAATTATGCAGAAAGTTTGTCGGCAATGCTAAACTTTTTGTTTAAGGGTGTAGGGGCTGTTTTTGTTGAAATTTGCACAGATCCCTGCAGTGCGCTGAGCTATTTTTCTACGGAAAAGCCAGATATTGCGATCTTGGATTTGAATTTTGGAAATGATGATTTGGATGGACACGGATTGCTACAAAAATTTCGAGCCAGTGGTAGCAAGGCTTTTGTTTGCATTCATTCCAATAATTCCGATGCCGAAAACCTGCACCGCGCGGTAGGTTTGGGCGTGAATACAGTGTATCCCAAGCCCATGACACTTGAGCATCTTTTTAGAATTGTTCAAGAGGCAATAAGCGTATCCAAAGCACGATAGTCTACTTTGCCTGTTCCCAACAATGGAATGGAATCCACAAGCTTGATTTCCCGCGGGAACGATAAATTATTGTGTCCCTGGTTTTGAAGTGCCTGCCAGACTTCTTGCAGAGTCAGTGTTGAATTGTTTGTGACAAGAACAAGACTTTCCCCTTTATTTGTGTCGGGGCGTGAGAGAATTGCGTAGTCTCGTTTGGGAATGAGGTTTGCAAATGCGTTTTGGATAGACTCTTCAACGGCGGTGAGGCTCACCATTTCGCCGCTTATTTTTGCAAAACGTTTTGCTCGTCCTCGAATGGAAACGTAGCCTTCGTTATCTACAAAAGCAATGTCGCCAGTGTCGTACCAGCCGTTCAACTTTTTGAAGGCTTCGTTAGCGTCGTCATTCAAATAGCCGCGCATCATTTGTGGACCTTGCAAATAGAGGCGTCCTCCCTCTGAAACTCCGGGCACAGGTTCAATTTTGTATCTTACGCCTGGTAAAAATCGGCCGCAGGTTCCAGGTTTGGGCTCAATAGCGCTGTGTCCGGTAATAAGTGGGCTAAATTCCGTGGCTCCGTATCCTTCGGAAATACGAATTCCAAATTTTTTCCACCAAGTTTCGTATGTGACGTCCTGAACTTTTTCGCCTCCGGCATAAACACGGCGAATGCTTTGAAAATCATAGGGATGACAACGTCTGCCGTACCCATTTAAGAATGTATTTGTGCCAAACATAATTGTGCAGTCGCGGTCGTACACCATGGATGGAATCACGCGGTAATGCAGGGGAGTGGGGTACAAATAAACGTAACTTCCGTTTGCGAGGGGCAGGAATGTTCCAAGCACAAGCCCAAAGCTGTGGAACATAGGAAGAGCGTTAAAAAAACGGTCGTCCTGCAAAAAGTCTTGCGTGATTTTTGCCTGCTGAATATTGGCAACAATGGCTTTGTGGGTGAGGTCAACCCCTTTGGGAATGCCTTCTGAGCCGCTTGTGAAAAGAACAACTCCGGTGTCCGATGCCTTTGTGTAATGGTTACGTGAGAGATCCAGGAACCAAGGAAGAAGTCGGAATCCAGCAAGTGTGCCAAGTTTTGTGCCGAGGCTTATTTGTGATTTGACGTCTTCCATATAGAGAACACGCACGCCCAAATCCAAAATGGGTTGGATATTGATGTTTGCTTTTTCAATAACAGCATGCGCGGTGATGATATATTTGAGTTTGGCGAGCTTAACGCACGCTGCCAGTGATGCGGGCCCCGAAGAAAAATTCAAAATTGCAGGGGATTTTCCTGTGAGCCAAAGAGAGAGATAGATAATTGGAGTGGGTGCTACGTTGGGCATAATAACACCGATGAGTTTCTCTTGTGCAGGAATAATTTTGTTGAATGTTTTGGCAAGTACGTTTGCGCCCAAAAAAATGGAGCGATAAGACAATCGCGCGCCCGGAACGTCTTCAATAACTATTTTGTTTGGAAGTTTTCGCGCGGGCTCTGCAAAGATATCAATTAAATTTTGAGGTCCGTATTTGAGTTCAACTTGAAGCTGTTGCTCAAGCATAACGTCGCGAACCCAGGTTGTAATGTGAGAACGGATTTCGCCCATTTTTGCGCCATTGGGCTGAGGTGGATGTTCAATGGGGGTGCCAATGTGTGCCACCACTTCGGGAAACCATTGCGTCCAAGCTTTGTGACGTACCCATGGCACGCGCACGGTACCGCGCAAATAGCAGGGTATGGCCTTTGCGTTAGAACGAGCCATTAAAAAACCAACGCCATCAAAAAGTCGGCGAAGGGATGTGTTTCGTGTGATGTGGCCTTCGGGAAAAACCACAAGACGCCCGCCTTGCTGTAGAAAACGAACAATGTCGCGAAGCGCATATGGCGCAATAGGATCGAGCGTGAAGGTGCGAGAGTTGTCCATCACCATTTTTAGAAGAGGGTGATTTTGCGCGCGAGATCGTGAGGTGATAACGTGCCAGTCATCGTCCAATATGGCGAGTAAGAAGAGCCAGTCTAGCCACGATGCATGGTTTGGCAGCAGAATCACCGGTCCAGGGGTGCTGAGGTGTTCGATTCCCTCCACACGAAACCTGAAAAGCAGTCTCAAAAGAGTTCGCAGAAGGGCTCTCAAAAATGGCATGGCTGATTCTCCAAGTGACTAACATGGCATGAAAAATCTTGAACTCAACCGGCTTTTGTCTGCAATAGCTTTGTGTAAAAATTGTGTAAACGTTTCTGAGCCAATCCCTTCTTCCGTTGTGTGTGCCGCATTTGGTCGGGAGAGACTTGCGGATATCATAGGGTTCTGTTACAAGCCTGGCCTAAAGGTTTGTATCAACGAGAGGCGTTCTATCCCTCGTGAGCGCCTATTCGAAGGAGATTCGTGATGTCGCGTCAATGTTCATTTTCAGGTAAGTCCAGCATGGTCGGCAACCGTGTTAGCCATGCTAAAAACCGTACTAAGGTTCGTTTGTTCCCCAATGTTCAAGATAAGCGCATTTTTGTGCCTTCTTTGAATCGTGTGGTTAGAGTTCGCGTGAGCACTGATGCTCTCCGTACTATCAACAAAATCGGTATTGAAGCCTATGCATCTCGCGTTGGTATCAAGCTCGCTTAATTGTTGCGCCTGTTAAAAAGCCCGGATTCCTCGCAAGGGATTCCGGGCTTTTTTTTGTTTGGCCGCTCTTTGAGTCGAACTCGCTTATCCTTTGACTTGTTCGAGTCTGCTATGGACATCGCGTAATGCACAGTTAATGATTTCCATTTCCCATGTGTTGCCGCTGATGTGATTTTTTAGAGTTTCCATCCACGAATCGATGTTTTGAATGGCCGAAGCCACTGTGCCTTCACCCATTTCGTCGTCGTAGTAGTGTTCCAAGAAATGTTGCCATGCAGATGAGGGTGCATCGAGAAGATTGACAAGACGGTTGAGCCGTTTTGTTTGTTCTTGCCCCGTCCAGTCGCCGCTGATTTGAAATGGATACCAGTCTAATTCGTGACGATGGAGCCACAATTGTGCGCCGTTGCTGAGAGCCACGCGTCGAAAGTCTTCGGGAACTGCGTTTTGGAAACCATCCGGTCGCTTCCAGATCACATGCATGATGAGTCCTCGTTGAAAAAAATCATGAGCGTTCGCGGTTGCATCAGACGTTTTACCCCAAGCGCAGTGTTCTGTACAGAGCAAGGGGTGGGCTTTGTTTGAGCATCTCAGCTTGCGAGTGCAAGAATTGTTTCCAAAGGTGTTGGTTCTTCAGAGAAGCGTAGGCTTTTTGCACTGGATCGTGTTTTTTTAGCTTTTCGTGCTCTGCCAATAGAAATAATTTTTGTTGAGGAAAAATTCTGGGCGTCTGATGCCATTGCATTCGCTTGCATTACGAAATCGCGGAGTAATATTGTTGCGGAGGACGATTTTTGTGATGTGATTGCAATAATTCTCAAGGCAACTGAAACCTGGTTTTCAAGTGCATCTGGCGAAATATCGCGGAAAAGTTCTATGTTTTTTAACAGAACATTCGATAAGCTTTCGGCCAAGTCGCGTCGCGACACTTCTACTGCGGCATTTAGCAACAAGGCCAGATGTCGAGTGTTTGCTGCGAGGCGAATTTCTTCTTTGGGAATGCGGTCGCAATAGTTCCAAATAAATTCTGGGAATTCATCGGGAAATTTAAGCATAAAATGTTTGATGACGTCGTGGCTCATTTCCGAGAGTGACGGTGATGCCACAAGGAAAATATTCAAATACTGCACAAGAAAGTGGAAGGCCGCCGGGCCGCGTTTTTTATCTTGAAAATAGGCGCAAAAAAGTTCGTCTAAAAGACTTTGCCCGAAGCGTGTCATCACGCGGTTTAGTTGTGACGTGGCCTGATTATTGAGAGGGCAGCGCGACAAATAGTGAATGAGTGAAATTCGCATTGCGGTGTCGTTTACGTTGCTGCGAGCCAACAAACTCGATGTGATGTATTCAACCACCCGCGCCATACCTTTGTAGTCGAGCGAGCTGTTGCCAGCTTTGTTTGCAATGAGCAAACCAAGTTCGGTGATCATAACGAGCGCTGTTTGTCCGATGGGGAGTTTGCGTTTGTCATCGGTAAGTTCGTTGTCTGCAATTTCGAGAAGGCTTAAAGCGATGTCTTGCAAAAAATCGCTGTTGGAAACGTTTTCTAAAAGAGATTTTAGGAAAGTAATTGTGGTGTCCCAATCGTGTTCACATGCAATGGCATCGGCCATGAGAATCATAATATCGTCGGGTGTGAGGCCCAATTCGAAACGCTGCTTGAGAGCTTGCGCCGCGCCTTCGCACACTGCTTTTCGGTGCTCGGCGGGTACTGCTTTGAAGTGTTTTATGAAGGCAGCTTGCCGCGCGTCGAAACTTCCGTTGCGCGGCGAACCAGATTGATTGAGGTCTGCCAATGCTGCGGCAAGGTGTGGATTTGCGGTGGTGTTGCCGGCCATGTTGTGTCTCCTAGATCTTTCGATCTCAAAAATAATGTTCAAAAAATCAGTCTGCTGAGCAATTCGCTAGCCGGCCGCTTGGTGCCGTTTTATGTAATCAACAATGCGAGCCTGGGTTTGGTCATCCATATCGTGAAGCTCTAATCCATACCCGTGTGGAAAATGTTCGTCTTGCGTGCTTCTAACAACTACGCCACGAAGGTTTACGGGTTTGCCTAAGCCACGACCTTCTTTGAGCGTGATTTTAATTTCTTCGTTGAGCTTGAAAGCACTGTCGTTTGTTTCAAGAAATAAGCCTGTTAGTGAAATATTACGCACGGTGCCTGAGGTAATGTGCCGATCGTTGTGCGCAACTACGAGCTCGTGAATAGGAGCACGTGCGGACGTGCGTTTGATGGGGTATTCTTGTTCGGCATTGCTTTCTGTGAGCAACTCTGGAACGTCGGCGAGGAGTTTCCAATTTACGTAGCCATCGCAGTAAACATGGTGGTTGAGCGCAACTGTTTGCTCTTTAATTTGTTGGCGCAGTTCATCTTCGGTGATGGGGCCAACTTGGGCTTCACCGTTGTAGAAGTACCAAGTCCGTTTCGATGTCTCTGCCATGAAGAACCTCCCAGGTGGCTTGAAATTCGTTGCTGCCAGATGTTACTTGCGGAATTTTCTTAATTCCGAAGCTCAACCAACAGATCGGTCATCTTGGAAAATAAATTTAGAACTTTTTCAAAAAAATACTAAAAACATAATTGCTTCGTGGTGATAAGGTGGTGGGTAAAAATTTCCACAGGACGTTCTGACACCTCGTGATGGCAGCAGGGTGGAGTCTGGAGGAAAATAGTGTTGAGATATGAAAATTGAAGGGGGCAAAACGTGAAACAAGTGCATTTTGGGGTAATTGCTTGTGGGGTAATTGCTTGTGGGGCAATTGCTTGTGGGGCAATTGCTTGTGGCATACTGGTTTGCACAACCGCGCGGGCTGCAATTTTGGAGCAAGAGCGTTTTATGCGACTCCCGGTTGATGATGTTACAACTTACCAGCGATCCCTTGCAAAAATTGAGGCGTCGGCTGGGCACAGTGGTGCTATTTCGCCAAGTTTGTACAAAACCTTCAACTGGGTTGGACGCACTGCGGCTATGAACTACGCGTGTTCCGTTCAATCGTTAGAGCAATGCAGGCGCCTCCTTTCCATTGGAGTCACAGATAGAGCTTTGGTTGTTCGTGATCACGCCTTGAAGCTTATTCTCGCGTCCAGCAAGCACACTCCCGAGGAAAAAGCGCAAGTTGCCCATGACATGCTTGAAGATCCGCGTAATTATAGGTTTGGAGCGCCTATGTGGATTATAGACAGAGCACGCAAGTTTCTGGAAGGTTTCAAAAGTTGACATAAAACCACGATTGCGTTAGTAAATCGGACGCCTCAATTGCCCATGTAGCTCAGTGGTAGAGCACTTCCTTGGTAAGGAAGAGGTCCTGAGTTCAAGCCTCAGCATGGGCTCCATTCCATGGAACTCAATTATCGCACACAGCGGTTTCCAAACTCTTTGGCCGCAAGAAATTCTGTTGTCACACTGTCGCGACTTGCGCCTTGGTTAAGGTTGTTGGTCCACGATGTTTGGCCGTCGCTATCGGGCTCGCGCCCCAAGTAGGCTCGGTATAGGCGCACCACATAGTCGTAGTTATTGAGTTGCTGTCCGTTCGGACCCTGATAATTGAGATTAGCAGCAAAATCGTGTGCTACTGTGCGGCAATCTTCGCCGTTATTGAGACGCCCCGTGTAGTAAGCGAGGCCGCCCGCATCGGGATTGACTCCCGTATATCCAAG
>CAIZES010000494.1 GCA_903932045.1 uncultured Silvanigrella sp. | reverse complement strand
GTCCGACCAAATTTGTTTGTCTTTAGAAACCATCTAGAGTTTCTCCTTTGCTTGCCGCAAAAATTTATCTTTATCCCACAAAGCTTTGAGATCCTGAAAAGTTTCTGCCGTGAAAAAATCAATCCATTTGGTTAATACCGAATAGGCCTCAAAATTTCGCCATCAGCAAAACGATGCGACAGCGAAAAAGAAAAAGCGAAGATATCGACTTACCCAAAGACAAAGAAGCTCGTACCTGCAACAGAGCCTTCACATTTCAAAGCGACTTCTTCCATTTGCTCTTGCAGTAATGCGACAGGTGTATAAAAGAACATGAAGAGCGCGAGTTAAAACCGACGCTCCAAAACGTTCATTGCTGAGAGTTCCGGAAGCGAGACCACTTCCGTCGCCAAGACTGCTCAGTTTTGCAGTACCATTCCTAACATTTGCACCCTTGACAGAATCCATTCGGAAAATTGTTAGCCAAAACTGACGCTCCGGATCGAGCAACGATTTGTCATTCGCGGCATCAAGCATTCGATAGCGAGTTTCCAAAATCTTAAGTTGCCCCTCTTCTTGTGCAGTCGCCCGCCCCAAAAACCGCAACGCCAACAAAGTCTCGAAACGCGCCGCAAACGTGGGCGATTTTTTACGAAGAGTGCGACACAAGAATTCCACATAGTCAGTGTGATGCTGCTGCACCACAAATAGGGAATTCAAACTTTCCACATGCAAGCGTTCTATCAATGTATGAACATGATCTTGTAGCCAAAAATTTGGAGCAAGATTCACAATAGTTGCAGCAAAGCGATTGCTCTGATGCACCACCCATTGTGGGGGCTCTCGCAAATCATCCTCCCATTGTTTGGTTGCAAGTACACGAATCCACTGCCACGTATTGCGTGTGAAAAGCCGCGATTCTTCGGGATGCACCGGCATTTGTAACGCCCAGTTTGCAAATTGCCTGGAAAAATTGCCAACATTTTTCATTGCAGCGGAAAGAGCTGCAACATGAAAATGACTTGCACGTTGCAACAATGTCACAAACTGGGTATTGCGCGAATCGGGATAATTCAACTCAATTGCTGTAAGCGAGAGATCCCTCTGAACAGCTCTCAAGATCCCCTTCAGCACACTTTCATCATGAGGACGCGCATCCACGGCGCTCTTTAAAAGCATCGAAAAAGTTTGTGTAAAGTTTTCGTTACAAAGAGTTTCACGAAGCATTCCATCAAAAAACCACTCGGTCAGAAATCCGCGCCTAAAAGGAGAAAGCGTCACATTATCCAACTCTGCAAGGAAATTATTCAAGTTTGAGGTTTTCCAAGAAATAGAGTCTTCGGCTCCCATGGGCCGAAACTGCGCCACACCTTTCTGAGCAAGAGTGTGTTCGGGAATTTCCAGCAAACTCTTCAAAAGATCTTGTGGAGAAGCTCCTGGCATAGCGATTTTTTTTTGTGAAACAATCATGTTTCCAGAAAACTCACCAACACAAAGTCGCTTTAACGCTTCAACAGATGGCATCGTAGAAGCAAGGCGGCACTTTAAATTATCCGGCAATATCTTGAGTGCATTCACCACGCGAGCCCGATCCTGAGGCCCTGCCACTGCCGAAATTTCCGGCGAGAGAACGCGCCGAATAGCCGAATCCAGCATCAAAACAATTTTTTGCGATTTCAGTGCCTCGCAGCGCTCTTCCAAACCCGGCAACACTCGCAACGAAAAAGTAACCAAACCAAAAGCGGCTCGATTGGAAAGAAACTGCGGGAAGCCTGGACGAGCGCTCAGGAAGAGAAGAAGATCAACTGCTGCCTGGATATTGTGATTGGCGGTGAGCAACTCGATGAGTCCGTTAACCGTTGGAACGCTCAGCACCTGGGCGGAGAGCCCACCATCAATCACCTGCGCTTTAAACACATCTATAATAGTTTGAGGCGCCACATTTCGTTCCACAAAACCCATCAGCAATTGAGAAATGAGATCCTCAGTAGATGATGCTGTTTGTGGCATTTTTGAAACAAAGCTATTCAAATCACTGCCGTGCGACATGGATACACCTCCAGGCATCTGTAGCCCTGAAACAAGCATATCAGGTGGGTTACAAACTCATGGGGCAATAATTTCCCTTTAGGCCGTTTTTCGGCTAGGTTCGCCTTCCGTGTAGCAATCACGGGGGCATTATGCAGCAATCAAGTCGTTCTACGAATCGGCGTTTCAAACAACACCCTATCAAATACATCTTTGTCACAGGCGGAGTTGTTTCCAGCATTGGCAAGGGTCTTACAGCGGCAGCTATTGGTGCTCTCCTCGAGGCCCGCGGACTTCGAGTTGCCATGACAAAAATGGATCCCTACATCAACGTTGATCCTGGCACTATGTCGCCCATTCAGCACGGCGAAGTGTTTGTCACCGACGACGGTGCCGAAACCGATCTCGATCTCGGCCATTATCAACGTTTTACCCATGCAAATTTACGCCGCAAAAACAGCTTTACCACCGGTCAAATTTACGATGCCGTTATAAGCAGAGAACGCAAAGGCGACTACTTGGGTGGCACAGTTCAGGTTATTCCTCATGTAACGGAACAAATTAAGGAAAACATGTTTGCAGCTTCCGAAGGTGTTGATGTATCAATTATCGAGGTGGGCGGCACCATTGGCGATATCGAAAGTCTTCCTTTCCTTGAAGCCATTCGCCAGTACCGCGACGAAATTGGCCGAGAAAACACCGTGTTTGTTCACGTCACACTGGTTCCTTACATTAAAGCCGCAGGCGAACTGAAAACCAAGCCCACTCAACATTCCGTAAAGGAACTGAGTTCCATTGGGATTCAACCAGACATTCTTGTGTGCCGCACAGAGTACCCCATGTCAGAAGAACTGCGCGGAAAAATTGCGCGTTTTTGCAGTGTAGAACGCGATTGTGTTTTTGAAGCCATGGACGTGGACACCATTTACCGCATGCCCGTTGTGCTGCATAGCCAAGGAATGGACGCTCGGGTGTGTGAGTTTCTGGGCATTTGGAGCGGACAACCCCAACTGCAACCATGGGTTCGTATCTTAGAAAGAATCGAAAAACCCAAGTTGCGGATCAAAATTGGCGTTGTTGGCAAATACATGGGCGTACGCGATTCCTACAAATCTCTTTATGAAGCCCTCACCCACGCTGGGATTGAGCACGAATCTGCCGTTGAAATTGTCGGAATCGACTCCGAACAACTGGAATCAGGCAATTCTGCGCAAATGCTTTCGGGTTTGGATGGTGTTGTCGTTCCTGGCGGATTTGGAGATCGCGGAGTGGATGGCAAAATTGAAGCCATTCGCTATTGCCGCGAAAACAATTTGCCTTTCTTTGGAATTTGCCTTGGAATGCAACTGGCAACCATCGAATTTGCAAGAAATGTGCTTAAGCTAAACAAAGCGACTTCAGAAGAATTCGACCCCAGCGCATCTCACAAAATTATTCACCTCATGGAGAGCCAAACAAACATCGAACGTAAAGGTGGCAGCATGCGGTTGGGGGCGTATGAATGTATCGTAAAGCCCCATTCACAAGGTGCAAAGGCATATCAAGCGCAAAAAATTAGCGAACGCCATCGGCATCGTTTCGAATTCAATCCCAAATACCGAGCCGACTTCGAAAATGCTGGTTTTGTGGTTTCAGGCGAAAGCCCCGACGGCACTTTGGTTGAAATGATGGAAGTCCCATCTCACCCATGGTTTTTGGCGTGTCAATTTCATCCAGAGCTCAAGAGTAGACCCATGCAACCGCACCCACTTTTCAGCGCATTTGTAAAAGCCGCAACAGAAAAGAATATCAGGTAACTTGTAAAATGAGCAAAAACGTATACCAAATAACTCGTTCCATTTCTTCTTTTCTTGTTGCAACGGGTGTTACGACACCCCTTGCGACACCCCTTGCGACACCCCTTGCGACACTCATTACATTGCCTATTTTAACTGTCGCTTCTTGTTTTTTTTTCCCATCACACTCACAGGCTTCGGACCTCATAGTATCGGCGTCCGCCAGTTTAAAAGATGCTTTCATCGAAATTAAAAACGAATTCGAAAAAGAAAATCCCCAGCACAAATTACTTTATAATTTTGCTGCGGGAGGTTTGCTCCGAATACAAATCGAGCAAGGCGCTCCTGTTGATGTGTTTGCATCGGCAGCCGTATCCGACCTCGAATTACTGAAAAAGAAATCTGCAATAGTTGAAAACAGTATCGTCCGATTTGCCAGCAATAAATTGGTCGCAATTGTTCCACTATCACAAAAAGAAAATTGTAAAACCCTAGATGACCTCAAGAAAAGCACCGTAAAACGTATTGCCGTGGGCAACCCAAACACCGTGCCTGCCGGAAAATACACTGAAGAAAGCCTCGCTCATTTTGCCATACTTACCGCGCTCAAGCCCAAATTCGTTTTTGGAGAAAATGTGCGACAAGTTTTAGACTATACAGAACGCAACGAAGTTGATGCAGCATTCGTGTTTGCAACTGATGCCATGCAATCTAAAACAGTGAAAACCGCATTTGTCTTAGATTCCAGGTCACATTCTCCCATTATTTATTCCGCGGGGATTGTAGCACGAACAAAAAAGAACGAATTAGCAAAAACATTCGTCAGTTTTTTAACCCATCGCGGAAAATATATTCTTACGAAATACGGTTTTGAGTGAGCACGTGGATACAAATATTCTTTCAGCAATCCAATTATCTTTATGGGTGGCAACACTGGCAACATTCATTGTTACGTTGCTCGGAACTTGTTTAGGATACGTTTTTGCAATGCGAAATTTTCGCGGCAAAATGTTTTTTGAAATTATTCTCTTACTTCCCTTTGTTTTACCCCCTACTGTAGTGGGATATTTCATTCTCGTTTTTTTTGGAAGGAACGGCATTGCAGGATCGTTCCTAGAGAAGGTTTTTAATTTTTCTATACTTTTTCACCCGGCAGGAGCAGTTCTTGCCGCATCCGTTGTTTCTCTTCCTCTTATGGTGCGCGTAGCGCAATCCGCCATAGCATCGGTCAACAAAGACTTATTAGAAACAGCATACACACTTGGTCATTCCAAACTCAAAACCGCTATTTTTGTTATTCTTCCTACTGCTAAAAGAAGTCTTTTTGCAGGAATCGTTCTTTCCTTCGCAAGATGTTTGGGAGAATTTGGAGCAACATTGATGGTTGCAGGCAACATTCCCGGACGCACAACAACCATGCCTCTCGCCATTTATTCCTCTGCATCAGCAGGTGAATGGGAACAGGCCCGAACCCTGGTTATCACCCTCACCCTTATTTCAACGTGTTTCTTGCTCATTGTACGAGCTTTTGAACGAAAGGCTCTGTAATGAAAAACACTCTGAGCTTTAATCTCTCGCTTCACCGTTCCGATTTTACATTGGAAATGACGTCCACCCTGAACTCAGGCATCAATGTTTTTTTTGGACCTTCAGGTTCTGGAAAAACAACTTTTTTACGCATTTTGTCGGGACTAGAGCCTGAAGCCACAGGATTTATTGAGTTTGAAAACAAAATATTTCTCAACTCTTCACAAAACATTTTTTTAAATCCTCAAGAGCGTTCTATTGGCTACGTTGCCCAACACGACTCCCTCTTCCCCAACATGAACGTTTTACAAAACGTTCTTTTCGGAGCTCAACGCATACCTAAATCTCAACGCATGTATCGCGCCATGGCACTTCTCAATAAGGTAGGCGTTGCAGAAAAAGCTCATCTCCTTCCTGCAAAGCTTTCAGGTGGTCAAAAGCAACGTGTTGCCTTGGCGCGTGCTTTTGTTTCCAATCCAAGCTTACTCGCTTTGGACGAGCCTTTTTCCGCACTGGATAGCCCCACTCGCATACGCCTTGGAGAACTTGTACGCGACTTTCAAAAAGAACATCAAGTGCCCGTTGTGCTAGTGACACACGATTTATTTGACGTTTTCTCCCTGGCCCATCATTTGTGCATATGCAGCAACGGAACAATTGTTCAACAAGGAACTCCCGAGCAGATTCTTGCCAATCCAATGCACAATGATGTTCGAGATCTTGTAACCTATCCGCGCTTTGTGGAGCTTCAAAAAACAATGGTTACAATGCCCGTGCGATAACGCATCGTCAGTATATTTTCAGTCGTCAAGACGTTGACGCTCTCCAGCAAACATTTCCGCACAGTAAAGCGCATTTCTTCCGACACCTCATCCAGAACATTCGTGACATTCGTGACATTCGTGACATTCGTGACATTCGAATGCGTGGAGACGTTATGCGTTCAATTGCGGTACAAAAAGGAGTTGTGCAACCCGGCAAGCGGCTCTCAGCCGACGACCGTATGCTCGACTACCTCAAACAAATTTTTGAAGCAGGAACGGCGCTGGCAGAAATCGATAACATCAGTCATCTCCTTGAAAAGGTCGCCAAGATTGCGGTCGTTATGGGAAGTTGTGAGGGATGTTCCATTCTGTCTTCCAACAACAAAGAATTAGAGTTTCTAGCAAGCCTCAATATAGGGATGAGTGGTGATGCGGGTGGTATGCAATACTTTTCCAATATTATTCTCCCAATCAACAGCAAAACAATTGTAGGTCATTGCGCCATTACCAAAAAAATTCTTTCCATTGACGACGTCTACAAACTTCCAGCAGATGCCAACTACTCCTATAACTCCCAATGGGACGAAGAAAATAATTATCGCTGCGAATCCATTCTCGCCATCCCAATGTTGGACTCAAAGCAAAACCTACTAGGCGTTTTGGAACTCATAAATCATATTTCCGGTGAAGACATCGCACCATTTCCTGCAGAAATGCTTGAATACATCCGTGTTCTTGCAAATCAGGTGGGTATTGTTCTTAAGAACTTACAGCAGGCCGAAGAACTCCGTCGCTCTCGTTACGAGACCGTGATGCAGTTTGTGAAAGCATGCGAATATCGGGATCACGATATGCATGGCCACATTGAACGTATTGGCGAATATAGCGCTATTTTGTTTCAGAAATTAGGATACACAACAGAAGAATGCAACATCATGCGTCTTGCCGCGACGCTTCATGACGTAGGAAAAATTTCAATTCCCGATGCCATTCTTAAGAAACCCGGGATTTTAACACCCGAGGAACGACTTATTATGCAGGAGCACGCTGCATGCGGACACGAGATGCTAACAGGCGCAGAATCACCCATGCTAAAAATGGGCGCCATTATAGCACTTATGCATCACGAAAAATGGGACGGCACAGGATATCCAAATAAACTCGCTGGCAAAAACATCCCCATTGAAGGACGCATTGTTGCAATCGTCGATGTTTTCGACGCATTGTGTTCGCGACGTTGCTACAAAGAATCGTGGCCCATGGAAAAAGTGTACGAAACAATTGAGCAAGACTCGGGAAAACATTTTGATCCGGAACTTGTAAAAATTCTTCAAGAGAGCCGTCAAGAGTTCGAAGCTGTAAGAGAAAAATATCCTCCCCACAAGTAAACAATCATTCGCTTACCAAAAATTCTCAAAATTCTCAAAATTCTCAAAAATACTCCACGACCTCGGAATCCGCCACCGCATGACCACGCAGGGTTGAAAATATGAGGAAAGAGGGTAAAAGTATGGGTTGACCTCATTAACGAAACAGTTCCGTGCAAAGCGTTCAACGTCCAAGCCGACAGGAGTTTTTTATGAAGACAATCATAGAGCCTTTTCGCATTAAATCCGTAGAGCCCATTCGATTTACCAGTGAGCAAGAACGCCGTGCTCTGTTGGAGGAAGCTGGCCACAACGTGTTTTTACTCAAGGCAGACGACGTTACCATCGATCTCCTCACGGATAGCGGAACATCGGCCATGAGCGCAAAGCAATGGGCAGGCATTATGGAAGGCGATGAGTCTTACGCAGGGTCGCGAAGTTTTTTTCGATTCGAAAACAAGGTCCGCGAAATAACCGGAATGAAATATATCATTCCAACCCACCAAGGCCGCGCTGCCGAGAAAATATTGGCAACCGTCATGGGAGGTCCCGGAAAGTTTTTTGTAAGCAACACTCACTTCGATACCACACGCGGCAACATCGAATTTTCGGGAGCTGAAGCCTTCGATTTTCTAACCGACGAAGGAAAACGTCCCGAAGTAAAAGCTCCCTTTAAAGGCAACATGAACGTGCCAGCACTTGAAGCCTTCATCAAGGAAAAAGGGGCCAAAAATATCCCACTTTGCCTCCTCACAGTGACAAATAATTCCGGTGGCGGCCAACCCGTTTCCATGCAAAACGTAAGAGAAACACAAGCTATATGCCGAAAATATGGAATTCCTTTCTTTATTGATGCATGCCGTTTTGCAGAAAATGCCTGGTTTATCAAAACCCGCGAAAAAGGATACGAAAACAAACCTGTTCTCGAAATTGCCCAGGAAATGTTTTCATATGCCGACGGTGTAACCATGAGCGCCAAAAAAGATGCCTTTGTCAATATTGGCGGATTCCTTGCTCTCAATGACACAGAACTTGCTGAAAAATCTCGAAACGTGCTTATTGTTACCGAGGGGTTCCCCACCTACGGCGGCCTAGCAGGACGCGACCTTGAAGCCATCGCTCAAGGCCTTGAAGAAATTGTAGACGAAGACTACCTTCGCTACCGCATTCGCACCATCGAATATCTTGGAGAAAAAATGACAGCCGCCGGAGTGCCCTTTCTTGAACCCGCTGGTGGCCACGCAATTTACATCGACGCACGCCGCTTTGTGCCCAACATTTCGCCCGAGCATTTTCCAGCACAATCTGTAACCGCCGAACTCTATGCCACTGGTGGCGTACGGGCCGTGGAAATTGGAAGCGTGATGTTTGGCAAACGTGATGCCGCAGGAAAACACATCGCTCCTCCCATGGAGCTCGTCCGAATGGCCATCCCTCGCCGCGTGTATACGCAAAGCCATATGGATTACGTAGCTGAAGTTGTGGAAGAGGTCTTCCAAAAGCGAAACGAGCTGCAGGGCTACAAGTTTACCTACGAAGCTCCCATTCTTCGTCACTTCACTGCCAGGTTTGCAAAACTAACCTAGGCGCACTCCTAGGCGCACTCCTAGGCGCACTCCTAGGCGCACTCCAAACTAAAAAAAGTGCACACTTGCCGCCAATGATATGGCACCCCTTCAATCCTGCCCTGAATCCGTGAATGGAAACCCGGAAATCTAGTTAAACCATCGATAATTCCCAAATTTCCAGCGCCGAGTCCCGCACCCAACGGGTGCTTCGAAAATCCGGTTGACGGACTGGACACGTGCGCAATGAATTCGTTTTCTC
>CAIZES010000493.1 GCA_903932045.1 uncultured Silvanigrella sp. | reverse complement strand
TGGCATAAAACAAAGCCGCATCGGGATCACTGCCACGCAAGGACTTAATCATGGCGCTAATCCAGTCGTAATGCTCTCGCGCCGTAAAGGCTCGCAAAGAATTTCGCAAGACTTCTTCTTCGTCGTCGGGATTTTCGCAATAAAAAATGGATTCCAAAGTATTCAGTGCAAAGCGAACATCCCCTTGTGCTGCCTTCACAATTTTGGGAAATATTTGTTGCACAAGACGCTCGGTGCGCGCTAACTGATAACTCGGATTGTCGGCTTTCAGCACAGCAAGAGCCCGAGCAAGACATTGTTCTACGTCTGTGGCAGTTGGCGCAGACACATGGATATTTCGCACCCGGGAAAGTATTGCTGGCGCAAGTGTGACAGAAGGACTTTCGGTTGTGGCACCCACCATCCAAACTGAAGATTCCTCTAAAATAGGCAAAAGAACATCTTGCTGATTGCGAGAAAGCCTGTGAATTTCATCAATGAAGAGCAAACAACCGGGGTTACGCACCGCAGCATCCCGGATTTCTTTCACCCCATCGCGCACGGCAGAAAGCGAAACACTGGGCAAACCCGAAGCCTCGGCCAACATGCGAGCTAATGTTGTTTTTCCAGAACCTGGAGGACCCCAAAGAATCACATGAAACTTATTCTGTGTTTGCCATTGCTGGAGATCTCTGCGCCAAATTCGGGAAGCGTTACCAACCAAGAAATCTGGATTCGCAAAACTGGGGCGCAAACGTTCCGACAACAGCGACACAAAGCCCCCTTCTCTGCATGCTCACAAGCATTCAGCGTGCACGACGAAAACTGGCAAGCGCCAAAACAAATAAGGCAAAAAAAGTAGCAACAGCCAAAGGAAAATTACCAAAATCGGTGTAAAAGGTAGATCGAAACGACTCACTATCAAATACTGGGACCAGAAAAAAACTCCAATTAGAGCTTGATTCCACGATAGGTGAAATATCCCGCCCAAGCGGATCAAAAGCAACAGGTTTTTCGGTATTCGAAACAGACACAATGGAGCGCCCCGTTTCAATAGCACGTAAGCGAACCATGGCTTCCATCAAGCGCATTGCTGCTGTTCCATCAACAAATACTCCATTGCTCTGATGCGCAAAAAATCCGACCTCTGCCCGCGAAACCATTTTCCTTGCGAAATTCCAGCTCGAAACATCAAAAGAAATAAGATTCGCCACCCGAAAATCCGGAGAATAGGGAATAGACATTATTGTTTGACGTTCCTCAAACCGGCGCGCGGGAAAAACATCGTGAATTGCTTGTGAAAGAAATGGGGCAACCTCGGAAAAAGGTGCAACATCCAAAAAGGGCACCAGCTCTTTTTGATAATAACTCTCGCTCCGCGAACCGTCGGCACGAACCAAAAATGCACTATTTAAAGCACGCGCTTGCTCCATTCCATGGGAAGCAATTTCTGCGGCGTCGAATTCTGTAGCCGAAAGCAAGACCGGAACATTGGTTTTTGCAGAAAGTGCCCGCACCGCTGTAAGATTGTCTGGCGTTGTCAGAAAATCTTCGGGCAAAACACCTTCAGGCCAAATTACCAGATCTGGCTTTCCTGTTGCTACAACACGCTCAGAGAGCGCAGCATGTGACAAAGCAATGAGTTTACCCAGATTTTCAGCTTTCGATGGCAGCTCGAAGCGAAAATGAGAAAGCGGCACAAAATTGGGACGAATTGCCACAATCTCAGACTTTTTGAGCTCGGCAACACGCGACGAAAGAACTTCGTATCGCCAGCTACCCAGCCCCCACACTACAAGCCAAACAAGTGCAACGCTTGAAAATGTGAGCAGAAAGCGAACAAATCCGGCACCAGCGCCCACAACCGTCCGAGCAACGTAGGCACTTGAGATTAAAACGAGGGGTGTTAATGCTGATGCACCAAAAACAGATATCCACTGTTCAAGGGCATGCGAGCCTTGAACCAAACCACCCAGCGTCCAAGGCCAAAGACGCGGAAACCAAACTTCAATTGCCGTGGCAACAACAACCATTGTCCAGAGCGGAAAAGGCTCGGCAAATTTGCGCACGGATCGGGCTGAATTCAACAAAAAAGGAAATAATAAAATCGGGAGATACAGGCCACACACCAAACAATACAACATATTCAATACGTATGCGGCAGGGTACGATACATGAAAAAAGCGCAAAATAGGAACAACAATCCACGAAAACGACATTCCAACAAAGGTGCTTCCCGCTATCCAAACCAACCCAAGCGCCATAAGAAATCGCCCAAATGGAGTCAAACGAGTGACCCGCATGTAGGGTTTCAAATTAGGTGTGGCCTGACTCGGCAACAAATCGAGCGCCACAAAAAGCGGAACAAGCGCTACTGGAGCCAAAAAACCCAATCCACGCTCCAACACAGGGCCCGACATGGCTAGCGCCAGCAACGCGCCGCTCAAAACCGACAATACGACCGCACCCACATATTTGCGACTCGGGAGGAACATCTGATAGTCTCCAATGTTGATTTCATTGCATGGTCCTAGCACGAAAGATTAGGAAGGGACAACATGGCCTTTCAGAACATATCCCGCGGCACCGCCGCAGCCTTTATTTGCGCTCTGAGTTCAATCGCGCAGGCCGAAGACGATTCGGCCATTCTTGGCGATACTCCTGAAATCTCGTTTCAGCAGCTGAGCCACGATTTTGGAACTGTTTATCGTGGCGAAAAACTCACTCACTTTTTCTCACTCCAAAACAAGGGCAAGGGATTTCTAGACATACGCAGCATTCACGCTTCGTGCGGCTGTTTCAACACACAGGTTCAGCCTCGAAACCGGTTGGCTCCCGAAGAGTCGGGAAAAATCTCATTTGACTTTGACACAGGCTGGTTTTCGGGTCCTATTCTCAGAACCATCACGGTAGACTCAAATGACCCCGAACACGTCACAACTATCCTGGAAGTGAATGCCAACATCAAAGAAGAAATTCGAGCAACTCCTTCGGTTGTCACTTTGGGAGAAATTGATAAAAATCTTCCCAAATCAGCCACAATAAATATTGAAGTTGTAACAAAAGCACCCGGAAACGGAAGAAAAATTTCCGATACCATTCTCGCAAGGGTTCCGGCTGATCAAGAAAAAATCAAAAAAGATCTCACTGAGAATTCAACCGATACCAAAATTCTTGCGATCGTTTCCAGCTCGCCTAGCATTATTTTACACACAGAACCCTCCGTAAAAGGAATGCGCGTTGAAGCGTCATTCAAAACACCTCTTCCCAGTGGGCCGTTCAGAGAACGCATCACAGTATGGAACACGTCAACTCATATGAAGGAACTTGTTATTCCTGTCGTTGGAGAAGTTGTTCCAAAAACACGACTCTCAAACAGCTACATTGAATTCGGCGCAGTAACACATGGAGGGCGTTCACGCCGAAGCGTGTCACTCACAAGCACTCTTTCCGATTTCAAAATTGAATCCGTTCAGGCCGACATCAAGAAAACGGAATCTCTTAAGAATATCCAAAATGAAGATCTCATTTCTGTGACAATCCAATCAAACTCGCGTACGGTTACAGTGGATCTCAAAACTCCACCGAAACTGATTTTTGAAGGTCCCTCCATTAATATTTCCGGAACTCTGATTGTTCGAACAAATGACCCCGATTCCAAAGAATTGAAAGTTCCTTTTTTTGGCGTACTCACTGAGGATTCTCAACCATGACAAACTCGAATTCAACAGCAGCAACACCAACAAATTCTACAAATGCAAATGCGAATACAACTCACAACGCAACTCCGGTTGTAACAACGAATGCAACTACGAATGCAACTCCGGTTGTAACAACGCCAACCGTCTCGGTAAGAACGCACGGCGCTGCCGAAATTCCCGACTCCACCTACTGGACGGGTCACGCCATTGGAATCACACTCACAATCATAGCAATTGTGTGGATTTTTGTGGCAAAAGGACCCTCACGCAAAGACGCCATCAAGAGCCTTTTGGAAGACGCAAACAAAAAAGACGCAAGCAACAGCCTAAAATAATAGGGAGCAACACAGTGGGAATTTTTGCAAAGTTTAAAACGTTCAAAGAAAATAAATCGAAACAGCAAGCCGAAAAATACGGTGAAACTCTTAAGACCATGATGACAACCAAGGAAAATCGTCTCGAAGCCATTGATGCGCTCTCCGCACTTCCACCAGCGATTTCGGTGCCGCAACTCATCAAACGCTTTGACATGGTGGTTGACCACGCCATTCAAGACGCTCGCGAAAAAGAAATGGTGAGTGAGATACTTCTAAAAAACACCGACATTGCGAAGCCATTCGTACAAGAACAGCTTGCAAAAGCCCGTCATATAGGGTGGCCCATTAAGCTTACCGAACGCATGTTTAGCAAAGACGAATTCACAAATCTTCTTCTTAAGAACGTGAGCACAGATTTGGCTCATTTCGATGAAATTCAAATGGACAGAAACATCGAAATTTTGCTCGCTCTTAAAGAAATCAACGACCCTCGCATCGTTGAAAAAACTTTGCCGTTTGTGACAAGCCGACACGACAACCTCAAGCTTGCAGCAATTGACTGTCTTGAGGCCCAAGCCGAAACCTCGGAAGAAGCAAAAAATGCCATTTTATCTCTTTCGAAGAAAACCCCAACCGACGACAACTCACGGCTTTTGGGTTTGGTTAATAGCATTATTCAACGCCACAATTGGACTTAATGGAGCCCCACCATGGAAGTCTCATTGAGCTCGATGGAAATAACGCTCACAGTGGCGTTCGTATGTTTTTTTCTGGGAGGAATCACTGCGTGGATTTTTCTCCGGAAACGAGCACAAAAAACAACTCAAACTCCAACTCCACGAGATGCTCCCGAACACGCTCCCAAACACGCTCCCAAAAGCACTCAAAAAAGCGTTCAAGAAACTCCGCAAGCACAACAAATACCAACACAGGCCGCTACCCAGGCCCCTATCGAGGCACTGGGACCGGCACAGGGACCGGCACAGGCACAACAAGCAGAGCCGCCGCAACCTCATGCACCAACTTGGCACGAACGTTTGGTGCAAGGATTGCGGCGCACTCACGGGCAAATATTCCGTTCACTGGATGAAGTGCTTCTTTCCAAAGATGCAAAAGTAACACGCAAAGATATTTTCAACACACTTTTTGAAGCCCTTGTGCAAGCCGACGTAGGAGTTACAACAAGTGAACTCCTTGTTGAAAAAGTTCGCACAAAACTTCCGGCAGCCGACAGCACAAACTTCGATGCCATTCGGAAATTACTAAAAGAAGAAATTCTTGCATTGTTAAATTCCGGAAACAACGTTCCTTCCACAATTGAAAGCAACACAAATAACCCCCATGTGGTGTTGGTTGTTGGTGTGAATGGCGTGGGCAAAACCACAACAACAGGCAAGCTTGCATACAAAGCCAAACTCCGCGGCGAAGATGTTGCCATTGGTGCTGCCGACACCTTTCGCGCAGCAGCAGTGGATCAACTTCGCATTTGGGCCGAACGTGCAGAAGCTGCTTTTGTGCAACTCAAACCAGGCTCCGACCCCGCATCTGTGGCTTTTGAAAGCGTAAAAATTGCTAAAGCACAAGGAAAAAAACTGTGCTTAATTGATACAGCGGGACGCCTTCACAACCGCAACGACCTCATGGCAGAACTTGCAAAAGTAAGGCGCGTTATTGGCAAAGAAATTACCGATGCGCCGCACGAAGTGCTTTTAGTGATAGATGCCACCACCGGCCAGAATGCACTGCAACAAGCGCGCGTGTTTAGGGAAATTGTCAATATCACCGGCATTGTTCTTACAAAACTCGATGGAACCGCAAAAGGCGGCATTGCAATCGCAGTTGTGAACGAGCTCAAAATCCCCATCCGTTACATTGGTGTTGGCGAAACCGTGGAAGACCTCGAACCCTTCTCGTCTGCCGAATTTGTGGATGCTCTTTTCGAAAACTAAACAACAAAGTCGCGGCGATTAGCAATATTAATTCCGAAAATGAATAATTCCCTTGGGAGTAACCAAAGCCCAAATAAAATAGTCTTCTGTTGTTGCCATACACCAATCCACAGAATGCGTATTTGCATTATACGCTAGTGATATTGAAGCTATTCCATAATTTTTTGCATCAGCTTCTTTGTATGTTTTCTCACACGCTTGAAACAGCGAAAGCCCATCGCTCACGCGCGTACAAATTTTTGTAGCAATTGCCGAATTCAAAATTTGTTCGCCATAACCCGTGCAACTCACAGCACACACATTCGAACAATAGTTGCCAGCAACTGTGGGAGTGTCTCCAACACGACCCACGGTTTCGTTACCAACTCCGCCAGTACTTGTGCACACAGCCAAGCGTTTTTGAGTGTCAAAAGTGGCGCATCCAATTGTTCCCTTTCCGTCGGCAACTTTCGTTAAAATGGATTTTCTTTTGAGTTCAATCCAACGATTGAAGCGGTGCTCCGCAATAAGATTTTCACGAGGAATAGCCAAATCGCGCATCAGATTTTGTGTTCCTGTTCCATCGAGAACGCAAAATCGCTCGCTTTGTAAAAAATACGCCAGCTGAGAAGGATTTTTAACCTCTAACGCATTCATCACCGCAGAAAACTTTTGTCGCTGACTTTCCATAAAACTCGCACTCACACGTGCATTACCGTCTTCCTGCAAAGCCGCACCGTAGCCCGCGTTAAAATTTACATTATTTTCCAACAGTGAAGCACCTTGCAACGCTATCCATTCCGCAACAGAAGTTGGTTTCTGTGTTGATTTTGGCAAACAAATACTGCGGGCGTTACAACCATCAAGAGACTTGGCGACTTCGCAAATAGCTTCCCACGCCGAATTTGCTGCATCGCCCTTTGGATCTTCAGGCCCCGCACCGCCATGCACTGCCGCAACAAAACCTTCGTCACCTAACAAAGCGCAAGACACTGAGCCTGATTTCATTGATAAAGCCATGTTGTTTTTCTCCTTACATAACTGCATCCATATGTATCGCGATTGCAGCCCACAGACAATAAACTGGGCTCACTTTAAGAAGACAAACAAATTGTAGTTGCACCTGTTCTATTGTAAGCGGCCGATTTTGAACAAGCGTGAATCGCGTTTGTCGGAGGTACTTTATCAACAATCGCGCCAGACGGCGCCTGATTCAAGGCAAGTGTGCCAGCCAGCGATTTACTGGAGATCGGCGTCATAGCTGCAATAGCAAAAATAGCAGGTACTTCATTGTACATTTCCTCCAAGTTGCGTTGCAGCGGGAATTCAAAGCAGTAAATCGCATAACGCAAGATATTTTGTGAGACCTGATTTTTGCACCCGCGCTGCTCGCACAGGCATTTCGTTTTTGGACGAACGACTATCCGCCTGCTGCGGCTCATGATGGAGCCTGCAAGCGCAACAGCTCGAATGCCACCCCTCTCCGCCAGCATTCCGAAAAACCCGCGCGCCTCAGTTTTTTTTTGATGACGCGGCCAGTGCTCCGAAACAACCCAAAGCTCCTTGTAAATTGAATGCTCACAACCGAATCCTCTTCGATAAACGGTTTCGAAGAGTCAAATGATCGAGCTGCGGGCTTGACTCGGCAGATGCGTTGCTCTGGCCAACACTTACTTTCGCAGTTCCCAAAGATGATAGGAAGTGTAATTTTCGTGAAGCTGCCCTACTTTTTGGACTCACAACAACGACACTCTGGTATGCTCCATTGCTCTCAGCAGCGATACGGTTAGGAGCTTATAATGCGCTTATGGTCACTGCACCCAAAACATCTCGACACCAAAGGACTCGTGGCATTATGGCGAGAAGGATTGCTAGCCTTGGCGGTTTTGAATGGACGAACCAAAGGCTATACGCGTCATCCGCAACTCGAACGCTTTCGTTCTCAAAACAATCCTGTTGCGGCCCTTCAGTGTTTTCTCGTCGAAATTCACCGCGTAGCTACCAACCATGGATATAATTTTGATATAAGAAGATTAGGTCCCATATCGTCATCCGCATGTTGCGAGCAGTTAATTTCCGTCACCGCTGGGCAACTTAAATTTGAGTCCCTACACCTGTTGAACAAATTGAAACAACGCTCCCCTGTTTTGGCGCAAGAATTTGATCCCTCGAAAATCATTGCACACCCAATATTTGTTGTAAGACCTGGACCCATTGAGAGTTGGGAAAAAACAGAACACAAGTGAAACACGCTTCTGTGGGAAAAAGACCGCAGCCTCTATTGTTTTGAATTGCGTTTTTCAGATTGAAAAATATTTTTTTTCTATCCTTTTTTCCTATTTCTCTATTAATCAAAAATACTGGTTTCACTACTGGATTTCACTGCTGCATTTCACTGCTGGATTTCACTGTCAAACAGCCTGACTTTGCTTAGCTGAAACTTGCGAAAAAGATGATGGTTGAATCGTTCATAATTTCACTTTGAATTCGCTCGCTAGAATTTCCATACCGACAATGTCATGATATGCGCCGTCGCGAAAAAGCTCCTGACGTCTGATACTGTGGTGTCTGAAAAAAAATAGCGCCAATTAGTAAGGGCGAAAAACGGGAGGCACCCAGGAAGGAATTGCTCCTTTTTCAGGAATACAAACAAGCAACGACGCGGATTGTGCCGATTTCAACTGCTTAAACCCTTCGGTACAATGCAATTGCCCTGTGCGAACATAGTCCCACGACGAACGAATTGCGCCTTTGTCATCGCCCGTTAATGCACCCCAAATACTTTCGCGTGAGTTTCCATTCATAACGGAATCCTCGCTTTTTGCCTCTACGTTCATTTGATATCCAGCAGCATCGTAAGTATCGCCGAGACCCAATATATGCCCTGTTTCATGAAGAAGTACAAACTCTCTGTCATCAAAATTCTTCTCGTGCATATGCACACGAGTGCCCTCCGCAAAACTGCGACAGTTGGTCCCCTTTAAATACAACGTCTTATCGCAAAGCGGTTGAAGGGAGTTATTGAAATGATAAGTGACAAAATATGTTTTTCCCAAAGCTGGGTTTTCGCTGCAGTTTGTTATGGCTTTTACATTTTTCACTTTTGGATTCCAGCCAGGATAGCCATCAAGAAGGGAGCGCCATTCATTGATAACCTTTTCAAGGAGAGCAGGGGTTTCTTCCCACAGTTTTTGTGCGATGGGATTTCCTGAGTTGTCGCCTTCCATTTTAACACAAACCCTAAAGGTTTCGTTGTCATGCACAAGTTTTAAAAAAGCACTTTTATTAATAACGGAGCCTTCTGGAGTTGAATCGTTTCGAAGAGAGTTTGAAATCTTGCAACTGCAGGTGAATAAAATTGCCGTACTTGCTAAAGGAGCTGCGTAAAAAATACGTGAAAAATAAGCTACAGTTGGAGATGCTCCTTTCATGCGATTCATGCGATTCATGCGATTCATGCGATGCCCCTTGGTTTTTTTGAAATGGTTTTGATTCATAAAAGAAATACTATACTCTTGTCAGCCTCACTTCAAGAAGCGAACCATACCGTCTATTCTTTTGCAAGAAGCTCATTGAAGCCCATAATAAGGCTGGAAAATACTTTGTCTGCACAAAATTGAAAAATACATTTTTCTCGTTCGCGTGGGTATTTCATTCAACGAGGCTGCAGCGTGGTTGTCATTACCAATTTCCGACCTTGCCACTCTATCTTGGATGAGATCGGGATTTTCCGCACAGCAATCCAGAAAATGGATAGAATTGGATGTTCAAATTTTTGGGGCTAAGAGTTTCAGAAAATGCAACATGACGCTCGAACAACAGGTAGCCGAACTCATCGCTCAAGGCTTGAAGTGGGAACAAATTCTCGCCAAGAAAAAAGAGGAAGCGAGGTTGCAAGATTCTAATTTTCAAAAAACGGGATTAGTGGAAGTAAACTGATTGTAACCGCATCATTAGACACAGGGGTGCGCCGCGCTTTCGAATATTCATGCGCCCTCCTGGTTCTGTTTGTGATAGGACAATGGTAGCATGGCTATGAAATGGATTTACGGTGGGTGAAGTTCAACATGCGCTGACGAGCAGCACCGGTTTTGGTCAACGGTTTTGGTCAACGGTTTTTTGTGAAGCGTCTGCTGCATCCGCATCGGCTCGGCAACAGATGGCTTATGGCCTTAACTAAGGCAAAGCTATTTGAGTTTATAATATGTATTTTCCCAGATCCTGCGCAAATAATCACCCCTAATTCAATAAGGCGATTAAAATCCAAAGTCCGAGTTGCTGTGGTGTTAGT
>CAIZES010000492.1 GCA_903932045.1 uncultured Silvanigrella sp. | reverse complement strand
TTGTAGTTTTTAAGAACCAAAGAATTGAAGTTGAATCGACCTTTATTGACAGGAAGATTTTTTCCCCAATAATTTTTATTTTTTTCAGCACGCACAATTTTGTTGAATTCAAAGTCTTTAATGATATAGGGCCCTGAACCTAATACTTTGTGCACGAAGTCTTTGTTGAAGTCGCCCGTGGCATAAAAGTGTTTTGGCAGAACTGGCAGCTGTCCAAGAATCATGTGGAGTTCAGAATTCTTCTTTTTGAAGTGGAACTTAATTCCCAACGTGCCAGTTTTTTCCGCCGACTTTACGTCTGCATAGTACGCTCGATAGAAGGGCTTTGATTTTTCGGATGACAGTAGTTCGTATGAAAATATGACGTCGTCGGCAGTGACTGCTTTGCCATCGGAGAACTGTGCCTCGGGATTTATGTGAAATGTGACAGACATGGCGTCCGAACCCAATTCAACGCTTTTGGCAAGAAGTGCGTATTGCGAAAAGGGTTCGTCCAGGGAGGAAGTCATGAGCGTTTCAAAAACATTCGCTAAACTGATCATTGTTGTTGTGGTGCCTTTGGCGCTGAAAGGATTCATTGTGTCAAAGGCTGCTTGTGATGCTAAAGTGAGCGTGCCACCTTTATTCGCGTCCGGGTTGGCGAAGTCAAAATGAGAAAAATTGCTGCTGTATTTTGGTTTGGCTCGCATTGCGAGGGAATTGGTTCCACGATCTTCATCTTTCAATTTTTTTTCGGCAGCGAGAGATGTGTTGGGGGATGCTGCTGCGATGACGCTTATAGCAATGGAGGCAAAAAAGGACTGCGATGTTGTTTTTTTTGCAAGATAAAGCGACATTTCCGATTCCTTTTTGTGGCAGGGTTCGACAAATTTCTACAAATTTCTACAAATGAGAAAACTCGATGTGAAGGAATTTTTATGGTTATCTGGATCACTTTTTTGTATTTTTTTCGTATCTTTCTTGTAGCCACTCAGTGAAGTGAATGTCGTGTTTTACTATTTGTTCTGAAATATTCTGCCTTATGAATAGTGCAAGTTCTACGGAATGGGAAAGAGTGCCAGCTTTATATTCTTCGAGCATATCGGCGCTTTTTTTACTAATTTCTTCATGTGCTTTTTTGTGTGCCTCGAAGTACGGATATTCCATGGACTGCATAAATTGTTCTTCATCAGAAAAGTGTTTTGTTGTGTATTCGTTGATCATGATGAGAAAATTAATTGTTTGTGCGCGCGATTCCTTGGTGCCAAGAATCTCATAAAATGTCGAAATCAGTTGGAGTATTTTTTCGTGTTGCAGGTCAATTTTCGCATTTCCAGTAATAAACTCTTTTTGGAATTCAATGATTTTCATTAATAACCTCGTATGTTACAAATTGACATATCCCAGCCGTGTGGAGTGAATTCTTTTGCATCTGATTTTGGTGACGTATTGAATCTGTGAGATTTTTCATCCTTTATATTACATTTTTATAGAATTGTACTTGTTTTATATTTGCTATGTCGTATTTTAAAATATGCTCCGTGAGCCAGTCTCTCAGTAAATGTGGGAGATTGGTCGAAGGAACAAGCTTTCCCCTGTGGCCTGTTTTTGAAGATTTTCTGCCTTGGTTCTGAGTTCTCCATGTTGAGTTAGATAATGAGCCATTTGCGAGGAGTTCATGCGTTTCTTCAGAGGAAAAATGCTGGCGGGCATAGTTTACGAGCTCATTTAACTTTTTAATTGCGTTGTTTCGTGCGGTGCCTGTGCCCACTTGCGAAAAGAACTCTGCCACGAGTTGCAAAAGTCGTTTGTGCTGTCGTTCTACTTTGGTATGATCTGTGAGAAATTTATTGGTGAATTTAAATTCTGCCATGAAATTCCTCTGCTAAAAAAACATAAATAAAAATACCTCAGGAAAAGAAGAAATCATCGGAATTATCAATCTTTTCGCTAAATGTGAGGCCAGGAAAAACTTGCTTGAGAACTTCGCGCTCTTCGTCGGTAGTGGTCGGCTTTCCGAGCACTGATCCAAACTCAAGAAGATTTTCTTCGGTGTTTTCAGGGTTTTTAGTGCGATACTCCATCCAGATACGAAGCATTTTTACCAAGTTTTCCATTTGCTGGCGCACACGATCTTGAAATTGTAAAGTGGTTACCAGTGGTGCAATGACGTCGCTAATCTCATGATGTTCTTTGTGCATTGCGCTAAGAGCCTTTGCAAGAGAGCGAAGTCCCACTGCGGTCATTGTCTTGTTTTCAGATTGGCTTTCGCGAAGGATGTCTCGAACCGATTGAAGAGCGCTAACCGTGTCTTGAGACATGCTGGATATGCGTGCGATGTCTTGTGTGAGCGCATCGAGTAGCTTTGCCACGATTTCCACCGATTTTTCCGCTTCTTTGCAAGTCGCACTAAGGCATGCATCGGTGTAGTTTAAAAGACGCTCAAGGTATTCGGGTTCTGAAGAAGCAATTTTCATAAGAGGCCTCACAAGAGATTCATTAGCCAGTTTTCGTTATTTGAAAGATGGACGGGAGGCGGTTCTTGAAGAACTATTGGAAAATAGAGTCCTCTTTCTACTGCCGAGGAAAAAATAGCGTTCGCCTTTTCATGTACCGCATTTTGAATTGTGGCAACGCTTTCTCCTGAGTGTGTCGCGGCTGTTTTCCATACTTCCACGAGGTGTGCTAGCCGCTGCCGAGTGGCGTCTTCGAACTGCATGGACATAATGGCGGGGACTAGTTTTTCGCGCATGCCGAGATCGAGCTGCACAATGCTTTCCAGTTGTTTTTGAAGTGCAGCCAAACCAAGTCGAACGGTTTTGTCTTCTTCTGATTCTTGGATGTTGTCAGTGTCTCCACCCTCGGCGAGTGTTTTTTGAATCGCTTCAAAAAGGAGATCAACGTCGGAATTGATATCGTCTTTTTTTGCAGAAAGATCGTCGCCCGAAAAATAGAGTTTGTGAAAGTCCTCAAGGGCTTTTCGTGAAGTGTCGTCCATGAATTTTGTGGCAATTTTTAGTATTTCGTTTACCGATTGATTGGTTATTTCTGTCATTACTCGAGCCATGTTTTCGATAACGGTAATCATGGCTGTGTCCAAAGAACTGGTGCTTTGATTTGTCATAGAGAAATCCTCGTGAAGAGATATGCGCCCATTATCGCGGTATCGCGAGGGTTTCTCTACAACGGAAGTTTGACGGGAACGCAGGCACGTCTACTTTTTGACGCTCAACGTTTGCTTTCAATAACGACGCAATTTTTTTGTTTCAATATTTGCTTTCAATAACAACGCTCAAGGGGAGCGTGGGTATTCCCGCTCGCACGCCTACCGAAGGCGGCACACGGCGCTGCCGCGCCCGAGTTTTGGGCGTCGGTAAAACGCTCGCGGGAACACCCACGCTCCCCTTGAGCTGTCTATCGCAAATCTGTAAACGGAAAATCAACCAACCGCATTGCGTCGCACCTATACCTTCTATAACTGTGGTCTTTACTTCCTTTCCTGAAACCTCGAACTTCAAACCTCGAACTTCAAACCGGTTTCAAACAAACGCTGTCAAAAAAATCGCGTGCAATACCTTTTTGTATCCACTTGTAACCTGAAGGCCGCAAAGTGCCCAGTTTCGTTTGGCTTTACAAATGGATCTCTCGACAGAGGGAAATTCGAATTAAGATTGAGGTTTTGGGTTTAGCTGGTGGTGTTTTTATTTCGGTACTCGGAAAGTTTTTCCAAGTCCGCGTCTCCGTTTTTGCTGCGATAAAGAGCTCAAGGGGGGCGTAGGTGTTCCCGCGAGCGTTTTACCGACGCCCAAAACTCGGGCGCGGTAGCGCCGTGTGGCGCCTTCGGTAGGCGTGCGAGCGGGAATACCTATGCTCGCCCTTGGAGCGTCGTTATTGCAAGTAAAAGTTAGCCCGGAAAAACTATGCTCGCCCTTGGAGCGTCGTTATTGCAAGTAAAAATCAGTTCTTTGGGAAAACAAAATCTTTTTTGAGTGAGGCAACTCCGCTTTCTGCTACCGATTGCTGAAGCGTTTGTACACGGATTTTTAGCCCAGCGAACCGGACCTCAACGTCGTTCATAAAGAATTTGAGAACATCGCGGCAAGAAGGATTTTTCTCTGCGTATCCTAAATACAGTGCAGATCGATAAAGTAACGACGCAATTTCAACAAGGTAATTGGAAACATAGTCCACAAACTCGCGATCTTTACACGACTTAACGGTATCGATAAGTTCAAGTGCCGACGCAAGCCATGCGGATATGCGTTGGTGTTCGTGCGTGAGTTCGCTCATTGGAGCGGCCAAAGCAGCATCCATTTCCGACTTGAACATGCCCGAAAGAACGCCGCTGATGGCTGCTACCACTTGCAGCTGCGTTGTGCCTTCGTAAATGTTGGTGATGCGTGCGTCGCGATACAGACGTTCCACCGGGAAATCTTTCATGTAGCCGCATCCGCCATGAATTTGGAGAGCATCGTAGGCAACTTTGTTGGACATTTCGGTTGCAGTAAATTTTGTGAGCGGAGTGAGAAACGAGGCCACTGCTGTTGCAGCCTTGGCTTCTGCGCGCACATCTTTGCCATGCTCGGCTTGGCGCTCATACATGTCTAAGAAGTCCACAGCAAGGCCAGTGCGATACATAAGCATGCGTGTTGTTTCAATTTCGGCCTGCATGTGCTTGAGCATTTGGTATACGGCTGGAAGTTCAACAATAGCTTTTCCAAATTGTTCGCGCTGATTTGCATATTTTACGGCTTCGTCAAAAGCAGCTTGTGCAATACCTAATGCTTGCGCCGATACAGCCAATCGTGCGCCATCCATAAGGCTCATAACGTACTTAATGAGGCCAAATTTGCGTTTGCCAACGAGTTCAGCTGGTGCCATGTTGAATTGAAGTTCGCACGTAGGCGAGCCATGAATTCCCAATTTGTCTTCAATACGGCGAATGATCATGTGGTCTTCGCGTTCATATAAGAACATGCTTAATCCGCGTCCACCTTTTGTATCTTTTTCGGAGCGTGCAAGCACAAGTGAAACTTCGCCACATCCGTTGGTAATGAAGCGCTTTACGCCGTCCAAATACCACTTGCCATCTTTTTCTATGGCGCGAAGTCCAACGGCCTGAAGATCGGAGCCTGCGTCAGGTTCCGTAAGCGACATGGAACCACTCACTTCACCGTGACAAAATTTGGGCAGTATGCGATCTTTTTGTGTTTCATTACCAAATTTGCTCACCGTGACTGCAATGTCCTGCAGACCAAAAAGATTCATGAGTGAGGCATCGGCCTGTGAAACCATTTCTACGATAATGTTGTTCACTGTAATGGGGAGATTGAGCCCGCCGTATTTGCGTGGAAGCGTACCACCCATGTAGCCGGCTTTTCCCAGGGTATGCATGTTTTCTTGAGTTTCGGTAGCCCATTGGACTTCGCCGTTTTGGAACGATGCTCCTTTTTCGTCTACAGCTGCTGCTCTGGGGGCTATGAAGTTTGCGCAAATGTCGCCTGCGTTGTTCAGTAACATTTGGTACCATTTTTGCGATTCGCTCATGCTGCGCAGGGAAATGGCGTCCGAATTTTCAAAATTGTTTTCCAGGTCGCGTACAATGGGCTCAAGGTTGAAATGTTCAAGCACAAGTTTTCGCGATTCAATAAAGTAATTTTCTTTCATGCTTCCTCCTTAAGGCACTTGAGCATGATGGGAAGAATTTCTTTCACGTCTCCAACAATTCCCATATGCGCGATCTTAAAAATAGGTGCATCGGGATCTGTGTTGATGGCTAGAATTTTTTTAGATTCTTCCATGCCTGCGCGGTGTTGAACTGAACCAGAAATGCCGCATGCAATGTAAAGCTTGGGGCGTACAACTTGGCCGGTTTGTCCAACCATTCTGTCTTTTTCGATAAAGCCAAAGTCGACGGCTGCCCGACTTGCAGCAACTTCGCCTCCGAGTTGCTCGGCAAGAGAACGGAGCATGTTAAAGTTGTCGCGACTGCCAACACCGGCACCACCAGCAATAATAATGTTCGCTCCGCCAAGGTTTACCTTTTCAGCCTTGGGAATCACCGAAAGAACCTTGCTGCGAATCCATTCTTTTTTGAATTCGAAAGGAACATTGTCCATTCGGATAGGATTATTGACGGCTTTGTTGTCTTCGGGCAATAACATCACACCTTCGCGGACTGTTGCCATCATGGGGCGGTGATCGGGGGTGATGATGGTTGCCAAAATGTTTCCCCCAAACGCAGGTCGCGCTTGAAAAAGAATTTTGCCTTTGTCTTTGTAATTATCGATATAAAGTTGGGTGCAATCGGCTGTCAGGCCTGTGTTGAGAGACGACGAAATGAGCGGTGCCAGTTCGCGTCCATAGTGAGTTGCGCCAAAAAGCACGATGTCGGGATTTTCTGCTTTCACAATATTTTCAAGAACCCGTTTGTAAGGCATTGCTTGAAACTGTTTGAGCTCTGGATGAAGAGCCGTTACAAGCTTGTCGGCGCCATATTTAAAAAGGTTTTCGTGCTGTTGTGGGAGAGATTCGCCAACATAGACGGCAACAACCTGCCCGTTGAGCGGCTTCATGAGGGTGTGTGCCTTGAAGGTCATTTCAACAGACACATCTCGCATTTTTCCTGTCACGGGATTGCGTTCAACGAATACAATGGTTTTCATTGTTACACCTCCGTGTAGTCTTTGACGATGTCGCGAACGAGAGCGCGAATGCCGTCGTTTGCTCCTTCGTACATTTGATGTGCGCCGCCGGTGAGCTGAATGTTTTTAATTGCAAACACCTTTGTTGGCGATCCTTTTAGACCACAGAGTTCTTCGGGGATATTTAGTGTTTCGCGATCCAAAGTGGGAATCGCGATGTCGTCACGGAAGTATTTTAGCATCCGGGTTGCATTGGGGTAACGGGGTGAATTGGCTTCGTGCGACACAGTAATGAGCACTGGGAACGGGGCCTGAATGACTTCAGTTTGAACTTCGGCGTCGCGCGCGACCGTAATATGTTCGGCGGAAACGCTTTTCAATTCGGTAGCAAATGCTACTAAATTGAAGTCGAGCAAATTTGCAACTTGCGGGCCCACTTGAGCAGTGTCGCCATCTATGGCTTGCCTGCCGGCAAACACCATGGAAACATCTCCCACGTGCTGAATGGCTTTAGCCAATACCTGCGATGTTGCGAGGGTATCGGCACCTGCAAATTTGCGGTCGGATACCAACCAAACCTTGTCGGCTCCCAAATAAAGGGAGTGTTTGAGAACGGCTGTGGCCGTGTTGGGCCCCATTGTGATCACATGAACTTCGCAACCAAGTTGTTCCTTAACTTGAAGCGCCATTTCCAATGCATTGAGATCTTCCGGATTAAAAATGGCCGGAAGCGCTCCACGATTGACCGTGCCATCTTCTTTCATGGCATCGGCGGCGATGTTTGCCGTATCAGGAACCTGCTTGGCCAGAACAACAACTTTTCTCACGAATTCCTCCAAAGTAGAAGAGTTGAATTTTTCTAGCGTAACGGGGCGAGAACATAACTCGAATCTTTTTAAATCACAACAAGTCCATTTTGCTGCGATTTGACAAATACTCAAAAAGGAGTTTGAATGCCGCAAAACTTGTGTTTGTTGAAACGAAAAGAAAGAGGCCTGTTGTGAATCATTTTCGCGCTACTTTGTCGCGTTTATCAATGGTTGTGATCGTCTTGGTTGTTCTGTATCAGTTGTTTCTGACTCATGCAGCTTTTGCCGAAACACTGTCTCAATACCATTTCTGTTCGTCGGACAGAAAACAGTTGAATGCTGTTGCCGAGAAGTTCGAAATGATCTCTCGTGAGGGTGAATGTTTTGATGTGCTTGTGCCTATTGAACAAGCATCAAATTTTCAACACATCGTACCCAATGCAGAGCTTGTGGCATTGGATGTTAATGCCGAGCTGAAGAATTTTGAAGGAGCGTGGACTCGGGAAGGGTATCGTAATTTTGCAGGAGTCAACAATTCGTTGGGGCAGTTGGTAAAGAAGTATCCTGCGCTCGCGCACTTGGAGCAGTACGGAGCAACGGAAAATGGTTTGCCTCTTTTTTTGTTGAAGATTTCCACTGCTGTAAACGGGAATCGCCTTAAGCCAAAAGTTATTGTGGATGCGGGAACCCATGGTGACGAATTAATCGGTGTTGAAACATTGTTGCGTTTTGTTGAAGAAATGCTTGCCAAATATGGCACCGAAGAGCGATTGACAAAACTCATCGCTGG
>CAIZES010000491.1 GCA_903932045.1 uncultured Silvanigrella sp. | reverse complement strand
GATGTTTAAAGATGTCCCGCAAAACTGTGAGCAAATACATAAGGCGTAAGCAATTGGAGCCGCTACAAGTCGCTCCGCCACAGGATTTTCCGCCATTGCCCGACATAACTCCGGTAGTTGATGATTCTTGGCGAAGCCAGGTCGATTGGAAAGCTGTTATTGAAGAGAGAAGAAAGGGCGTCAGTTATAAAACTCTTTTTAAAGAAAACGCTCCAAACGGAACAAGCTATTGGGCTTTCTGGAAAACGTTACGTGCGATGGTGCCGGCTCCTGTTCGCACAACGGTGCACCTTATTCATAAGCCAGGCGAAAAAACTCAGGTGGATTATAAGGATGGCATTGAGATTATCTGTCCAAAAAGCGGCAAGGGTAAGAAGTGCTACTTTTTTGTGGGCGTACTGGCGTTCAGTAAACTTACTTTTGCCGAGGCTACATTTTCACAAAACCGTGAATCATTCATCGCATCTCACGAACGCATGTGGGGATATTTTGGGGGCGTAACACAATACGTGGTCCCGGATAACCTAAAAAGTGCAGTAACTCGTGCGCATTTGTACGACCCTGACTTAAACCCTGTGTTTTGTGACTACGCGAATCACGCAGGTTTTGCGGTGTTGCCAACAAGGCCTGTGCACCCCAAGGACAAAGCTGCCGTCGAAAATGGAATTGGCCTCCTTCAAAGAACGTTTTTGGAGGAGATTCGGCATCGAAAATTTTACTCTCTTCATGAAGTTAATGAGGTTTTACGTGAGTTTTTGGAACGCTTTAATTCTCAAACCATGAAGGACTACGGTGCGTCGCGCCGGGAACGCTTCGAAACGGAACACGGCCTCCTTCAAGCCAGACCTACCGAACGATTTGAACTTTCCGAATGGAGCACTGCAAAAGTGCACCCTGATTGTCACATTCAAATTAGCCGCAACCTTTATTCGGTTCCCTGGATTTATGTGGGTAAAGAAGTTCGTGTACGACTTCGCTCTGGAATCGTCGAAATATTCGACACTCTCACGACCGAACTCATCACCAGTCATCACCAGTCATCAGCGAGCTTCAGAGGAAAAACGGGGTCATCGCGAAACAAATCCTCTTCACTGGCCACCGGAGAAACGTGAATATCTCAACTTCGATATTGCTAAAGCAAAGCAAATGGCTTCGAGAATTGGGCCTCGCACTCTTGAACTGGTCGAGCATCTTTTTTCTTTGCAATATCCGCTTCAATATCTTCGGCGCGTCCAGGGAATACTGCGGCTTGTCGAATCCCGGGAATTCTCTCCCAAAGATATGGAATATGGTGCTAGGGCAGCCATGACTCACAATATACTGCGTCTTGGTTACATCAAATCCTGTTGTGAGTTTCATGCCCAAGGCGGACCGAGGCCAAGAGCTGCGAAGGATTCGATGCCGCTTCGCTCTCCAGACACACTTCACCTTCAAAAGAATAGAAAGGCAGAAAATGAACTCTAATGTTATACAAAAAATACATCAATTGAGGCTTTTAGGAATTCACGCAAGCGTCGAACGTCGTATTGCGCAGGCTGTAGCTCAAAATTTGCACCCATCAGATTTTTTGCTATTGCTTCTGGACGACGAAATGACGCAAAGAAAAGATGCTGCATCAAAGCGATTGCAGGCGAAAGCGCGTTTTCGGCACGATGCCCACCTCGAGGATTGGGATTGGATTTTTGAGCGTGGAGTTAACAAAGTCAAAATCCAAGATATTGCAAATCTAAGTTTTGTTGAATTGCGCGAACAGCTTCTCATCTTTGGCCCCACTGGCCTAGGAAAAACTCATCTCGCGATTGCAATCGGTCGAAGAGCTTGTCATGCAGGAAAGAGTGTTGCCTTTTTTTCAATCAACATGTTGTTCGAAGAAGCTTCAGCTGCCAAGGCTGCGGGAAAGTATCGATTCTGGCTAAAAACCACGGCATCACGAGAAATTATTATTCTGGATGACTTTGCATTACGCCGATATACCCATGAAGAAGGCTCTATCCTTCTTGATATTCTCGAAGAACACCACAAGAAAGGCAGCATCATCGTCACTTCTCAAGTTACAGCGAATGGCTGGGTTAGTTTGTTTGACGATCCCATTCTTGGAGAAGCAATTGTTGATCGAATGACGAAGCCACAAAGAAGCTTGGTGTTCGATGGGCCGTCTTACAGGGATCAACCCAAAGAAAAGAAGCTGGGCAAGGCCGACGCGGTTGCGTCGGCAACGAAAAAACGGTAAGCCGAAAATCGTCGCGTTGGCACCTCCGTCGCTCACGCTCACTGGCCCCCTTAACAGCAAAAGGGGTGGCCCCTTTCAGTGCAAAACGAGCACCGAAGCTCGACGGAAGAAAGACGCGTCTCTGGAATAGGAGTCGCTGGCGCTTTCTAGGACTCATGGCCCTACCTTGTTTTGGCTCGACCTTCGCATCACGGTCAACTGAACCTGCAAGGAGGGGGTGACCTTTATGCACATTTATCGGTTTTGGGCCTCTTTTTAACACTTTTTTAACGCCGAGCCCTGCATACTCTCACTTCGACTCGTTGATGGGGGATACAATGCTTTCTGGTGAATTGTTTTGGATATGCGCTCTTCTTTTGGTGGCAATATTATTAGCCACGATATGTGCGAAGTGGCTTGTTTGGGCTCTAAGTTTTACGCCAAAGCGACCGGGGTCTCTGATTTCCCGGGCTTTTGGTGACTACGAGCCTATGAATTGGAAAACCTATCTGGCTTCCGTACTTGTTTTCGGGTTTCTCGGGATAATTATTTTGGCTACTATTCTTATGACTCAAGGATTTCTTCCGCTGAATCCCATGAACCTTCCGGGGGTTCCATTCGACCTAGCCCTGAATACTGCTGTTAGCTTCGTCACAAATACAAATTGGCAGGCCTACTCTGGTGAAAACACGTTGTCGTATTTTAGCCAAATGGTGGGCTTAGGTACTCAAAACTTTCTAAGCGCCGCTACAGGAATTGCTGTCATGGCGGCACTCGCGCGCGGCATTGCAAACCAACAGGAACGTTCGCTCGGCAATTTTTGGCAAGATTTAGCGAGGCTCACATTTCTATTCTTGCTTCCGCTGTCAATTATAGTTGCCGTATTGCTTGTTTCACAAGGGGTAATTCAAAACCTTTCCGCGTATCTTACTGCAACTGGCATTGATAGAGCGACTCAGATACTACCAATGGGTCCCGCCGCCTCGCAAATAGCAATCAAACAACTGGGTAGCAATGGAGGCGGTTTTTTTGGAGTAAATAGCGCTCACCCGTTTGAAAACCCGACTTTTTTTTCAAATGCAATTCAAACAATTGCGATCATTCTAATTCCGATGGCATGTCCTTTGGTATTTGGAGTCCTCTCAGGAGCACGGCGCCATGGTAGAACTCTATTTCGAGTCATGTTTGTTATGTTGGCCGTGCTGTTGGGGCTCTCACTCGTTGCAGAGTTCTCTGGCAATCCTTCGCTTCAATCCGCAATTCTGGAAGGTAAGGAGATGCGATTTGGCGCGGGCTTGTCAGTTCTGTGGAGCGTGATCACAACCGCGAGTTCTAATGGTTCTGTGAACGCTATGATTTCTAGTCTTTCACCTCTTGCTGGAGGCATCGCCCTTCTGAACATCATGCTCGGGGAGGTTGTTTTCGGCGGAGTTGGCTCGGGTGTGTATGGAATGTTTCTCTTTGCAGTTCTTACCGTATTTATTGCCGGACTCATGGTTGGGAGAAGTCCAGAATTTCTGGGTAAGAAAATTGAAGCGGCAGAAATCAAACTTGCTGTAATCGGAGTCCTAATTCCAAGCGTACTTATCCTTACATTTTCTGCGTTTGCTTCTGTGTCGAAGCTTGGGCTTAACAGCGTCAGCCACCCTGGAGCGCATGGCCTATCAGAAATTTTGTACGCATTTTCTTCAGCAGCGGGAAACAACGGCAGTGCCTTTGGAGGATTGAATGCCAACACAAAATTCTACAATTATGCACTGGCATTCTCTATGTTTGTTGGGCGCTACGGGGTAATTGCGCCAGTTATCGCGCTAGCAGGGCTCTTGAGCTGCAAACGCTCAGTGCCTTCGTCGGCGGGAACCTTTCCAGTCTCGGGTGTTTTGTTTTCGACCCTTTTAGTTGGCGTTGTGTTGATTGTTGGAGCGTTAACGTTTTTTCCAGCACTTACCCTTGGCCCCGTTGCCGAGCATCTAATGATGCTTGGGAAATAATGAGAGGAAAACTCGAATGAGTGAAAAGAGTGAAGTCAAAAAGTCAGTAACGTTTACACGTGAAATGTGCTTTCAAGCGATAAAACAATCGTTCGTCAAGCTCTTGCCGCAACATCAATTAAAGAACCCAGTCATGTTTGTGGTTTTGATTGGGGCAGTGATTTGCTCTACGATTGTTCTGCACGATGTTGGAGTTGGGGCTCCCATCGGATTTAATTTACATCTGACCATATGGCTATGGATAACAATTCTATTTGCCAATTTTGCAGAATCTTTAGCCGAGGGTCGTGGCAAGGCACAGGCTGACAGTCTCCGAAAAACCCGACGCGATGTTATGTCTCGGCGCAAACGGGGAAGCGACATTGATGTTGTTCCCTCGAAGGATTTGCGAACTGGAGATATTGTTGTTTGCGAGGCAGGAGAAACAATACCATTGGATGGCGACGTTATTGAGGGTGTTGCCAGCGTGGACGAATCCGCAATTACCGGCGAGTCTGCGCCAGTTATTCGGGAAAGCGGCGGTGATCGGTGCGCAGTTACTGGTGGAACCCGCGTGGTGAGCGACAGACTCATTATCCGAATTACTTCGGAGCCCGGAGCTGCGTTTTTGGATCGAATGATTGCCATGGTAGAAGGAGCATCCCGAAAACCAACTCCCAATGAAGTTGCGCTCGGCATATTGCTTGTGTCACTCACTGCGGTGTTTCTACTTGCGGTAGTCACCCTCAAAGGGTTCGCGATTTACAGCGAGCGAGTAAGCGGTATTACTGAGGGAAGCACAGCAAATATTCCAATGCTTGTGGCGCTCCTTGTCTGCCTCATTCCGACCACCATTGGAGGGCTATTGTCTGCAATTGGCATTAGCGGTATCGACAGATTAATTCGCAAAAACGTGTTGGCAACAAGCGGTAAAGCTGTTGAAGCGGCGGGTGACGTTGATGTGCTTCTCCTCGACAAAACCGGCACTATTACTCATGGTAATCGACAGGCCGCGCAGTTTCTTCCGGTTACTGGAGTGTCGGAACAGGATCTCGCAGAAGCGGCATGGCTAGCATCACTTGCGGACGAAACTCCAGAAGGACGTTCTATCGTTTTGTTGGCTCAAGATCGTTTTGGGTTTCAAGGTGAAGTTTTATCAGCGCACGCTAAATTTGTTCCATTCTCAGCGCAAACGCGAATGAGTGGAGTAGATATTTCCGAAAGCGGGCAAAGCGTTCGGAAGGGAGCAATTGAGTCTATTCGCGCCGAGGCGGAACGTCGTGGTATTCATGCATCACCGGAGTTGATATCACTCGGAGATCTTGTTGCAAAACAGGGGGCCACGCCTCTGGCTGTCTTGAACCACGAAAGAGTGCTTGGAATTATCGTTTTAAAAGACATCGTGAAAGAGGGAATCAGGGAGCGTTTCGCGCATCTCCGAAAAATGGGAATTCGCACAGTGATGATCACTGGCGACAATCCTTTAACTGCGGCATCAATTGCGGCTGAGGCTGGCGTTGATGACTTTGTGGCAGAGGCAACGCCTGAAACAAAACTAAAGCGCATCCGAATGGAACAGGCCGAAGGCCACATGGTTGGCATGATTGGCGACGGCACTAATGACGCCCCAGCGCTAGCACAAGCAGATATTGGTGTTGCCATGAATACCGGCACTCAGGCAGCACGCGAAGCGGGAAATATGGTCGATCTTGATAGTGATCCAACGAAACTTATAGAGATCGTAGAAACAGGTAAACAGCTATTGATGACCCGAGGAGCGCTTACAACGTTCAGCATTGCGAACGATGTTGCAAAATACTTCGCCATTATTCCTGCGATGTTCGCTGCACTTTATGTATCAGGATCCGCTAAATCTGGCCCATTGGCGACTCTCAACATAATGCATCTTCAATCACCGCAAAGCGCAATATTGAGTGCTGTCATCTTTAATGCTGGAATTATCATTGTGCTTATCCCTCTGGCACTTCGTGGCGTTAAGTATCGACCTGTTGGCGCCACCGCAATTCTTTGGCGAAACTTGATGATCTATGGCGGCGGCGGCGTGATAGCTCCGTTTATCGGAATCAAAGCCATAGACATTTTACTCACATCCTTAAAACTAGCTTAGTAAGGGTTTCAAGCAATGATAAAGATCATATCAAAATCACTAATAGCTTTACTGTGGGGTTCGCTAGCATGTGGCGTGATTTATCCACTCATGTTAACAGTATTCTCTCAAACGTTTTTCCGCACGCAAGCGAATGGAAGCCTGGTTATAGATGCGCAACGAAACGTTCTAGGTTCGTTTTTGCTCGGCCAAAAATTCACGAGCGATCGCTTCTTTTCTGGGAGACCCTCCGCTTCCGATTATGAAACGTTGCCATCTGGGGCGTCAAACCTCTCTCAGGCATCAACGGCATTGCGTGAAAAGATTAATGAACGCGCAAAGCAATACCGATTGGCGGTTTCTGGGACTCCCGCCGATCTTCTCACTGCGTCGGGCAGCGGCCTCGATCCCGACATCAGCTATGAGTCCGCTATTTTGCAGATCCCGAGAATTGCCAGTGCCCGGAAGGTTCCTCAAGAACGAATTGCTGGAATTGTCCGAAACCTATCTCGACCTCAGTTGCCGCTATTCTCTAAGCCTCGTATCGTGAACGTTGTCATGCTAAATCAAGCTATCGAGGGAGATAGTAGCCGATGATTGATGAAGGCGACCGCCCAGATCCTGACAAACTGCTTCGAGTGGTAGAGCAAGGCGAAAAGAAGCGCGGCCAGCTAAGAGTTTTCATCGGCATGGCGGCTGGTGTTGGAAAAACTTATGCCATGTTGAAAGCTGCTCATCGTCTGCAAAATGATGGGGTAAATGTCCTAATTGGAATCGTAGAAACTCATGGCAGAGCAGAAACCGCTGCGCTTATTAGTGGCCTGAAATTTCAGCCTCTAGTAAAGCGAGAATATCGTGATTTGACATTTCAAGAAATGGATCTTGATGGAATATTGGAAGCTCGCCCCACAGTGGTTTTGGTGGATGAGTTGGCTCACACGAATATTCCTGGCTCTCGGCACGAAAAAAGATATCAGGACGTGGAGGAGCTTCTGGGCGCAGGAATATCGGTGTATACAACCATGAATATTCAGCATCTAGAAAGCAGAAAAGCTCTTGTTGAGGAGATTGCCGATATTCGGGTTCATGAGACTGTTCCGGATGCATTTTTGCAAATGGCAGACGAGATTAACCTGATAGATATCGATCCTGATGCGCTTATTCATAGGATGGACTCAGGCAATATTTATGATGACTCAAAACGACACATTGCAAAAGACCATTTTTTCACAAAGGTAAACCTCACGGCGCTTAGGGAACTCGTATTAAGATACGCCGCAGGCCATGTTGAAAGAAATCTAATTAACGAGCAGCGCTTGTTTGGAACTTCAAAAACATTTAGGGATGCTCCTCGACTAGAGGTTGCAGTATTTGCCAGTCCATTCAGCGAAAGTTTATTACGATGGACGAAACTCATTGCAGACTCAATGGGAGGCACTTGGATAGCTGTTTACATCGACGACGGCACACTGCTTTCTACGGAGGAAAAAGACCTCCTTTCCAAAAATATTCTTCTCGTTGGCGCTCTTGGCGGCGAGCTTGTGACAACGGTGGACGCCGATCCTGTTTCTGGTTTATTGAGAGTGGCAAAGCAGCACAACGTAAACATGATTGTTGTTGGAAAGTCTCAGCGCTCGCTTGCATCAATGCTGCTTGGCAAGAGGAACGTTACGACGCAATTGCTCAAGGAAAGCGGAGAAATCGACGTTTGCGTTATTTCGGCCAGCAAGCGCCTTTCGTGGAAAAAACCGGTGAAAGCTTCAATTGAGGAAAAGCTATTGGAACCATTTCCACTTCGGCAAGCAGGAATGATGTTCGCTTTTTTATGCGCGACATGGCTTGTAAATTCATTCCTGTTGCGATTTTCTGGATATTGGGCATCTGGCTTTGTGTTTCTTCTTGGCGTCTTTCTTGGGGCGTTGGTGTTAAATCGTGCCGCCACCTTCTCGCTGGCATTGCTGTCGGGAGTTGTTTGGAACTACTTCTTTATACCTCCGCTCTATGCGATTGCTATTTCCAAACCCGAAGATGTGATGATGTTCTTGGCCTTCTTTGTTGTGGCATTTGTCATGGGAACGTTGACTCACAAGCTGCGCTTGCAGAAGCGCAGGGTTCTACAGAGAGAAGAGCGGGCACAGACTTTATTTCGTGTCACCCGCCAACTCAGTGCTGCAAAAAGTAGAGTTGAAATCTTCGCCGCAATTACAGATGCGCTATCTGTTGCGCTCCAAGCTCCGGTTTCAATCCTTACCCCCATTCACGAAGATCGCGTGAAGATCCATGTGGCTGCCGGTAACTTTAAGGTTAGTGAGAAAGACCTCGCGGTCGCTGCATGGGTCATTTCTAACTCGAAAATCGCAGGCAAAAACACGGAAACCCTCAGCAATGCAGGGGGAACCTATTTTCCCCTGCTCGTAAATGGCAAGGCGGAGGCTGTTATCGCAGTAGGTTCGACCACAGCGCATCATGCACGCCAGGAAATAGAAAGCTTGGTTGAAACCTTCAGCCAGCAGGCAGCAGTAGCTCTTGAACGCGAAGATTTCCGCGCGCGCGCAATAGACACTGCGGTCATCATGCGCACGCAACAACTCTATCATGCTCTATTTGACTCCGTCTCGCATGAACTCAAGACGCCTCTATCAGCAATTCATGGAGCAACATCGGCGTTGCTCGAAGAACTTCAAGACTTGCGTATGAGAGAGCTCGCTGGAATTGTCTCAGAGTCTTCTGACAGGCTCTTGCAAACTGTCGATAATATTCTCAACATGAGTCGTGTTGAGTCGGGGGTTCTGAAACCAAATTTTGAAACTCAGGATTCCGTCGATCTCATCAACGGGCCATTACGAGAACTCGAACCAGAACTGGCCCGACATTGCATTATCACACATATAAAGACAGACCTGCCGTACGCGCTTTGCGACATCGGTCTAACGCAAATCGCAATTCGAAACATTTTGCGAAATGCAGCAAAATACACCCCGCCTGGTAGTGAAATCTGCATATCGACCTTCGAAGATGCTTCGTTTGTTGTAATCGAGATTCGTGATAATGGCCCGGGCTTACCTCTAGAGAACCCCTCAAAAGTTTTTGATAAGTTTTTCCGCGTGAAACCGGAAAGAACTGGAGGCCTAGGACTTGGACTGTCGATAGCGCGCTATTTTATCGAAGTTCAAGATGGTAAGTTGGAGGCGGAAAACTCGGGTGGAGCAGTCTTTCGCATCTTTCTTCCGAAGAGGAGCACATGAAAGAACGTATTTTAGTGATAGATGACGAGATGCAACTTCGACGACTACTAAAGGTAGCGTTGGCGGATGTTGAGGTGATTGAAGCTCCAACTGGTGCAGATGGGATTGCGTTGGCTGCACAGTGGCAGCCAATCTACATTCTGCTCGACCTCGGCTTGCCTGATATGGATGGTAAAGAAGTTCTTACGCGCCTGAGAGAATGGTACCAGCGACCAATTATTATTCTCTCAGTTCGAAACAGTGAATCTCAGATTGTTGCTGCACTTGATGCCGGTGCCGACGATTATTTAACAAAGCCGTTCCAGATTGGTGAACTCAAGGCTCGCATAAGAGTTGCGCTAAGAAACTACGGAACCGAATCTACGGACGCGGCTAAGTTTGTCTCTGGAACACTTTCGGTCGATCTTGCGAAGCGTGAGGTTTTGGTGAACAAAAAAGATGTTCGCCTGACGGT
>CAIZES010000490.1 GCA_903932045.1 uncultured Silvanigrella sp. | reverse complement strand
GGACGTAGCGCAGACATTCTTGTCTGCCGTTCCGCCTACTTTCCAGTCGGCAAAGCGTCGGTAGCAAGACAACCGCTGGAATTACCGACGCACCCCGCAGGTTGGAAAACCTGCGCAACGGCAGACAAGAATGTCTGCGTTACGTCCGAAGATCGTTTCTGCTTCTCAGTGCAAGAAGTAAATTCTTACCCGTCCAAAGTATAGATCAACCCATATAGCAAAGCCACAACCAATCCTAAGCCGTAGAATATCCACACAATTAGCAATAAATAGGCCAGGCAGCCTCTCTTGCTGTTACTATCACTCAAGAAATCTGCAAGCACTCCGAGAATGAGAAAGCCACAAGCAAACCCCCAATATACTTCGGCAGACTCCCCCCAGTCCTTGGTGTAGGCCGCTATCGTCGCGATTGCGAGCATTACCAAGCTCAACATCACACACCCTCCAATCATTGAGGACTTAGCGGGCGGGTTATACTGAGGTATCGGAGTTCTGGAGGGCGGGGCATACTGAGGTATCGGAGTAATAGGTTCACGACCACCTCTTGGTGACCAGTCCGGATCTTTTTGAATTTCGTCTCCCCAGCCCATAACAGATTAAATCGTTTGCATCAAAAACTTGTTATTCTGTAACTCCGGGAACTGCTTTATCGCTTCGTCCGAAGACACCTCCGTCGTTTGAATTTCATAAATTTTTCCACGATGGTCTGTGGCGAAGGCACCAATGGTTACCTTGTCCATCATACGTTTTGTCCGGACTGCGACGTTGTCAATTCGATCCAAAATGGTCAAGCCGACCTGTTTTAGGTGCAGGTTATTGTGATTATGGAGCCATTGAGAGATGCAGTCACGCAGTTCACACCACCATTTAAACAAATGCTGATGAATGTGTTGGCCAGTTGTGTCTTTGACGACCTTGTCTGCAAAAATGTAACCGACTACGGCGACGGTAGCTCCAATAATTATTTTTACTATTCCTGTCATGTTTCTATTACGTGGTTTGATTGTGTTCAGTAATAACGCAGATGACTTCTGGTGGGTTCTTTCTAATGAATTCGCTACGAATCTGCGATGGCAATTCATCCCAAGACGCCTCAAGGCGAACAGTCGATACTAATGGTTTATCATCTTTTAAGAAAATAATGGAAACAGTAACCGCAAGGCGAGAAGGGGAGACCTTCTTGAATGCGCACTCAACTCGCAAGTGACTGGTCTGCGCAAGTTCGTTGGGTTCTCCGGCTCGGCTTTGCACCAGTGCCTTTCTAACATCTTCCCTGCTTGCGCCAAGAGTTTCTGAAATTGGTATTATGGCAGCGTCAAACAAGCGTTGAAGGAATTGATTATCGCTGGGAGATAAATCCGATTTTCGGGGACGATTGCCGGTTGTGGATATGGGAGGCGCTATATTTGATCCAAATATTTGGCTCAATATTGAGATCAGCCGTTGCCAAAATCCTCTCAAGAGTCCCGGCGAAGTGTTGCGCAATGGTGAAGGCATAAAGTCAGTTGCTCATTTCCAATGGCATGCCCCGTTCTTGGGCGGTTTCTTTGAATTTCGTTTCGATGACTTTCTTTTGATCCAATTCAGCGGTTGCATTACTTTGCCGGTTCATTTCCGATCTGATC
>CAIZES010000489.1 GCA_903932045.1 uncultured Silvanigrella sp. | reverse complement strand
GTGGGTTCATTGTAGCTTGAGACCCTCTCTGAACCCACTTGCAACACTCTGAGACAGAGGTGTTAACGAAGCGTAGTTATCACAAGGCAAGAGGCTTATCCATTCTTTTTTTTGTGGTGTGAACAGAGAATTCTGCAAAGACCGCTCAGTTCTGCTTGCAAAATGTGCATACAAAACCAATAATAGGGCCAGAAGTCAGGCGATCTGGCGACACTCAATTCAGAGCAGCGAGGTATCAGCATGGGCAACCTGGAGCAACCTTCCAAGAGACACCAGCTCCTTCAAGCGATTCGTATTCTGAGAAGTATTGTTCAGTTTTCCGAGAAGAAAGTTGATCTTTCAAACGAAAATGGAAAAGAAATAATCATGGAAGCCAAAGAGGCGTGCAAGTTGCTTGAAAGTGAAATCGAGATCCTATTTCCCAAAACGTGACAAACCATCCGGAGAGTGGATTCATGAATCGTGCCTTTCAGCCCAAGAAATTCTTCACAGATGTATTTGCACCTCAGGCCGACGATCGAGTCCTGATTCTGCATGACGTTCCTCATGGTCACCTGACGGATAACCCTGCCTGGCAGGAACGGCGCGCCATTGCGGGCGAGTGGCACTCCGCTTGGCTGGAATTGGCGACCGAACGACCTGTTGACGTCCTACCTTTGACTTCGTTTCCGGCCACGGGAGCCCACAATTGCGAACTTCCAATCGAGACACCAGTTGTAGATTCAACTTTGGGAGCGACTCTTTCGAGCGCCACCATCATCATGGCACTCACCGAGTTTTCGGCATCTGCACCGCTGGCTCGGTTTGCGGCCGCGCGTCCCGGACTCGTCCGCATCGCTTCCATGCCCATGCTGCAGCGCCGAATGGAAGCTACTGCATTGGCAGCGGATTACACTGAAGTTACTCGGCGTTGCCAAGTCCTTTTAGGTTGCTTTGACGCTGTGGACGAAGCAGAGGTGCTCTTCTCTACCGGACATCGTTGTCGATTCGATCTCCGTTTCCGCATTCCAAGGTGCGACAATGGGCAAATGCATCGCGGCAACGTGTCGCCCATCGGGAACCTTCCCGCAGGAGAGACCTTTTCTGCCACCTATGAGGGTGAGCGCCCAGGTACTCCGAGCCGCACGGAAGGCGAGATCCCCCTCATGCGCGGAGATGTTCCTTTGGTGCTGCGTTTGAGGGAAAACCGAATCGTTGAGGTCGTCGGGGACTCAATCCAGGCCATCGAGTTGCGACAGTTCTTGGCTCAAGATCCTGCACGAAGCAATGTTGCTGAGTTTGCTTTCGGCTGCAATCCCATGGCTGTCGTTTGGGGAAATGTCCTGGAAGATGAAAAGGCAGGGTTCCACTGGGCGTTTGGCCGAAGCGAGCACCTGGGAGGGGTCACGACGCCCTCTTCGTTTCTGAAGCCAGAAAACGTTGTTCACATGGATATCGTGTATGCCAAAGACAGTCCAATCGCAGTCAGGAATGCCACAATGGTCCGGCGCGACGGCTCGCGTCTTGTTGTGATCGAAAACGGCGATTACACTGTCTTTTGAAATAGGCCAAATCCATTCACTCGAGTCAGAGAGCCCCTTCGTTTTTCGTTCCGAATGTCCGTCTACGAAATCTGGAGGCGTCCCGTCTTTGCAGCAGCAGAACCTTCATCGATAGAAGCATCAGTTCGTACTCGCCTCATCTCAATTTGCTACTTTATGAACCAGACGCGACAAATTTGTTCATCGATAACTTCATAAATCACAGCAGCATGTACCCTTGCATCTTGCGCGTCTTTCGCCACAGATTCCTCATCCACGACCCGGTTTCCTATGACGATTCGCGACAGGAGTGTGCAGCAAAGACGAGGGTTCTCTTCAAACAGTTGACGGTATCGAGCGGTGAAAAAGCTCTTTCCCCTGCAAATGAGTTCTCCTGATGGAAAATCCAAGACCTCGACGTCGGTGCTGTAACAAGAAACAAAAGTGTCGACATCTCTCGCGTTGTAAGCCTCAAGTTGTTTCTGAACAACTGCAGAAGCCTGCTTTTCAATCTCGTTCTGGACTAGCGACTTCTGGACCATTTCAGTTTGCGTTCCTTGCGACAAGCGACTCTCTCTCTTCTTTCATGCTCACGAACAGCTCTCCTGTGGAAGACTCGCGAATGAATACCTGTCGATTGGGACGATGTTTGCGACTCCCAGGCACTCGAATCCGAGTGACGGAAGAATGGTTTCGACCATGGCCGCATTAGGGCTGCTGACGTATATCGGCCGAGGTGTTTCATCGACGACAGTCTGGAGCATGGACTTTCCCAGTCCTCGGTTCTGCACGTCCTGCACGATTGCGACATTGAAAAGGAATCGTCCGCCGTTTTCTGTTAGAAAAGTGCTCGCGGTTCCGATGGGTCTTTTCCCAGAATAGACAATCCAAAACTGGCTTCCGTCAATTCGACTCATCAATTCCATTTTCGACAAAAAAAAGCGACGCGTGTCTTCATCAAAGTTGAAAACAGCACCCACAACATCTGCGAATGCTTCCAGGTCGACATCGTGTCTGGCCATAAAACCATCATCAACCTTCAGACATGGTAGTGCCACCTGCATCCGAAGACTCTCGCGAAGAACCAAGTAATGAAGCCGCTCTACTGAGCAGTTCTTGCGATCATCGCCAAGGGTAAGGAGATGCGGACGCCGTCCCCTTTCTCCATAGAAAGACTGAATCAGCTGCCGATCACTTTCATTGAAACGGGCGTCCACAGAGCTCGGGTAGACCAGATTCCAGTGTGGCACCAAATCGGTGTCTGGGGCGCAAAAAGCCGTGCATTTTTCGTTCAGTGTTTTCCAGTGAGAGAAACTCCTGAACACGCTTTGCTCCTGCAGGATGGCGTCGACGAGTTCCGAAACTCTGATAGCACACCCTCCTGTCGATTTCCGAAAACGATGATTCGATTGAGAGTTGATCTTCAAAAGATACATCATTTCTTAAAGAGAAAGTTCTCCAGCGTGGCACGGTTCGGTGGCGATTTTTCCAAAACACCATCCACCGTGCCTCCAAAATCCTCGACTTTCACGCTGCTGTTGGACGCGACAAATATCGGCAACTGAGTGCGCTGCTTGAGTTGACGAGCGAACTCGTGGCCGTCGATAGCGGAAAGTCCTCCGAAATTGAGATCTGTTACGATGCAAGTCAAGGAATCAAGAAAACCCGCGTTTGCATCGACATGCGTCCAAAATTTCTCTGGCGAAGCAAAAGTGATAAGTTTTCCGATGGGCCAATCAATTTCCCAGCTCATTCTGATTGTCGCCACATCATCAACAAACACAGAAACCATCGAGTCCTCATCCTTTCGAGAAGCCTCAGCAGGTTTATTCTCAGACGAAACTATTGTACCACCAGGGTTTGATGATGATAACGTCGGATCCACCAATCCCAAACGCTCCAATGCTTGGCAAAGAAGCTTCAAGAGATGTGCTCGACTCATGGGTTTGGGCAGAAACGCATCGGCGCCTTGCGCGATTGCCGTCTTGTTGTCGGACGCCGAGATTCTGTTCGAATGAATGCAGATGAAACCCGTTTGCCCACGTCTTCGCATTTCCTGAACCAAATCGAATCCCGAAATAGAAATCGGGCCGAGATCGACATCGACAATTGCAAGATCTGGACAGGGCAAAGCCAATGCGTCATCGCTGCAATCAGCACTTACAATTTCGAGCAGGTCCGCCAATTCTTGGTGTCTTCCCAAACTCTCGGCGAGAGAACTGCGGTAAATACTCTCGTCATCCACAATGAGAACGGACAAGCGACGACCGAGATCGGGAAGCAGGTTCCTGAGCGACATTTCGAGCCGAACCTCTGAATCGTCGTCCAACCCAACACCTCCGAATGACTTGAAGCGAGCCGCGACTTCTTGGCTGGTCCTGGGAAGGGTACCGGCGTCAGGCACGAGGTTCGGTCCGATCGCAGGGAGCGTCAAGTGAAACTCGACGCCGATGTCGACGGATGATTCACACCAAATCTTCCCTCCGTGTGCCGTTACGATTTTTTGAGCTATAGCCAATCCCAATCCGGTACCACCCTTCTTGCCACTGGTGAAGAAAGCGTCAAACAACCTCGGAATGAGCTCGGAGGGGATCGGTGGCCCGTCGTTTCCCAGAACAAACTTCACATAGGCGCAGCCATCTTCATCGATATTGCTTGTAGCAATCCGCATTGCACCGTTCTTTTTCATTGCCTCGATCGCATTGCCAAAGATATTGGCAAACACTCGCAGCACCTTGCCGCTTTCGACATTTGCATGTGTCGTGTGTTTCAATTCATAGGAAATCGATATACTCGCAGAAGGGAGACTCTGGCAAACCTCACCCAGTGCAGCTTCCAGAAGTGATTCAGGTTTTGCAGGAGATAGAAGCATTTCGGAACTCGAACCCACCTCCATGACGTCCTCTATGAGGCCATTCACCGAGTTCATGGCGCGGGCCGTCTCGGGAACTCCCTTTGACGCAAAAAGCTGCATCTCTGAGGGCGTGCGCGCCTTCGAAATTCCTTCAAGGAGCATTTTCAACATTGAAAACGGTCGACGGACATCATGAGCAAGCATCTGAGTCATTTGCGCAATTGCAGCGTTCCTCTCAAGCATTTTCGTTCTGACTGCCGATTGCTTGATTTCGCCCAGAAGGTCCTTTACCCCATCAACAATGTCTTGAATCTCAGAAAACTTTGACTCCGCATCAAACGCAATCTCATGCGGTTCTTTGTTATCTTTGCGAAGGTCCGCAATCTTTGTGTGGATCCTGGAAACCTCCAAGACGACCGAGTTCGTGGTTCTCAAGAGAAGAAGAACAAAAATCAACATCGGAATCAAAATAGTGCCAGCGAGAAACCCAGCTGAAAAGAATGAATACCAACGAAAAATATGACTATCCATCCCGACAACAAGCTGAACTCCTACCACCTTCTGTTTTCCGCTGAAATACTCGATCTTCTTTGCTTGTCTTGAGAGTTCAATACATCCAGTTTCGTCCTGAGCATCTACTCCTTCGAGACGTACACAGAACGGAAGATATTCATCGGAAAGAGAGTGTGAGAACAATGGAACACGTTCGGCCAATTCAACTGCCAGTGCCTGTTGAAAACCTCTCGTCGGCAGCGTCCTCAAGCCCACAACAACGAAATGGGAGCCACGCTTGGTTGACTCCTTGCTATGCACCGACTCTTTGACCACATAGAGCATTGATCCGAGCGCCGCTTTCCCGATGAAGGGCTTTCCAGCTCTGATCTTTTCGAGGAAATCGCGATCTGAGGTGGACGACAAATGAGACACAGGGGTCTCTTCGAGGTTGTTGAACTCAGCCAGAAAATGCCCGTCCTGATGAACCACCGCAAAGTATCCAATTCGATCAGTCACTCCATAGAGGCTGTGCGCAAACGAGTTTAATGACGGCCTCGCAATTTCTGCGTATCTGCTATCGGTTTTCGAGCCGTTTTGTTCGAAGTTGATTGCCAAGAAAGAGGAGACCGACAGTTGACGAGTTGTAAATGCGTCAGTTTCGCGAAGCTCTCCAAAAACCCTCTGCGAGAGGTTCTGAACCTCCTGTGACACAATGGATCTGAGACTCTGATCAATCAGCCAACTCGCAGAGGTTCCAATTAGAATGACTGCAGTCGCAGTCACCGCAAGGTAGATTCCAACCAATTTTCCATACGAAGATCTAATGCTACTCACCTAAATCTCCCTGAAGACCAAATAGTCAAAACTGAAAGGACCTGCGGAGACGACTCCTGATGTGTAGGAAAAGCGACGGTCGTTCAGAAGTGCGACGGTATCGGACTGAAACGAAATGTCCTTTCTCGAAACGACATTTCCGAAGATGAATGGCCAGAAATCAGGGGTCAGCACAACGTGACCAGTCTTGCTGGAAAGCAGCACCATGAAGCTCTTCAGATCCTTTCCAAGCTTCGGTCTCACATCCACGAAAGTTTGCCCTATGCTGACGTCAAACGAGACAATCCCTGAAGGTTTGTCTCGCAGGAAAACCTGAGCGGAACAGGTCGAAATGAAACCCAGTCCCGCAACATCAAGAGACGGTTGTGTGCAGATCAATCCCCGAGGGTCTTTCTGCTCCCTTGTGAGAGTGAAGAACGAGAAGACAGACCAGTCAATTTCGTTTCCAAGAAATGTATCCACATCAAACCAGGGAAAAACCCTCAACCCAGATGTTGCAAAATCAAGATATGTCTGCCAGCCCAACGCTGGCATGGCCCTTTTGTTCTCTCGAAAGACGTCCTCAAATGACTCCGAAACTGCTCGAATACTGGACACGCTCGCGTCAATAGGTTTTCTATAGGACAAGAAGAAATTGCTATCGGCCACATGATCGTGATCGGAAACCGTCTCGGTTGGACGATTCCTAAAATATATGTGAGCCGGATACCTTGGCTGAACAGAACTGTTTGCCAACAACTTCTCGATCGCATTTCGCGTAGTTGACAATCTAGTAAGAATTGGATCGACTGCCGAACGAATTCCGACTTCAACAACCTCTTTCGAGGGAGAACCCTTGGTCACCAGCGACGACGGAAGGTCACAACCAACAGTTGCGCCGACCAGAAGAAAAAAGATCGAGATGCCGTTCTTCATTGCGCCACCTTTGCTGCGCCTGTGATAGAAAGAATCAGAACCGCCAGCACCAAGAACACACCGGCAACGCCGCCACACACTACAAAACTATTCTGAATTCCAAGTACATTCGATGATGCTGTAGCGGCAATGGTACCGATTATGACAAAAATACTGGAAATGCTTTCGCGAGCACTGAGGAGCTTCATGTGTTAGCGGTTTTTAAAAAACGTCCTAAAATGGTGGTTATCGCGTGACCACCAAAAAGTTTTGCTTAGAATGTTGGAACACGCGCAAAACTACGCTTTGAGTACAAAGCTTGTTTTCGCTCAGCAGGGTCTCGCCGAC
>CAIZES010000488.1 GCA_903932045.1 uncultured Silvanigrella sp. | reverse complement strand
CTCCGATTGTGATTGGAGATTGGCGACCCGAGAATTATTCCAAAGAATTCACAGGCCGTGCCACTCTTCGCAAGTCACTCATTCAATCTTATAATATTCATAGCATCCAGCTGTCACAGGCATTGGGTCTCAAAAAATGTGCGCAACACTTTTCAAAATTGGGCCTAGATTGGGACGTAAAGCAAGGAGGTCTTTCGCTTGCTTTGGGTTCGGGCTCGGCAACATTGTTGCAAATGACTCAAGCTTACACGCCATTCGCAAACGGTGGACACATTCAACCTCTTCACTACATCGCAAAAATTGTCGACAGAAAAGGCAATACTATTTTTTCCTGGACAAAAGACTCTGCGAAACTCGCGGCAGCTCCCATCAAACACTCAGAATACAGAGAAGAATCAAAAACTAAAAGCAATGCAAACCCTAGAAATGCCGCAAACATCGCCATGTCTGAAAACGTTGCCAACGATGAAAATAGGATCCTTTCTCCGGCCGCAACATTTGTCATAGACAATGTTTTGCAAGACGCAATTAAGTTTGGTACTGGGACGGCGGCACAGGGCGTTTCGCCCAATGCGGCAGGAAAAACAGGCACTACAAACAACTACACAGACGCGTGGTTTTTAGGCGTACTTCCCGGTTTTGTGGGTGGTGTTTGGCTTGGATTTGACGATGCTACAAAAACTCTTGGAACAAATACCACCGGCGGCAAAGTAGCCGCTCCACTGTGGCGCTCAATTATGAAAAAAGTGGCGGATACTTATCCACAGAAAAACTGGACGGAGCCCGAGGGAATTCGCTGGATACGCGTCGACCCCACCACCAGCAAGCCTTCAAACAACGGACTCTTGCTTCCAGTTGTGGCTGGAACAGAGCCTGGCGCACCCGATGCGCGAAACGCTTTAGGTGTGCTTGGAACGGACAGCAACGGCAACAGCGTAGGCGGAAAACTAGAAGAAAATGATACAAGCGCACTGCGTGGATCGTATTAAGAGGCAAGAGCGCCTACCTCGTTCCACATAAAGGAAATGCGAAGAAATGATAAATCCGGAAACCCATTCAGTCAGTGGTACACATACGAATACGCACCAAACCTCAGTTGGAATTGTAACAATCAACGCACAATATGCGCACACTCATCCCGGAATTCGGATTTTGCGAAACATTGCCCACGACTGTGGTCTTTCCGATGCCTGGATTCGAGAGTTTACGCTGGCCGATCCTGTTTGGAAAATGACTGAAATGATTGTTGCACAAAATCCAAAGATTTTAGGAATAAGCATTTCCATTTGGAATCGAACAAGCTCATTGGCCTTAGCTCGTCGCGTAAAATCAATTTTACCCAACACGCTCATTATTGCTGGAGGCCCGGAAGTTTGGTTTGAACCAGGCACACTGGAAGGCATTGATTCTATCATTCCAGGCGATGGGGAAAAAGCATGGCTGAAAACTCTGCAACGAGAATTCAATATTAGCTACAAATGTAGCAACTATAATAGCATTTCCACAAGCAACATCAGCAACATTTTGGAACCTATTCCACCATATAGGGAGTGTGATTTTCCAGACATTAAAGGCCGCATGGTATATTTGGAAACCAGTCGCGGGTGTCCTTTTCGATGCGCGTTCTGCCATAGCGGCCGAGCCGACGTTCCCTACCAGGAATGGTTTCCAGGAACCTGCGCCGACCTTGCGAACACCGTTGCAACGCTGACCCAGCATGGCGCTCATACCATCAAGTTTTTAGATCGGACATTTAACGCAAATACAGCGAGAGCCCTTCAATATTTTCGAGAACTCGCTAAAGTTGACAAAGCTGTTTGTCACTTCGAAATTTGTGCCGAACTTTTAGACAACGACACATTGGATTTTTTGGCTACCGTTCCACCCGGAAAATTTCAATTTGAAATTGGAATTCAATCACTCAATATTGAAACGCTTAAGGCCATTGGACGTCGCACAGACACGCATCTTCTTCTCGAAAAACTACGCCGCTTGGTTGATCTCAAAACAGTTCACGTACACGCCGATCTCATTTGGGGACTACCCCAAGATACTCAAAAAACCATTGTAAACACATTTAACACACTGCATGACTTTGGTTTCGATGAGCTTCAACTCGGATTTTTAAAATTTTTACGCGGAACCACTCTTGCAAATGAAAAAGAAAAATACGGATACACTATGGAACCCGATCCCCCCTACGAAGCACTATCCCACAAAAATCTCTCGAGCCGGGAATTTCTAGACCTTCACAAAGTAGAATATGTTTTCAATCGCTTTCATAACTCCAAACGATTTCCGCGAACCATTCGCTACCTGATGCGTTCCGAGAATTTTACGCCTTTCGCGTTCTTCGAGAAGATCGCACAAGAATTCGCAGCACAAAATTGGTTTTTACCGGCCCTGACTATTGAAAAACAATGCGAAATTCTTCACACTATTTTTGGCGAGAACAAGCTTCTACTTGACTATCTTCGACTCGACTACACCTGCAGTCAAAAAGTTTTTACCTTACCCAAACTTCTGACGTTTCCACACACAAAAACCTCACAAACAAAGGCACCACCCGTAAAACTCGAACGGGGAGAACATTGTATTTTTGTAGTATTTGAGCACACATTGGACCTTGAAAAAATGGAATTTTTGCAAGAAAGGAATCCTGCTGTGCACAAAATTACCCATCGAGCGAAATCCGGGTATTTTTCAGATATCTGTGTAGAGAAAACTATCGGCGTTTAACAATCCAAACACTGCCGCAAGTGCCTTTTTAAGAACGAGGCCGTGTTCAATGCGCGCGCGAATCGTGCTGCGAAGATTCTAGATACTCAGAATATCCACCTTCATAGACATGCATTTCGCCGTGATCAATTTTGAAAACACGATTCGTAATTTGCTTTAAGAAGTGTCTATCATGGCTCACAACAATAAGCGTGCCTTCAAAATCTTTCAAAGCATCCATCAAGATCTCGCGACTCTTAATATCCAAATGGTTTGTAGGTTCGTCCAGCAAAATAAAATTAACAGGACGAGCCAAGATACATGCCAAAACCACGCGACTTTTTTCGCCACCCGAAAGCACGGAAATTTTCTTGTTCACTTCCTCGTCGGAGAATAAAAACGCCCCCAGAAGAGTTTTAATTGTGCCAACGCTAGCCCTAGGAATTGCAGTTTGAACCATTTCAAAAATCGTTTTTTGCGGATCAAGAACTTCCAAAGCATGCTGACTAAAATAACCAACCTCCAATGCGGCTCCTAACTCCCAATCACCGTCTGTGACATTTGTTTGCCCAGCAATGATTTTCATAAGAGTCGATTTTCCGGCACCGTTCACGCCAACGAGAGCAATTTTGTCCAATCGACGCACAATGGCCGACACACCCGAAAAAACAGTTTTGCTGTGACCATCGTTGGATTGCCAAGTTTTTCCCATGCTTTTCATGCGCACAACATCGTCACCGCTTCGGGGAGGTTTGTTGAACATAAATTTCACCGATTTTTCTTCGACGGGAATTTCGACCCTATCAATTTTTTCCAGTTTTTTCACACGGGACTGAACCTGAGCAGCATGACTTGCGCGCGCAGCAAATTTTGCAATAAATTCTTCTTCCTTGGCAAGCATTTCTTGCTGTCTTCGAAACGAAGCCAAAAGCTGCTCACGCCGCAAAATACGCTCGCGCACGTAAAAGTCGTAGTTACCGGAGTACAAACTCATAGAACCCGCAGAAATTTCCATAATGCGAGTGACAACACGATTCATAAACGTGCGATCGTGGCTCGTCATAATCAAAATACCGGGATAATTTTGTAACCACTCTTCCAGCCACACAATGGACTCTAAATCCAAGTGGTTTGTAGGTT
>CAIZES010000487.1 GCA_903932045.1 uncultured Silvanigrella sp. | reverse complement strand
GTTTGGCAAAAACAGAACTTGGATAAAGTTTTCGGAAGGGCAATTGCCGAATCGGCATCAACCTACGCTGGACACAAATATTTATTACCCATCACTCGCCACTACGTTTCTTTCTATTATAACAAAGAAATTTTTTCAAAAAACAATCTACAGCCACCTAAAACATGGAACGAATTTGTTCACCTGTGTGAACAACTCAAGAAAAAGAAAATAACCCCCATTGCGTTAGGATCCAAGTCGCGCTGGCCCGCTCAATTTTGGTTTGATTACATCTTGCTCAACACTGCAGGATACGAATATCGTCAAAAACTCATGAATGGCGAAGCCTCGTATTCCGACCCACAGGTGCAAAAAACATTCGCCCTCTGGAAAACCCTTCTTGATAAGGGCTACTTCAACAGTCACCCCAATGAACTCGATTGGGAAGGAGCTACTAACCTAGTGGCACACAAAAAAGCCGCAATGACGCTTATGGGAAGTTGGACTTTGAATTTTCGGCCATCAAACAATGCAAACTGGAAAGCCAATGTCGATTACGGTCAATTTTCATTTCCATCAATTGACACAAGCATTTCTCAAACAGCGCTTGGCCCTATCGACGGGATTATCATACCTCAAGGCACAAAAAACTTAGCTGCAGCAAAAACCGCTTTAACCTTTTTTGCAACCCAAAAAGCTCAATCGATCATTGTCCAATCTTCTGGAAGTTTGCCCGTCAGTGCCGAAGTTTTGCTATCGGATGAGGATGTTTTACCAAAAGAAATGACAGCAGACATTCAAAAAACAGAGCATTGGGCCTTCAACTACGACTTAGCAACCCCACCAAGTGTTGCCGAAATTGGCCTCAACATGTTGGGCGAGTTTGTGGTGTTTCCCAAAAGTCAGAACATTATCGTGAAATCGGCTACTGAAAAGATAGCTGAAGAGTTTAGAAAAATTCAAACTTTGAACAAAGTGAAGGAATAAGATTTGTGTTCGAATTGAACTCTTCTGCATTCACAAATATAAAAATTAGGAACAAACTCCTATTCGGCTATGCATTTTTTACAATCATCATAGGAACAGGAAGCCTTTACAGCTACTTTACCCTTCAAGAGATGAGCCGAAATATTAGATCAATTGCAATCATCAATGAAATCCGCACAGCAGTCATTCGCATAGGAACGCTTGAAAACACCTTTTCACGCACAAAAAACAAAGAGTTCATAAGCCAAATAATGGAACTATCCGAACACACCAACAACATCATTATGCAGCATAGAAACTACATTTCAGAAGACAAAGCACAACTCCTCACAAACCTGGAAACACTCCTCAAAAGCCACATCAGTTCTTTCAGATATTATGTTTTTGACGAAGAAAAATTTCAGGCACTGAGCACCAATATTCTAGCAAAAATCGAATCAATAAAAGACGCTAACAACGAACTCATTTCTAAAAACAGATCATCACTCGATCTTATTGATGTCATAAATCATTTTATAGAAATCCAAAAAAAACACGACCAATTTTCCCACTCTATCGAAACCGATTCCAACCCAAAAATAATCGATATCAACACACAAATACTATCTCTAAAAAACTTCGCAAAAAAGAATAGCACCAATGCCCAAAACGCAAACATTCAACTTATCTATTTTCGGATCTACACCCTCTGCACCGACCTTCAAGACCTTGTTGACAAAGAAAGCGACAGCGCCCAAAAGGCGAGCTCGGAGCGCAAGTCACTTATGGAGACGTACACCACACTCAGCAACACCTGCGACACATTATACACCCTATTGTATAGCTCAGTAGAAAGTCGCAACAATACCGTTACTATTGCGTCAATCACGCTTTCGTTCCTGTTCCTTTTTATCGCCGGCATTCTTTCAATTGCCATGTCGCATCTTATTTCAAGTCCAATAAGAAAACTTGCAGATGTCGCTGAAAAAATTGCTAAAGGAAATTACGAAGAACGCATTCAGGATACCGGCTCCGATGAAATTGGCCAATTGGGAGCAAGCTTCAACAAAATGGTAAATAAACTCGTCGCTGAACAAAGTTTTCTTGAAGCAAAAGTAAAAGAGCGGACACTGGAATTGGAATGCGCCAAAGACAAAGCCGAAGAAGCAAATCGCACCAAAAGCACATTTCTTTCGCAAATGAGCCACGAGCTTCGCACGCCACTCAATGTTATCATGGGCTGCACATCACTCATGCTTGACGACTCAAGTTTAACGCAACAGCAACAAGAAGACACAGCACTTATTATGCGCAGTTCCGAACAACTGTTAACACTTATCGGTGACATTCTCGATTTTGCAAAAATTGAGTCTGGAAACATTGTCTTGAGACAAAATGTTTTTCAGTTGCCGCAACTCATTAATGGCGTTTTGGAGATGATGGATGTTCGTGCAAGAGAAAAAAATATCAAGCTGTATTTCGAACAAAAGTCGGATTACCCAAAGATCGTTATTGGCGACGAAATCAAAATGACTCAAATTCTGTTCAACATTATCGGAAATGCAATGAAATTCACACAAACAGGAACGGTCGTGTTAAACGTTGCCTCGAAACCATCGGACATCAGCTCACAAATAGTAACAATTTTTGAAATTCACGACACCGGAGTCGGAATCGACGAGGCAGACATTGGACGAATTTTTGAACCTTTTGTGCGAGTAAAAAATTCGACCACACAACCCGGAACTGGACTGGGCTTAACAATCACGAAGCAGTTCATAGACCTCATGCACGGAACCATTCGCGTGGAAAGCATTCTCGGAAAAGGAACCGTATTCTTTATTGAAATTCCGTTCACAATTCCGTCCTAAAACCGCATTCGAAAGGAATTGCAGAACACGCGCAAAGGTTCGCCCCGAATCCAAACTTTTTCGGACTCAGCGCCTTTGCCAAAAACAGGAAGCGACAACAATAAAGTTCCCCTTCGCTGATACTTAAGCCACTTGTGATGTGTTTTGGCAATTGGAACCATGCCAATACGCCACGGCACAAGCCTTTCTGATGTCAAAAACATAAGTAACCTCCTTAAACGACGACTTCATTTAGACTTCGTTTTGAGATAATCATGAATGAAAAAAATTCAAAATCGTTAGAAGGAAACTTTTAGGACATTGCATGGGCAAGTGCCGAATGAGAGGGCTGGTAAAACAAGCAAAACGATTTCTATACGATTTTCATTCTTTCAATTTGCGCATAAGAGTAATAGCCTCCCGAAAGACTTCTTACATTCGAAAATCCAGACTGCATCAAAATACGCGCCGAAACATATGCACGCAATCCAACCGCACAAAAAACAATAACGGGTTTGCCTGTTGGAATTTGACTCAGTCGTTCGCGCAGTTTGTCCACTGGAATATTAAGTGCACCCAAAATGCTGCCAGCTTCAAACTCACCGCGAGTGCGAACATCAACAACAGTGACCGTGTTTCTGTCTATTTTTTCAAAATCGACCAGCGTGAGTGTGTTCAGGCGACCCGAAAGAACATTAATAGCCACATACGCCGCCAAGTTAACCGGATCCTTCGCACCCGAAAAGGGAGGGGCATAAACATGCTCATATTCTTCCAAATCTGCTACGGTGAGGCCTTTGTGCACAGCAAGAGCCAAAACATCCAATCGTCTATCGACCCCTTCTTGGCCAACAGCTTGTGCCCCCAAAATGCATCCGTCCACAGGCGAAAATAACATTTTGATTGTGATGGTTTGGGCGCCTGGATAATAACCCGCATGCGATGCCGGATGAATAAGAACAGACTCAAATGGAATTCCCGCGGCACCCAAAGTCTTTTCGTTGGCGCCAGTTGACCCCACCGATAAATCAAAAACTTTCGCAATACCAGTGCCAATGGTTCCACGAAATTTTCGAACATTTCCGAACGCAATATTGTCGGCGATAAGCCTACCTTGTTTATTTGCTGGTCCTGCAAGGGGAGTGATACCCACCTTTCCTGTAACCATATTTTTAGTTTCAACAGCGTCACCAGCAGCATAAATATGCTCATCGGAGGTTTGCAAAAACTCGTTCACCAATATCCCGCCACGATCACCAATGGCCAATCCAGCCAGCTTGGCAAGTTGCGACTCGGGCTTAACACCTATGGAAAGTATAGCCATTTCTGTTTGCAAAGTTTTGCCGCTGGACAAGGTTATTTCCAGCCCATCAACATTATCCCGCACACTCACAACCGACTGCGACAAAAACAACTCCACACCTTTTTCGCGCATATGCAAAGCAACTGTAGCCGCAATTTCAGGATCGACCACATTCATCACTTGCGGTAGCGCCTCAATTACCGACACCCGGGCTCCCAGATGACAAAGATTTTCGGCCATTTCCAAGCCAATAAATCCTGCACCAATCACCACAGCATTTTTCAGCCTTCTTTCAGTTACAAATTTCTTGATAGCATCAGTATCAGACATATTCCGAAGCGTAAAAACACGGGAACTATTGAGTCCAGGAATGGGCGGACGCAATGCCTCAGCACCCGGAGAAAGCACGAGTTTATCGTAATGTTCCTCAAAAACTTTTCCTGAAGCAAGATCACGCACGCTCACACTTTTCCGGTTGCGGTCAATGCTCACCACTTCATGCCGAATTTTTACGTCAATATTGAACCGTGCCTTAAGAGATGCTGGCGTTTGCAGCAACAACTCGGCACGGTCTTGGATCACATCGCCTATATAATATGGCAAACCACAGTTTGCGAACGAAACGGCCTCACCGCGTTCAAAAACAACAATTTCGGCTTCCTCACTTTGCCTTCGCAAACGAGCCGCTGCAGACATCCCTCCAGCAACTCCACCCACAATCACAATTTTCAGAGTTTTCGTACTTTTCATAGTTTTATTCTCCTTCGCAAGTGAGAGCCAAATGTCGCTCGAAAGATTCAGACGCTCGAAAAATTCAGACGACGATTTCAGAGCCAATAACCAGCATTCCCAAAAGAATGCCCTACTCTCCTGACATTTCCAAGCAAACTGTGTCATTTGTGCTATGTCTGCCGAACAGTGAAAGAGAGGAGCCCTAAAATGTCCCAAAAAATACCCTCCGGAAAAACACTCGATAGCGCACAAGAACTGCCCTTTGTGGAAATTAAGGGAGCACGCGAACACAATCTCAAAAACATCGATGTTATGATCCCTAAAAAGAAGCTGGTTGTGATTACAGGCGTGTCCGGCTCGGGAAAAACAAGTTTGGCGTTTGATACACTTTTTGCCGAAGGGCAGCGTCGTTATGTTGAATCGCTTTCTTCCTACGCGCGTCAGTTTTTGGGGCAAATGGAAAAACCAAAATTTGAAACCATTCGCGGACTCTCACCCACAATTTCTATTGAACAAAAATCGGCTGGAAAAAATCCGCGCTCCACAGTTGGCACCATTACGGAAATCTACGACTATTTACGCGTACTGTACGCTCGAGTTGGTGTGCAATATTGCCACAAATGCGGAAAAGTAGTGGGACGCGGTGACGCCGCCACTATGGTGGATCAAATTATAAAAACTCCCGTGGGAACTTCATTTCTTTTGTTGGCACCCATTGTGGAAAATCGCAAAGGCGAATACCGCGAGCTGTTTTCTGAGCTTGCCAGCGAAGGTTTTGCTCGAGTTCGCATCGATGGCGTTGTGGTGGATTTGGAAAATATACAAACACTGGCAAAACAAAAAAAACACAACATTGAAGTTGTTGTCGATCGTTTGAAAATTGAAAAAAACGACGCCTTTCGTTCTCGCCTCACAGATTCTGTCGAAACCGCTCTCAAGCACGGCAACGGACAAATTGTTGTTCACATCGAAGGCCGCGAAGACATTCGCATGAGTGAGCATCGTTCCTGCTGCAGCTTTGCATTCCCAACACTCGATCCACCTTTGTTTTCATTTAATGCTCCCCTTGGAGCGTGCGAACCTTGCAGCGGAATTGGATCGGTATTGCGCATGGATCCCAGCCGCATCGTGCCCGATGAATCACTCTCAGTACGCGAAGGCGCAGTGATTCCCTGGAAGGGATATTTTTCCGGAGCAGGAGATTCCGACGAATCTTGGGGCATGGGAATCTTTAATGCCATGGAAAAAGACTGGGGATTCGATTGGGACACACCCTGGAAAAAGCTGCCGCGCAAGCAAAAAGACATCATCATGAACGGCTCGAGCAAGCCTCTAAAAGTAACTTGGAAACACAAAAACAGTTCGGGCACCCATCAAATGGAATGGGAAGGTTTGGTTCATATTTTGATGCGCCGCTACAAACAAACAAAATCGGAAGAAATGAAAACGTGGTACGAACGTTTCATGACAAGTTCCGAATGTGAAAATTGTTCCGGAAAAAGACTAAAACCCGAAGTGCTTGCAGTGCGTATTGGAAACAAATCTATTATTGATTTTACCGATCTCACACCAACCGAAGCGCTTTCATTCTTGGAGAATCTCACACTCACAGGAAATGCCGCTATAATAGCCGACGAATTATTGCGCGAAATTAACAACCGCCTTTCCTTTTTGGTGAACGTTGGTCTCGACTATCTTTCTCTTTCGCGTCGCGGACCAACACTTTCTGGAGGCGAAGCTCAGCGACTCCGGTTGGCATCACAAATTGGCTCCGAATTAACAGGTGTGCTCTATATTTTGGACGAGCCTTCCATTGGGCTACACCAGCGCGACAACACAAAATTACTAGCAACCCTTAGGCGCCTGCGCGATATTGGCAATACAGTCGTTGTTGTTGAGCACGATCGCGAAACCATTGAAGAGGCTGACACCGTTATTGACATGGGCCCGGGAGCAGGCCATTTGGGCGGACAAATTGTTGCCATTGGAACACCTGCCGATCTTATTAGCAATCCAAACTCCATTACGGGACTTTATCTTTCCGGAAAACGCGAAATTGCAACTCCCAAAGAACGCAGAGTGGCTTCGGCAAAAAAAGGATGGATTGAAATCATTGGTGCGCGCGAAAACAATTTGAAGATCGAAAAAACGCGCATTCCACTTGGATTGCTCACATGCATTACTGGAGTGTCGGGAGCCGGAAAGTCTTCGCTCATCAATCAAATTCTTGTGCCAGCGCTCATGCAAAAGTTGCACGACGCAAAAAGTGAAATCGGCGAGCACGATCAAATTACAGGCGTCGATAAAATCGATAAAATTATTGAAATTGATCAACGCCCCATTGGGCGCACACCACGCAGCAATCCCGCAACATACACAAAGCTTTTCGATCTTGTTCGCGATCTCTTTTCCGAGTTGCCAGAAGCCAAAGTTCGCGGATACGCTAAAGGACGCTTTTCTTTTAATGTGAAAGGTGGACGCTGCGAACAATGCCAAGGCGATGGTTTTTTGAAAGTTGAAATGCATTTCTTGGCTGATGTTTTCGTTCCCTGTGAAACATGTAAGGGTCGGCGCTTTAACGAACAAACATTGGAAGTGCGTTACAAAGGACACTCCATTGCCGACATTTTGGATCTTTCCATTTTAGAAGCGCGGGAAATATTTAAGGCTCATCATCGTATCACCAATATATTAGATACCATTCTTTCCGTTGGGTTGGGCTATGTGAAGCTTGGTCAACCAGCCACAACATTATCGGGAGGCGAAGCACAGCGCATGAAACTTTCGCGCGAACTGGCGCGCCGCGATACAGGCAATACTCTTTATGTTTTGGACGAACCCACAACAGGACTTCACTTTGAAGACATTAAAAAACTCCTCACCGTGCTCAATACTTTAGCCGATTCTGGAAACACCGTTGTTGTCATTGAGCACAATTTGGATGTTATCAAAGTGGCCGATTGGATTTTGGATTTAGGTCCTGAAGGTGGGTCGAAAGGCGGATTACTTATTTGCGAAGGAACACCAGAAACCGTTGCAAAATGCAAGAAAAGCTACACAGGACAGTATCTGAAACCACTGTTAAATGGTAGCCATTGCTTCGACACTGTATGAATCTATTTTTGGAATGATGTAGATGGTTTCTGTTCTTTGAAAACAGTATAAATATGGCTACTTTTTTGTGACATAAGCGTGCGGGGTGAAGGCTGCGGGGTGAAGGCTGCGGGATTTTTGGGAGCCTCAACTTGATTTTTCATTACGAACACAAGATAGGCCATGGTGTTGACGCCGGCCATTGACCACTCCTTTGGCTCTTCTTTGGCTCTTCTTTTGTTAGAACAGACGGAGCGCTAAACACCGCCTCTGGTGTTGAAGGATTTTGTGCTACGTCTTTCTTGTTTTTCGATGGCCTCGGTGGTCTTCTATTCTTGTAGTCTATTCTTGTAGTCTTTTCTTGTAGTCTTTTCTTGTAGTCTCTCCATGTCTTCAAGGCTGACTTCAAGGCTGACTTCACCTTCTGATGAAGTTTTTCTTCAGTCTTCTTTGACCACTCGGGTGCAGCTTGATTTTCGTCTTTCCCATCTCGCTCTTCTGCAGGAATGAAACCCATGTACTGTCGGAGTAGGGAGACGAGTTTTTTGTTGCTCTTGAGAGATTCCT
>CAIZES010000486.1 GCA_903932045.1 uncultured Silvanigrella sp. | reverse complement strand
TTTTATAAGAGGCAACCTGTTATTTTTAATAAAATTAAGATCCCCTAGAACCGAACGAGCTAGAACAACAAAGGGTCGAATTTCGGACGACTCAATGCCGTCTTCAATAGCGTATTGCGATCCTGTTTGCGGGACAACGAATGGGTTTGGAAAATGGTGAGACATTCCTGTCATTGCAGTGCCTAAAGTGAGTCTAAAAAGACCTTGATCCCAATTAAAGGTGTCCGATTGAATGTAGGTGTCAGCCAAATCTGCAGCACTTTCTCCCACAAAAATATGCGCTATTGCTGCTGCATCGATGCGTTTTTGAGCAGTTCCTCCATGGCGATCTAAAATTGCGGCCGATGTGAGAAATCGGAGCAAAGGACCTCGAGTGTTGTCGGAAAAAGGCAATTCCAGGAAGCGAGCAAAGGCATCAACCAGAGCATTTGTAGAACGTGCGGTAGAGTCGATAATGCGGTGAGGGAGTTTGCTGGCTTCGTGGAAAACTGTATGGATAAGACTCTCGTAGATTTCTTTTTCGGATGTGGGAAGAATAACGGCGATTTCATTAAAACGCAGGGGACTTTTTGTTTGCGAAGATTCGTGCACAAGGCGCCATATCTCGTTGGCAATGGCCTCCAATTCGCGTTTTGGGCCACCTTTGCAGCTTATGTATGTGATGCTTTCGTCTTTTCGAAATGAATCCGTTACAAACTCAGGTTTGGGAGTTCTGAAAAGAATGCACCGTTGCATGTGTGTCAGAAGAGTTTGTTGTTTGCGTGTTGGGTCGCGGAAACAATCTTCAAATTCGCAATTTGTGAGGGTTTGCAGTGCACGAATGTATTCGCGGCCAGGTTTTCCCCAAAGTCGCAATGCTAAATTTTCGGGAACACCTTCCGCCACAAATCCGTTTTCTAGATTGAGCAAATCGTCGTTGTCGCCTTCCCAATTCTGATCGGGAATAGGTGAAATATTTTTAGAAGCTCGGCCATTTTGTGCGTGTTTTTTTGCTTTTTCGCGATGATCTTCAAACAATGTTTTTGTGTCTTCCCAATATTCAGCACAGGGATTGAGTGCATAAAAGCGAACGGCAAAATGTTCGGCCAGCGTAGCAAACATTTTGATGTATCCCGTGGCAACGTACGAAAATCCGAAAAAGTGAATTTCGTTGCTCATGATGTTGAGCTCATCTGCTAGCGAGCGGTTTTCTGTTTTTGCTTTTTGCACGCATTCGGCAAAAAGGTCGCCCAAAAAGCCATAGCGTTTGCCGTTTTGGAGGGCTTGGTTTTCAAAAAAACCATTGGCGTCAAACAGCGCGCGCCACAAAGCGCTTTGCCACTTTTCCATTCCTGAAAGTCGGTGTTCCGAGGGAATTGTGAGTGTCTTTTTGTTCCACTGTTGAAGCATTTCGTGCCGAGAGAGAGAATAGTCGTCAAATGCTTGGGCAAGCGAGGATGCTAGCGAAAAAAGACGTGCAGAACGAATGATTGCACTGCTTGAGTGATTCATGTATTCGCCGATGGGGATGAGATCGTTATTTTGCTTCCAGGGTTCGGTGTTCAGGAAAAGAACCAGTGCGGCTTCCAAGGTGGTTTTGTTGAGCACTTGGGTGTTGGGTAAAATTCGTGTGATGAGTTTTCGAAATATTTTTTCTAGGAAAATGAAATCAAAGTTTGCCGAAATTCCGATATGTTCGCTGAGACTGTAGCTTAGCCACTGTGCAACATTTGTGTTTGGAACTGCTACAATAATTGGAGCAAGAATATTTTGTGTGTTTTGGCGGGTCGTGTGGAGATTTTGAGCGAGTGATTTGAGAAGTGCTTCTGCTTCATTGGAATAGTAGAGCTGAATGTTTCGTGAATTCATGAACCGATTCCATTCGGGTTTTGTTGAGCAAGATCGTTGAGGCTTGAGTGTGCCAAAATTGACAAGATTGCCGGTGACGCTAGAAAAGATAGCGTGCGCCAATGGCTGCCCAAAGCTCAAATTCTGTAGAAGACACAATTTGAAGTCCAGGAACAATTTCGCCAAAAACTTCAAGGCGTTGGTTTAGGAAAATGGATTTCAATCCGAGTGGCATGCGTGCACCAACGTGAATGCTTTGTGTTTCTCGGTTGGAGTGTCGTTCTAAGTCGTTTCCAAGGGCCAAAAATATTCCCGCTCCCAGATAGCCGTCCACGGTGACGTCGGCTTCCACAATAAAGTTTTTTTGCAGCCACAGATGATCTGCGTGTGCATCAATATGGTCGAACGTCCAACCCAAAGCCGCAGCAAATTGACGATCGGGTGCGAGTTGCGATCGGAACGAAATGCCGGTGGGGTAACCGATTTCAATGCCCAATCCGAATGTTTTTTGTTCTGAATTTGTAACGGCGTAGCAGAGTGAACTGAGCAAAAGTGCTGCAATTGAAATTGCAAATTTTGAAAAACGCATTGCCGAATATTGGATTGCTAAATTTTGAACCGTTGAATTTCGTTTTGATGTCACTGCGCGATCCCTTTCTTGGCGTAATTATTGCCCATCCACTGTTCGTTCGCCCAGTGGATTTTGTAGTTGTCTGCTGGGAAGGGCAATTATATCGAAAAAGGGATTCTGGGAAAGGCTGTCTTAGGGTTTTTCTGTGAGAGCGGCTGTTGTGAAAGAAAGAGGTTCCAGTGCTTTGAACCAAATCTCATTTTCAGTTGCCGTTCCGGGTTGCAACAAAAATTGCATATCTGCATCTGTCGCAACGGCAATTCCATTGTTGCTTGTGCATGAGGTTCCCGTTGGAAAACAAAAATCCAAAACTTTAGGGTTTTTGGCGGCAGTCCAAGCGTCGGCAAGGACGTTGCCTTGCGACGATTCGTAGGTGAACATCTTGAAGCCGTCCGTTGGATTTCCTTTCACAGTTTTGAGGCTTCCAATAGGCCCCGAACTGACATAATAGTTGGCAATGGCAAGCTCGACATCTGTGAGGTTTGTAATTGCGCCTGTGTCTGCAAATGTTCCTTTGAGGTACGTGCGGATATGGCGTGAGGCCTGTTGCCCGCTATCGTTAGCAGCATTGGGGCGTCTGTATTCAAATTGTGCCGAGCCATCTGTTGTATTTATAGTTGCAGCGTAAGCATTTTGCCATGCCTTTTGCAATCCGGGTGCATCGGTAGCTGGACCGTTAACCACCACGAATGCAAAACTTCCCGTGCCTTCTTTAAACAAGATGATGCGATCTATGAGTGCTTTGCTTCCGCCGGCTGGACTAAAAGATGTCTTGATGCGGACGCTTCCTTTCCATTTGCCTGTCGTATTTCCGTAAAATTCGGTTGTTGACGCGGTGATCAAGGTGTCCATGCTGGTCACTTTGAGATCGTCGGTAAACGTTGTTACCAGTCCGGCAGGAAAGCAGGCTGTTGTGAGGGGAACCTTGACAGCGTGCTCTTGTCCGTCGAAAACGATATTTTCGCCAGCGGCGCACGCCACACCAGAAACGCTGGCAATTGCACCAACAATGCCTTCGCCGCCATCGTCGGGCTCTTTTAGAGCACAGCCAACAAACATTTCATTGTATTTTTGTGAACCGCCGCTTGATCCTGCGCTAGCGTTTGGGTAGTCGGGGTCGCTTACGGGCCAGCCAGATCCAGCATTGCATTCTGCGTAGTGTGTCCATGCATCTGCGGTGAGAGCTTGCCCTCCCCACAAACTGCTAGCATGGGCTAAATTTCCGGCGCTGGAAAAGGTGCTTGATGCCTTACTTAATCCTGAAGTTATTGTTGTGGCCGTTGGGGTGTCGGTAGCTGCGGCGGGAGTGTCCTTTTTTTTGCCACAGGCAGCAAGGGATGCTGCGATGCCAAAACAGAGAAGTGAGTGAACCGCTAATTTCATTTGGAGTCCTCCATGGGTGTTTGATGAACCGGGAACGAGCAACGGGATTAGCACTCAACACGTGCCGGAGAAGCATCGGCTTTTTTTTTGAGTTATCGAGCGACAAATAAGACCTGAACCCGCGAATGACAAAAATTTGACGAGCGTTTCCGATTGTGCGCGGTGCCTTTTTGAAGACTCTCCACAAACATACTAGAAACATATCTTAGCCCGAAAGCGTGGAGAAGTTTTTTGGGGTCGCACTGC
>CAIZES010000485.1 GCA_903932045.1 uncultured Silvanigrella sp. | reverse complement strand
GCCAAATCAGGTTGCTTGGTGTTGCGTTGGGTCAGATTTGTGGCAAAATTTTGGGGTGAGCTGGGGGAGGTTTGGGAGTGAAAAGGCGTTTGGAACTCTCAGACCCCAAAGGCAAATTTTTGGAACATTATGGTAAAACTAAAGGCAAATACCGCGGCCGGAATTTTTGATATTGCTACGCCCTTGTTGCAACGAAAATGTGTTGCAAATGCTACGGCGTCCTTTGTACCTTGCGCCGGTGGAGCATTAGGGTATACACTCAACGATTTGTTGCAGGCCATAAATGATGCGTTATTGTTGCCCGATTGGCGCACTTTTGTAGGCGCACTTTTGTAGGCGCACTTTTGTAGGCGCACATTTTGCGGATCAATTTTTTGCGAGCACGGCCGATTTGCATGCGGCAGTTTCCGAAATTGCGATCAATGCGGGTGTGTTAACTTCGCAAAGTTCGGGCAGCACTATTTTTTCTACAGATGTTTCGTCGCAATCTGGTGTGTGGCCTTTTTGAAGGCCACAACAGCAACGGACTCCGCATCTCCATACCTTGCCTCATATCTTACTGAATCTCAGCAACATTTTGTGGCGTGATATGTATTCCTTCTTGTGCATGAGGAAAGGTTTCATAGAATTCTGAAAGTCCCGCTAGATGTCTTTCGAGCGGCTTAAGCGCAATACTAGCTTGTATCGGGATAGGGCCGTTGTCACCTTGCACAACAAAATCAACTTCGTGCTTACCTTTCCAGTAGAAAACATTTTTATATTTTTTTCTCAGTTGCAGAAAGACATAGTTTTCAAAATCTTTTCCAAAGTCGGCTGCTTTGGTGATGGATAAACTGTGTCTTAGACCCGAATCGATACCATAGTATTTTTTATTTCGCTGTAGTGTTTTTGACTGCGAATAGGCAAAAAATGGAACAGAAAATATAAGATAAGCCTGTTCACAGGCATCAAGATATCCAGAAACGGTTTCCACGGCGACGTCGGCTACAGCGGCAAGTCGGCGTAGACTTGTCTCTGAACCCACGCTTTCGAAAACAGCCTTTACCATGCGCGCAAGTTGAAGCGAGGATCGTGCTTTCACACGTTCGCGGATGTCGCGCTCAACAATGTCTTTAAAGTATTGTTGAAGCAGTAGTTGAGAATCGGCAACTTGCAACGGCTTTGGGAATCCGCCGTGTTTTAGAAAGGTTTCGAATTTACGATTTTTTGTGAGCTGTTGATATTCACTAAAATTGAACGGAAAAAGTTCCGTGCTCCAGTGTCTACCAGAGAGCGCTGTGGATAATTCTCCCGATAGCAACGATGCGTTGGAGCCGCTTAAAAAATAGTACGCACGGTTTGGGCGTTCAATTTGCGAGTGGAGCCATTTTTCCCAATGATGCACGTTTTGAATCTCATCAAAGAAAAAGTAGATGTTTTTATTGGCACCTACCTTTTTTCTAAAAAATTGCACGCACGCATCTAGAAATTTGTGATCACATGGCTCAGGAATACGTGGATCTTCGAAGTTCAAAAATAGTGCCTGTTCTTTGGGGATGCGATATTTTTGTATAAGTTGTGTGAGAAATGTTGACTTTCCGCATCGACGAACCCCTTGAAGTACAAGAGGTAGTGCAGGGTCGAGTTTTTGTGGAAGAGAGACACCTTCGCGCGGTATGGAGCGAGGTATTGCTCGTTCCCAATAACTCCAATCAGCGCAAATGGCTTCTATCTCGGTTAAGTTGAACATTGGTTTTTCCTCATGTGAGGCCATTTACTGCCTTCTGTCGAGTATACCAGACAGTAAGAGGATTGTCGACTCTACTCGACGCTATGCAAAGTGTCGACCACACCCGACACTTACAAACGACCCAGCCTTTATGGCCCAACCTTTATGGCCCAACAAATTTTGTAGCGTACAAAACCCATCTTCGCTCCACGTTGTAGGGAACCGAAAGCAGAGTTGCAGGTTTTTGTGTTTGAGACCGGTGTGCCGCCAGCGAGGGCTATACGTTACATGCCAACACCGCAATTAAGGCAAAAGTCCTGTTTAATGACCGCAAGCGGTGCTCCCCCGACT
>CAIZES010000484.1 GCA_903932045.1 uncultured Silvanigrella sp. | reverse complement strand
TACCAATCTTTTGGAACCATTTTCACTGATGGGCTTCACGCCCAAGCCCAACGCTCCATCCGGAAGTTTTACGCCCAATACATCTTTTAAAAATGCAGCTAATTTATTTTGTTTTTCGGAACCCGACTCATATTCAATTCCGGCATAAACATCTTCGGTGTTCTCGCGAAAAATCACCATGTCCACTTTTTCAGGATTGCGAACAGGAGAAGGCACATTTGGATACCAACGCACTGGACGCACGCATTGAAACAAATCCAAAGTTTGACGCAGTGTCACATTGATGCTGCGAACACCGCCGCCAACTGGAGTTGTAAGAGGGCCTTTAATGCCCACTTTATGTTCCTTAAATGCATCCAAAGTTTCTGAAGGAAGCCAATTCCCAAATTTTTTGAAGGCCGCCTCGCCCGCCCAAACCTGTTTCCAATTGATGCCACGCTTGCCCTGATAAGCTTTAGCAATTGCTGCATCAAAAATTGACCTACTTGCGGCCCAAATTTCGGGGCCAATACCGTCGCCTTCAACAAAAGGAATCACAGGGTGCGTTGTCATAAGCGCCTCACTCAAATCAAAACGTTACTCAAAAGGAAACTGATACTGACTCAATGAAAAATCTTTTTTTAGCGACAAAATTTCGGCAATCACTTCGGAATCCACAGGCACGCCCTGATGCTCACTTCTTTGAGCGGTTCTCAATTCTTTTATGCCCGCCGTAAAAATTTCCTGCTCTGGTGTTCTACGCTTGGCAGCACGCAGCGTTTTTAGCAGCTCTCCCGCGTGTTTTTTCATTTCCTCAACGTCTCCAAAACACTCCATATTCACAGCAGCAAAAAAGTGTCCAATACAATTTGGAACCCGTTTTCCGTTTTGCATCCCAGAAAGCTGTTGCAAAAAAGCACCCTGCTGAAGCACAGACGAAAGAATTTCAACAATTGTGGCAAAGCCAAAACCTTTGTGTGAGCCAGTTTCTTCAAAAATGCCACCAATTGGCAAAAGAGCAGCTTTTCCCTTTGTCAGTTCAGATAAAATTGAAGCCGGTTCGGTTTTACACTGGCCATCTTCACCAATAACCCAGCCATCGGGAAGAGTTTTTCCCAATCGGGCATATGTTTCCACTTTTCCGCGCTGCGCAATGGTTGTTGCTGCATCAAAAACAAATGGAAATTCGTCATCCACAGGCATAGCAAAAGCAATGGGATTCGTACCAAACATGGGCTCAACACTATTCGTAGGTGCAACCGATGGACGCGCATTTGTTCCGGTAATGCCAATCATATTATTCGCAAGAGCGCGGGAAGCATACCAACCCGCAATTCCATAATGATTCGAATTCCGAACAGTAACAAATCCCAATCCAAATTTTTTGGCCTTTTTAATGGCCAAATCCATAGCAAAACGGCCAATGGGATGACCCAGTCCAAAATTTCCGTCCACAACGGCAGTTGCCTGCACATCGCGAACTATGGTGGGAATTGCTTTAGGGTTGATTATTCCCTGGCGAATGGGATCGGCATAAAATCCTTTAAACCGAGCCACTCCATGGGATGGAATTCCTCGTGCATCGGCCTCGCTCAAAACTTCTGAAACCGTTTCGGCATCGGCTGCGCACACACCAAGGGTTAACAAAACATCTTTCATAAAAGCCCGCAAAACCGGGATCTGTACAAAAACAATGTCCTGATTTGCTGCCATAAACTCGCACTCCTCAAAACAAACTCAACACACAACCTTGCTTGTTGCATTTGCAAACAAGACAGCATGCTCAATTCAAAAAAAATGGGTCAGGGTGGCGGCATCAAGTTAAGATTGCAGCAACACGCCCTTTGTCTAACGGACGCACAGCTTGTAAGCCGTACTCTTTGTTCAACCAGCCATAAACTTCGGGAGTAAAGAACGCAGGGAGCGTTGGTCCCAGTTGAATATTACGCACACCAACAAACAAAAGTGTGAGCAAATACGCAATGGACTTTTGTTCGAACCACGACAACACTGGCACAACAGGAAGACGCCCAACATCCACACCCAATTTTTGCGACAATGTTGTTAGCAACCGAACAAGTGAATATGCGTCGTTGCATTGCCCCACATCCAAAAGTTTTGGCATGTCGTGAACGCGCCCGTAGTCTTGCTTATTAAAACGATATTTGCCGCAAGCAAAAGTAAGAACCATTGCATTCGGTGGAATTGCAGAAACCAAGTCGGAATATTGGCTACGACCCAATTTTGCGCCATCACATCCGCCTACCAAATACAAATTTTTGAGCTCACCCGATTTTATGAGCGAAGTCATTTTGTCGGTAAGCTCACCAAGAGCTTTGTGAGCATAGCCAATATGAATGCGTTTTTCGGGCACTTCCGAAACAAAACCAGGCGACAACACCGAAGCCTCAATCACATCCTTCCAGTTTTTTCCGTCAAGATGACGCACTCCAGGCCAACCCGCCGGCCCCGTTGTAAACATGCGCCGCGCGTAACTGGCAAGAGGCTTTTGCAAACAGTTGGTAGTAACAACAATGGGGCCAGGAAAGGCATCAAACTCACGAGCTTGATCTTGCCAAGCACCACCGTAATTGCCAATAAGATGTGGATATTTTTTAAGCAACGGATAAGCATTTGCGGGCAGAAGTTCGCCGTGAGTATAAACATTCACGCACGTATTTTGAAGCAACGACTCCAAATCATCCAAGCTGTGCCCCGAAACTAATATTGCCTTACCCTTCACAGGCGTAATGCGCACATCCGTAGGTTCAGGATGACCAAATTTTTCGGTATGACCTGCATCCAACTGCTGCATGACTTTCAGGTTTTCTTCGCCACAACGAATGCAAAGTGCCATCACTTTTTCAATTGTTATTGCTTTGTCGGAAATTGCGTCAAGAGCCTCGCACAGGAACGAGCAAAAACTTGGAACTTCTTTTCCCAAACGCAAAGCGTGCCATGCATAGGCAGCAGTTCCCTTAACGCCGTACGCAAGAAATTCTTGTGCACCAACAAGATCTTCACCCTGCTTGTGCATACGTTCCTCAATAGAAATATCGTCTGCCTGAGCATAAAGCGCGCTAATGCCGCTTCCAAAAACAAACGTCGCGGGGCCTTCGGGAATTTCGGCTAACCGACCTATTCGTGCAGCAGCTGCTTCAAACAATCCTTTCGCTTTTGTACGCAGTTCAATTGTTTTCGACAAAACTTTTTCCAACTTATTCGTATCAAAATTCGTATCGGTGATTGTTAAAAATATGGCTTCCAAAACTTCCGTTTCAATGCCACTGTCTGTCAATCCAAACTGACGTGCCCGATTCAAGTAAATAGCAACGCCCTTTGCGGCATGAAAAATAAGATCCTGCACCGCCGAAGTTTCGGGATCTTTCCCGCACACCCCAAACGATGAACATCCTGTTCCCTTGGACGTTTGTTCGCACTGATAACAAAACATGCTGAAATCCTCCTAAAGGGCGATCATATTGAGCGCACTTCCTGCTTTAAACCATGCAATTTGAGCGGCGCTAAATGTGTGATTGAGTAAAATCTGCTGAGAAGAACCATCGGCGTGCTTCACATGAAGAATAACTTTGCTGTCTGCCTTTAAGCTCTTCGCATCCAGGGTGAGGCGGTCGTCCTCAAGCAACTTCTCGTAATCGGCTGTATCAGCAAAAGTGAATGCAAGCATACCTTGCTTTTTGAGATTCGTTTCGTGAATGCGAGCAAAGCTTTTTGCAATCACAATTTTACATCCCATATAACGCGGCTCCATTGCCGCGTGTTCACGGGACGAACCTTCACCATAATTTTCTTCTGCAACCACAACCCAGCCCTGACTGCGAGCTTTATAATCGCGTGCAGCCTCAGAAAGCGAAGTCTGTTTGCCCGTGAATAAATTTTTCACCAGATTGGGGGCTCCCGAAAACGCATTCACCGCTGTGAGAAAAAGATTATTCGAAATGGCATCCAAGTGACCTCGGTACTGCAACCACTTTCCAGCAGGGGAAATATGATCGGTGGTGCATTTTCCCTTCACTTTAAGAAGCACCGGCAAATCACAAAATTCTGTTTCTAAATGAGGCACAGCAAACGGCTTCAATTCTTGCAACCTTTTGCTGTTTTCGGCAATTTTTACTTTTGTGGAACGCCCGGCTTCTGTGGGTGCAACAAATCCTGCCAAACCACCCGCAAATCCTGCAGGGGGATATTCCTTGCCAATTGGAACGGCCATTTTTACAAAACTACCATTTTTTGTTGGAAATCCGTCTTTGATGTAATTCACTCCAAGATTTCCCACCAGCGCCAAAGCCATAACAGTTTCAGGCGAGGCCACAAACGCACACGTCTGAGAGTTTCCATCGTTGCGCGCCGTAAAATTTCGATTGAACGACGTCACAATGGAATTTGGTTTGCCTTCTGTAACGCCGCCGCGATTCCATTGTCCAATGCACGGACCACACGCATTTGCAAAAACTTTGGCTCCTAATTTCTGAAACAGTTCCAAATGCCCGTCGCGCTCAAGAGTCGCACGAATGCGCTCCGATCCCGGTGTCATAAAAAGCTCCGATTTTAGGGTCACACCAGCCGCAACTGCAGCCTTTGCTATGGACACCACGCGTTCCATGTCTTCGTACGACGAATTTGTACATGAACCAATGAGTGCCGCACTGAGCTCTTTGGGCCATCCATTCTTTTGCACCGCTTCCGCAAATTCACTCAACGAATGTGTTCTATCAGGGGTAAATGGTCCGTTAATTTGGGGTTCCAAACTCGAAAGATCAATTTCCACAATTTTGTCAAAATACTTTGAAGGATTCCGCAAAACTTCAGCATCGGGATTCAAGTGCTCAGAAACAAGATCTGCTGCAGCAGCAACATCATCACGCTCAGTTGCGCGCAAATAAGCCGCCATGCGAGCGTCATAGGGAAATACCGAACACGTGGCCCCAATTTCTGCACCCATATTGCAAATAGTTGCTTTTCCAGTTGCCGAAATAAAGTCGGTGCCACCACCAAAGTATTCAACAATATAACCTGTGCCACCACTCACCGTAAGCATACCTGCAAGCTTCAGAATAATATCCTTTGGCGATGCCCAGCCTTGAAGTTTTCCTGTGAGCTTCACACCCAAAATTTTTGGCCAACGCACTTCCCATGGCATTCCAACCATGGCATCAACGGCATCTGCACCACCAACCCCAATAGCAAGCATTCCCAAACCACCCGCATTGGGGGTGTGAGAATCGGTACCAATAAGCATGCCCCCTGGAAATCCATAATTTTCAAGAACAACCTGATGAATAATTCCCGACCCAGGCTTCCAAAAGCCAATTCCAAATTTTTGCGAACAGCTTGCAAGAAAGTCGTAAACTTCGGAATTCTGGGTTTGCGCGCGAGTGAGATCGGAAACTCCATCCAGCGAAGCTTCTATAAGATGATCACAATGAACCGTAGTGGGAATGCGAACACTGGGAATACCCGTAGTCATAAGTTGCAACAAAGCCATTTGCGCAGTGGCATCTTGCATGGCAACGCGATCGGGGGTGAGATCGACATAATCAACGCCGCGCTGAAAACCACCAGACGGAATTCCTTTATACTGAGGATCTGCATCCGAAATATGGCTGTACAGAATTTTTTCAGCCAACGTCAGCGGACGCCCCAATGCCGCGCGTGCCGTGGCCACTTTTGCTGACATTGCCTGATACGTCTGCTTTATTTTGTCGAAATCGAACGTGCTCATAGCCGAGACCCCTCTCTAGTAATCCACACTCTCTTATTGCAGTTTACACCGCGCGCTCTCACGATTGATTCAAAATCTTTTCGGCAACAGCCTTGCCAATAGCTAGCGAAGCCGTTGCTGCCGGCGATGGCGCATTGCACACGTGAACAATTCCCGCTTCTTCAACGAAGTAAAAATCATCCACCAATCCACCATCACGCGCCGAGGCCTGAGCACGAACACCCGCTCCGCCCACTTCCAAATCGTCTTCGCAAATTTCGGGCAACAGACGTTGCAAAGCTTTCACAAACGCTTTTTTGGAAAACGATCGATAGAATTCACCTAAACCCATGCGCCAATATTTTACTGCAACGCGCTGAAAACCCGGCCACGTAAAGGTTTCCCAAGTGTCTCTCAAATTAAAACTGGACTTAGAATAGCCTTCACGACGAAACGCCAAAACTGCGTTGGGCCCAGCCTCCAATCCGCCTTCAATCATGCGAGTAAAATGCACGCCTAAAAATGGAAATGCAGGATCGGGAACCGGGTAAATCAAATTTTTTACCAACCCTTGACGCGACGCCTTAACCTTAAAATATTCACCACGGAAAGGCACAATCCGCAACGGAAGCTGCTTGCTTGTGAGCTTAGCAACGCGATCGGAATGAAGCCCGGCACACGTCACCAGTTTCCGCGAGGTGTGAACGCCATTGTTTGTTTCAACTTCAATTTTGCCATTCACGCGACGAATGTCTGTCACTTTTTCGTTAAACAACACCCTGTGGCCGGCTGCTTCAATTTTCTCTTTCAACTTGCGCGAGACAACGTGGTAGTCAATAATTCCCGTTTGCGGCACATGAATTCCACGTAGGCCAGTACAATGTGGCTCGTACTGCTTAATTTCGTCCGGACCAATCATCCGAATTCCAGTTAAACCATTGGCAACGCCGCGCTCAAAAAGATTTTGCAACCGAGGCAGTTCTTCGGGCAGCGTTGCAACAACAATTTTTCCGCAAATATCGAAGGGAATATTTTCTGCCTTGGCAAAATCAATAAGAAGTTTATACCCTTCCAAACAGTTGCGCGCCTTAAGACTTCCGGGAGTATAGTAAAGACCAGAGTGGATAACACCACTGTTGTGCCCGGTTTGGTGTTGTGACACATCCGATTCTTTTTCAATCACCACAATTTTTATATCTGGTGATTTTTTCATAATTTGATAAGCCGTTGCCAGTCCAACAATTCCTGCGCCAACAACAATAATATCTGCTTCCATGTCTTTCCTCTCGGCGTTCTTTCTCTCGGCGTTCTTTCTCTCGGCGTTCTTTCTCTCAGCGTTCTTCCATTCGCACATACTGAGCATTCAATGGCCCAACGTATCTCGCCGAAGGACGATAAATTCGATTATCCCTCCACATTTCCAAAATGTGCGAACACCAACCAACTACGCGTGCAACAGCAAAAATTGGAGTAAAATCGTCGTTCAGAAATCCCAAATTTTTGAAAAGAGCACCCGACCAAAAATCAACGTTCTCTCGAATATAATCCTTGTTTTTGACGCCAAGTTCGTGAATCATATTTTGTTGCACAGCCGCCAATATATCATATTCACGTCGTTTGCCGGTTTTTCCAACCAAACGTTCCAAAGCGTCACGAATAATTTCGGCCCTGGGGTCCGATGTGCGATACACACGATGTCCAAATCCAGGAACTTTTCCTTTTGCAGCAAGCGTACTTTTCACCCAATCAGAGGCAGCATCAACACTTCCCACCTTTTCTACCATTTCCATAACGCGCTCATTAGCACCGCCGTGCAAAGGACCACTCAAGGCTCCAATAGCCCCTGCAACCGAACTGCACAATCCAGCTTCAGTAGATGCAATGGTACGACCCGCAAAAGTAGATGCATTAAAATCGTGATCCATATGCAAAATAAGGGCTGTTTCAAAAACGCGAACATCACCCGCGTCGGGAAGCTCACCACGCATCATGTACAGAAAATTTTCAGCATGAGTGAGATCGCTTCGAGGCTCCACTGGCTTCAACCCTCGACGCACTCTTGAAATGCGAGCCACACAGGTGGATAGCTTTGAAATGAGTTCCACAGCTTGCATATCATTTTCATCAGAACGAGCTATGGGAATAGGGTGCAAATGCGTTGATAAAGTAGCAATTGCAGATTGCAAAACCGCCATGGAATGTGAGGCCTTGGGAGCATTGTCTATAACCTCCCTAACTTCGAACGGCAATTCGCGCGACCCTTGAAAAGCAACCGAAATAAGAATCAGTTCATCTAGCCTGGGCAGAGTTCCACGCAACAAAAACGCAGACATTTCCTCAAATGACGAGCGATAGGCCAATTGCTGAATAGGAATTCCGCGATAAATAAGCTGCCCCACTTCACCCTGCACCTGGCTCACCGCCGTTTCATCGGCAACAACACCCGCAAGGCCTTTCGAGAAACCATCGGTACATGGCTGACTATTTACGATTGGAGATGCCGCAGTCATTTATATGCTCCACAAAAAAGTCGTAACAATTGCTAAGGTGAGTGTCATTCTGACTCAAGTGATGCCTTGATCTCAACACATTGTTGGCGCAACAGCTGATTTATATTTATATCAACACATATGCCAGCCATGAAAAGATAATATTTCCATTTTAATATGTTTGCTCAAAAGAAAAAAAAGACGGTGTAACAGAGTGCGCGTCTGGATGTGCGCCTGGATGTGCGCCTGGATGTTCGCCTGGATGTGCGCCTGGATGTGCGCCTGGATGTTCGCCTGGATGTGCGCCTGGATGTGCGCCTGGATGTGCGTCTGGATGTGCGTCTGGATGCGCGTCTGGATGAGCGTCTGGATGCGCGTCTGGATGTGCGCCTGGATGAGCGTCTGGATGCGCGGAGTTTGGAACACTCGTATCGGCAGCTGGCTAAAATGATCTCAGCACAGGAAAGACTTTGCCCAGTGGCATTTTTTTGAGGCCCCACTCTGTTTCGAAATATCTGAGAAAGTGGACATCTACACTTATCTCTGCGATTCTATAGGCAAACAGGACATACAGGACAAACAAGACAAAGAGCACATGCGCTCTACGAACTGTCGCAACACGCAAAACTGCAAGGAGGCAGATATGATTCAACGAAAAATCAACCGAAAAACTTTCCTAGTAGCAAGCTGGAGCCTCACTCCAAATGGAACCCTCGCACATAAGGCAGAGCACAGCCGGACCAAAACTCTTGCGGGCCGTGCTTTTGCGGGCCGTGCTTTTGCGGGCGTTGCTTTTGCGGGCCGTGCTTTTGCGGGCGTTGCTTTAGTCAGCATGCTCGGCCTCGTTGGCTGTTTACCAACAAACAACAGAGCAACAACTCAATCTGCGCCCAACGTTTCAATGGCCTTCTATTGCATGAACACGGGGAGCGGACCCTATACCTCAAGTGACTGTAACAAAAATTGCTCGGAAGACACCTGCCAAAAATTAACAACTGGCGACAAAGCAACAAGCGACATTGGCCCTAGCAATACGGCAGCAAAAGATACCCAAAAGTCCGCAAATACAACAAATGACACAAACACCACAAATTCCAACACTCAAAATTCAGGCTCCACAAATCAAACTAAAACTTCAGGCACCACCCCCCAAACACAAGCGAAACCTTTGGGTAGTCCCACGCCGTCCGGAAATTTCTACTGCGCTGACGCCAAAACCGGCCCCTACACTTCAAGCGACTGCAACAAAAACTGCTCCGAAGATAGCTGCGTCGAGCAAAAGCCGTAGAAAGAAGCCTTGAGCTGAATCACAACTTACTAACCAACTTACTAACCAACTATCGAAATTTCCGATGGATAAAACCGATGGGTTGAACTGCTTATTTCTCTCGCAAAAAAAGCTCCAAAAATTTGCCAGCCAGTCAAGAATCGGATAAATAGGAAATAGAACCGAGTTTCATTCCGCGGTGCCGACGCCATAAGAAAAGGTTTTCCAAAGTGTCGCATCCTAAGGCCCAGGAAGGTTGTGCTATGCAAAAAACACTGACGTCAAGTCTCGCTACCTTTGCAACTCTCTCACTCGCAGCATGTGGCGCAGTCAATGCACAACGCGAAACTCGCACAGCACTCACATCTCATGGCCCTGTTACGTTCCGCGCTTTTGTTGGGGACGATTCTGTTCTCGAAAAAATCATTGGCAACAACGATCTTATTCCTGTCATTAACAATGGCGCTAACATCCCTGAAAAATATCGTCCGCTCATTAACGCTTTCGGCCTTATTTCCATGGGCTGCACAGCAACACACATTGGCAACGGTTTGGTACTCACAGCGGGCCACTGTTTTAGTGCACCCGAAACACGTAGCAGCCTCGCAGATTGCTCAAAATTCAGCGTAAAATGGGGACTTCGCAAAGATGCAGATCCCTATCTGGTTTCCAAGTGCACCGAAATTTTAGCCTATGAACTTAACGACACGCGCGACTACACTATCTTCAAAGTAGACCAAGTTCCTACTGCCTATGTTAAAGTCGATCTCTCGGCAAAAGCAGAAATTGGAACAAAGATTACAATTTTTGGGCACCCTCAAGCGCGTCCCCTAGAATGGTCACAAACTTGTACAGTTCAACCCTCCGCAAATGGTCCGTGGGGCGCCGATCAGTTTAGAG
>CAIZES010000483.1 GCA_903932045.1 uncultured Silvanigrella sp. | reverse complement strand
CGATATTTTTTACTTTCCATGGACGCGCTTTTGGGAATTGCAGTTTGGCGCGTTGTTGGCCATTTGGAACGAAGACTACGCTAGTAAGTTTGGGAGCATCTTTGCCAAGGTGGAGCGCCGTGTGCGGCCGTTAATCATGCGCGACAACGAGACATCGGCAACGCCCTTGGTGAAAAGCGCGCTCGCGGCCGTTGGTTTTATACTCATTGTATATGCGTGCATAAAATTCACAAAGGCGACGCCATTTCCGAGCAAACAGACGCTCTACCCCGTTGTTGGCGCAGCACTCATGATTGCCGCAGGAAAAGACGCATGGCTCAATCGCAAGCTCCTCTCGCTACGCGTTATGCGCTTTGTGGGTGTGATTTCGTTCCCACTTTATTTGTGGCACTGGCCCATTCTTTCATACCTCCGCATCATCCTTGGCGAACCCAGCACAAAGATTTTGATGGGAGCTGTTGCTGCAAGCTTCATTCTTGCCTCTGCCACATATTACACAGTTGAAAAGTTTCTGCGCTTCGATATCGGACGCATTCACTGGCGCGCACCTGCTCTTGCTGCAGTGCTCCGTGGTCTCGTGATTTTTGTGAAGTATCGAGACACCAATGCTCGAGCCGATCGATTTGGTCTTGAGAAGATCAACGCCGCTCTGGGTAATCGTGCATTCCCTAGCGCTGGTGGAAAATCCTTTCCTAATGGCCTTGGCTTTTTTGAAATACAAACTCAAATTCCTCAGAGAGTTTTGTTTTTGGGTGATAGTCACATGGACGGATATTGGCAGGCGGTTGTTAAACTCTCTGAAAAAGATCCAAATCGGTTCATGTCGTCCGTTTTTGCGACACAGGGCGGGTGTATACCCGTGTATGGCTACAAACGATCCGACTCACCGGGATGTGTCGAGCGCATCGAAAAAATATTAGATGTTGTAAAAAATCGAGATCGGTTTGGCATATCAAAAGTTATCTGGAATCATCGTTGGGATCAATATTTAGAGCTAGGAATGCACGAACAATACAGTACAAACGGAACTTCCCTAGTCGGAGCTGACAAAATCGAAGCGCGCAAAGTTGGGCTTAATAAGTTCCTTGAGCAACTAAGAGCGACTGGTGTTTCCGTCACAATTGTACTCGATCAACCATCAGGAACAGAGTTTGCTCCAAACTCAATGGTGAAGCGAACTTGGAAAGGTTTCGAAATTGGGCCAGCATTCGTTACGCGCACAGTTGTTGAAAATCGACAAGCAATTTCGCGGCCATTTATGCAAAAAATTGCAAAACAAAATGGTGCATACATTCTAGATAGCCTTGACTATCTCTGTAAAAATCAAGTTTGCCAAACTCGCGACCACCAAGGCCGCCCAATATATACCGATACAGATCACTTTACACGATATGCATCGGAAGATTTTTTAGGTTACCTCGAGTCCGAATTGACTCTGCCTCGACACACCTCAACACAAAGCATGAAATCTGCCCTCTCCCTGTAAACTCCGCATTGTGAATTCAGCAAGCATGTGGTGGAAATTGGGCTGGCTCCTGCTGCCGCCGGTAGATAACCCCGGTGGCATCTGCTATCGTGTCCTCAGTGAATGCTTTTGTATCGAAAGGCCGGAGGCCCAAATGAATCGGATTCCAAGGCGCTTAAAAAAAGAACCTCTGATAGAAGCTGTTTGGCAGATTCAGTTTGAACCCATTGGGGGTACGCCCGTGGGCGATCTCTTGCCCGGAGCGCTCTTCAACGCCTTGCGAAATGAGCACGCCACACTTCAACTCGAACGCTTACCAACTGCAGATATTCCTGTGCAAATTGCCTCTAACGACCCAAACCTTCGCAACATGGCAAAGTATCGAATGGAGGCACCAGATTCTCCCTTCATCTTTCAGTTCGGCGACAGAATTGTCACATTAAATTGCCGACGCCCATACGCTGGGTGGCAGGAATTCAGAAGACACATAGTGACCCTTCTCAGTCACATTCAGGGTTGCGGAATAGTGCCCGTGCCTCAGCGACATTCGCTACGGTATATCAACTTGCTAACTTTGGATCCCGCTCCTAGCTTGGCCGCGTTGCAGGCTTCGGTAAAAGTGGGAGTTCACGACTGCCGGGAGCAGCCAATACAGGCAAGAGTTGAATTGTGCGATGAGGCCTATACCCACGTTCTTCAACTCGTCACACCAGCGCAAGTTCAGTTACCAAATGGGTCCGAAGTTGGAACACTCGTCGATTTGGAAACTTTTCCGATGGAAAAACCGCAAGCGTGGGGTGATATCGAGTCGCAAATTGATTGCTTGCACGAACGTTTACTGAAGCTCTTTTTTGGCAGTATACTAACCGCTGAAACAATTGCGAAGATGGAGCCGGAGTACGAAGCATGACCCGTTTATCGTACCCATCGGTTGGAAACATACCAATTGCCATTGTTGCTGGGTCTTGCCTTTTGGCCAACCCCGCTCACAGCGTTGCGCAGGATGGCCTAAACTCAGCGGAGCGAAAAACCGAAGTTAAGATTCCACCCGCGTACATTATTGGTAACGCACGAACAGAGATCAGAGTGCCAGATTCGCTCTCGAGAGATTTTGTTTCAGACAAGTTCGCTCCTCGCACGGCTCTTGGGAAAAAATTGATTGCCATCCGAAAAGCTTTCATTGCCACCGGCGGCGAGCTTCTTGATGATGATGAATTGGATGCACAAATGAGAACGCATCGTGGGGGCGTTGAAAATGCCTAGAAGGACGTATGTTGATTCTTGCGTTCTTATGGCTGCCTTTCAAGGTAAGGGCACTGTTGCCTACCGTGCAATGGAAATTCTGGATGACCCTAACAGGACACTTGTTGTAAGCGATGCCGTTCGGCTGGAGCTTTTGCCAAAAGCGGCATACCACCAAAATCAGAACGAAAGCATGTTCTATGAAGCTGTGTTCGAGGTTGCTGAATTTGTGAAATGGGATGTTTCCACCTTGCACGAAGCATACAGCCTAGCAAGTAAACACGGACTCAGCGCCCTTGATGCCATTCATGTGGCGACGGCATTGGCAGCTGGTGTTGACGAATTTGTCACTAAGGAGAAGCCCACAAAGCCCATGTTCAGAGTACCCGAGCTAACCATGTTTTCGATTTCTTAGGCTCGCACTCTTACACGATAATCCTCGGCCGTTTCAGAAAATCTTCTGCGTGAGTTGTTGCGGCGCAATTTGTGGCCGACCTGATGGCGGACCAAAACCTTGGGTTCAACGAATTTGTTCGCAGAACTTGCATTCGCGCAAGCCATCTCTCTGCAATTTTGAACGGCCACTCAAGCCCATCATTCGCACCGGGCGCGCCTTCGGCTGCCGAGGGCAAACAATCATCGTCCAGCAACTCCAAGAGCGCGAAAGCCCATGCTGAATGTTGGGGCTAAAATTTCGACTGGTTAAAACTAGAATCTTTGCATACTCGATTCTCGGACCAGTTCTTCTTTTTTTGCTAGGTACGAGCATTCGTTTTCTAAAGAAGGAAGGCATCATGAGTCAGCCAATTACTGAGATTGTTCTCACAACCTTTCGCTATCCGCATCCGTATCTTTTCTTTATCAACCGGAGGTTATCATATGCCTAAGATTTTTAAGGTAAGTTTCTTCGTTTTTCTCGGAATCTTCTATTCTTTTTCCTCGACCATGGCTTTTGCGAAACAATCCGTGGCAAGCGAGGGTGAGCCGACGGTGTCGAAAGGGATGGTGAGAAGCGACGCGTCACACCAATGCCAATAATTGGATTGTGAATATGCTCAAACCACTTCGTATCGCCCTGATAGCCATTTTGTTGGTGTCAATGATGACGGCGTTGGCATATTTTTTTCTTTCGAGGAAAGATCTTCGCATGAAGCAACCAATTACTGAAGTTATTTTGACCACTTTTCGCTATCCCCATCCGTACCTGCTGCACTTTGTTGCCGAATATCGTTTTGCCTACCAAGTTGGTGAATATCTCGTGCGCTTCGACGATCATCAAAACATCATTCCTGGGCTTGCGAAGTCGTGGCTTATCAGTTCCGACAGGCGTAGCATCACGTTCACTATTCGGACCGAGCTTTACTCTCCGGTGGAAGTTGCGCAGAGTTTGAATCACATTCTAGGGCATGGGCAGACGGCGCACAGTAATTTTGCCGAACAAGTTTCCAAAATAGAAGTAATAGACGAAGCTCATTTAAGATTGGAAACCCGCGGCGACGCGGCTTCTGTGCTAAATCCATTAGTCATGGCCGACGCAATGATTGTTCCCGATGCTCACTGGATTTCTGTGCCCGGGCACTCCGATCCGCAAGTCGATTGGAAAAACACACGCGGCCCGTACATTTGGAAATCGGGCGATCTCCCGCTTTCCTATGGACAAGAAGTAGTATTTGTACCAAACCCAAAGCATTACCTTTACACAGATGATCAAAGCCCTTGGCATATTCGCTACGAAGATCCTTCAAAGTACAACAGCCATTCAGATCTCAAAAATCTTCTCGAAAAGTATTCTCCAGCGTTTTGTACTTTGCGTCATTCCGTTTATACAAAAATTGCCACTACAGAAGAATTGGGCATTTCGTACTATGAGACAAGGCATAATGGCGTGGGCTTCTTTCAACTCAATACGAATAGCCAGCGTTTCCGCTCCCGTGATGCCCGCAGAGCTTTCGTAAAAAAAGTTTTGTTATCGCCAATTTCGCTTCCGCCGAATGTAACCAAGGGATTTCAGATACCGCAGCCCGGCCTTGTCGGCCGGCTTCCCGCAGAGGAGGAAGAACAGATTCGGCAATCATTTTTGACTTCTCCTGACGTCGGGCCGAATGATAAAATTCGCATTCCTATTCCCCAGTACGACGACGTTAACATTGAGTGGCAAACGCATTACGCACAGGAACTCGGTTTGATTGCCGTGCCTACAAAGGATCGGATTGTCAACCGAACTGATTCTTGGAAAACGGGCCAATATGAACTTGGTTTTCTCTCCATCGGTATGTCCGACGAAGATCCCATTAGCGGAGCGTCATTTGTGTTTTCACCCGAAGGCATGAAAGCAGACTTCGATGACGGGCGTATTATGAAGTCGCTAAATGCGGCAAAGAGCAGTAAGGATGCCGAGGTTATTTCGCTTGCTGTGCGCGCGGCGTTTCGCACTGCTTTGGAAGAAGCGTTTGTTGTTCCCTTATTTTACACAAGAAATCGCCATTACCACTCAGAAAATTTGCAGCTT
>CAIZES010000482.1 GCA_903932045.1 uncultured Silvanigrella sp. | reverse complement strand
TGGGATGGTATGCCACTTTCATACGGATAATATTTTCTCAACCATTCGAGCCTGTCATTTCCAAATTCTTTAACGCCACACCAGCTTTGAACTCCACAAATAACTCCAGCTAGAATTAACAAGAATATCTCTTTAATTGGGTATTTCTTGGTACGATCGATATGTGGATATTCAATATCTTCGAATGATATGAGTAACGAGTTCATAAGTGGCCTCATTTTTGAAAGTTTGAGACCTCTCTTATCACAATTCTAACACTCTTAAAAGCTTAGGTTTTTAGATGCGATGCCCCTGCAGTCACTGATCAGGATAGGACTTTCAGCTTCGAACGCAACCTTCGAAAGCAACTTTCGCTTCGTGTCTGTCAGATGTCCATGAGGTTCCTTAAGGGCACCTTTTTTATTGTCATGTCATAATGATTTCATAATCATTTCATAGTCCTCTCAAAAGCACTTCCTCATTCTTCCTCCTAAAATATGTCCATCAAATGTGAGTCGACAGACACAAAAAAATTCTCCATTTTAGCCGCGTCATAAACCCTGAACTGGAGAATTGTCATGGAAAATTTTTTATCATTCAAAAAAACAAATTGTTCCTATCTTAAATGCAACAAGCATTTATCGGTCACAAAGCACACGTCAGGCCAACGCGGACAAGGACTCACAGAATACGCAGTTGTTCTAAGTTTGGTTGCTGTAGCAGCCATCGCTGCAACCGCTTTTTTTGGTGGTGCCGTAAAAGCGCGAATAGCAGCGTTGGCCGCAGCTGTGGCCGGAGATACACAACAAAACGTCACAAATGCAAATAATGCAGCTCTCAATGCATCCCGAAATGCTGCTCAAACAGCACAAAAAGTAGGGGGTATGCGCATTGAACACAGCGGAACCTCCGCTAGCGCCGGCGCCGAAGTTATTGACGACGTAAGTCTGGGAGGTAGCGGTGGAGAATGATATCCGTTCACATTCAAACATTTCCTGGAACAAATGGGACAACAACACCGAAGTCAAAAGATTTCTCAACAACACTCACTCCCATATGCTCTTGGACGAAAAAACACTGAAACAAAAGGAACACAACAAACAAACTGTTCTCAAAAAAGCTGCATTGGCCCTGGGTCTCGCCGCCACAACTACAGCTATACAATATTGCGCTGTGCAAAAACTAAGCGAGTTCAACGGATCGAATTCGGCAGACGCTTCCATAGATGGCGCAATAAATGGAAACATTGCTGTTGCAACACATAATCTTCAAGCAAATAGAATGATAGAAGAAAGCGATGTCGAATTTAAAAAAATCACAGGAAACGAATGTATAAAGTCAATGATATCAGACAACGATGCTACGCTGCTCCGGGGAAAAATGTTGAGTTCGCCTATAAATACAGGTTCTCCTATTTCTCATAATGAAATTTTTGTGCCCCAAACCCGCCGACGCCTCATGACACAAGTCCCAATGGGAAAACAACTTTACTCCTTAGCAATTTCCGATCAACGTTTGGCTCAGTCCTTAAGGCCCGGCGACCGTGTCGATGTCGTTGGAAATCTTCAACTTCCAAACAAAGGATTCGTTACCAGAACATTGCTCTCCGGAGCTATTCTCGCAGGCATTGAGACCGGAACTTCTGAAGGTTCTGAAAGCGCCGCGAGTTCGTTATTTTTCTTCTTAGAAAGCAAAGATACCGAATTTTTAACACATGCAAAACGCTATGGAGAATTCGTTATTGTAGCCAAAAACGCGAACGACACATCTCCTCCACAAGAAAAGGGCATGACTCAAAATCAATTCTTAGACGATCCCAGAATTCGCAACGTGTACGAAAGCGATCTATTTCATATTCAAGACGGAGAAAAGACAAAATGACGGAACAAGCACATTGGAATCTCATAGACATACTTTCGCACCGCTGCTCACACATTCCAGAAGGAGAATGGGTTGCAGTAGGAACCCATCAATCTTGCGACATCGTCGTGGAAGGACATCCCGTACGCGATGCCCTTCTTGTACAGGCCACTTGTGAAGATGGATTTGTTTTTTTAAGCGACGGATGTTCAGGATGGGCGCATCCTTCATCGTGGGTTTTTTCGGGACGTTCAGCACAATTCGGTTTTGAAAGTCTCTCTTGTCCCATTTCAGGTGTTACACAGCACCTCAAAGAAAGTGAAATTTGCGATCTTTTTCGCAATCCTTATTTACAAAAAACACTGGAAAGCTTTCAAAATCGCAACCCCTTCAGTGAAACGTTTCACCGTTCGTCTGGCGACCTCTTCAGAGAGGTTTGCGTTGAACTTGGCTGTCATTTTTGGTCTGAAAATGAAGTCTCCGAAATGCCAGCTCGAGTTCTGTTTCGAAAACTGGTATGGGCTCTCAATGCACACATTTCTGGGCTTGGTCCACTCACGCACTTCATGATGGATTCGTCCGTTACAGAAATTATGGTTTGCCGCTACAATGAAATTTTCGTGGAACGAAAGGGGAATTTGCAAAAGTCAGAAATTGAATTTTTTTCCCAAGACGATCTTCGCTCACTTATAGAAAGAGCCGTCTCTCGATCGGGACGGCGCATCGACGAAAGCAGTCCCACGTGCGATTTTCGTTGGCACGATGGTTCTCGATTGCACGCAACAATACCCCCCGTTTCCGTAAATGGACCAACGCTTACCATTCGCCGTTTTCCGGAAACAATGTTTACACCCGCCGACTTTGTACGTTCTGGTACGGCCAGCCACGAAATGATGGCGTTCCTGCGGGATTCTGTTTATGCCAAAAGAAACATTCTTATCTCAGGCGGAACAGGCTCCGGTAAAACAACAATACTCAATTTAATGTCATCATTCATTTCAAAAAAAGAACGCATTATCACCATCGAAGACACCGCTGAACTGCGCATTCAACACGAGCATGTTGTGCGATTGGAAGCCCGCCCCCCCAACGCAGAAGGAAAAGCCGAAATTCCACTGCGCGATCTTGTTCGAAATGCGCTTCGCATGCGACCCGATCGCATTATTGTTGGAGAATGCCGCGGCCCCGAAGCACTCGATATGCTGCAAGCCATGAACACTGGCCACGAAGGATCACTCAGCACAATTCATGCAAACACACCCATCGATGCTTTGCGTAGGCTGGAAACTCTTGTGATGCTTGCAGGAGCCGATCTTCCGTTGGCCGCTGTGCGTGAGCAAATTGCATCAGCCTTGCATTGCGTTGTTCAAATGGAAAAGGTTGATGGCAAACGGCGCATTGCCGCCATTCACAATATTCGCCCTCTGCACAACGGAACTTACGTTACCGAAACGGTTTTAACACGTGGAAAAACTCTGAACTCTTAATAACTCAAACGACACCAAACTTATGCAATTATAAATAGATGGTTACAATGTTTATTCATGGCTTTTTTTTCAACCCTATTTCTGCCGTCTTGTTTGCCTTTTCAATGAACGCTGTAGTTATATTTTACCATTTTTATTTTGCAAAAATCCCAACAACACTCACAGAAAAAAAACTTCCATTCGTATCAATTTTCACAGCCGCACTAAACGCACTCTATGCACAGCGCTGCGCAAATTCAGAAGTTCCACGCTTGCTAGATTCTTTAGCCTCAAGCATGCGTGCTGGACTCAACGCCGAAGCAGCCTTGCGCCACGTAAAATCCGATTTTATCTGGAAAAGTTATTGCTCCGAAATTCTACATAAAATCAACAGTCGTTTCGATTCGGGCGCAAACGTTTCTCATGCGATATTGGAAACAATAGAGACACTCCCCAAACATCCTGTATTTATCCGTCTCAAAAATGCATTTATATCGCTAGCAACCATGCAGCGCTCAGGGGGCGACACAGTTCAAATGTTAACAGACGCCGCTAAAAGTTGCCGAAAAGCCATTGCCCTACGCAGAAAAGCGCAAGTTCTTTCGGCACAAATGAAACTTCAGGCAATTGTCATTGCATCGTCACCGGCCGTTGTTGCATTCATACTCGCAGTTGTTTCTCCGGCGTCACTTGAAGTTTTTACTCGCGATAGCATGGGAATTGCTATTGCTATTACAATGATTATTTTGAATATTTTGGGCATTTTTTATCTCATTCGAATTTCATCCTCATGGAGTCGATAATGCTGTTGCCAGTTGCAATAGGATTCTCAATTGTAGTCAATTTTTTTGGAGTCAGAGTCATTCTGGGTTTGCTTAAGCTATTCTCCTCAAAAACACTTTCTCAAAAATGTTCTCAAAAACGTTGTCAAAAACGTTGTCAAAAAAAATCTCGTTCGCTGGTGAATGAACAATTAGAAATGGCCGATTTCTGCGACCTTCTGGCTCACGCTCTTGATGCAGGAGCAAACACGCAAAATGCTTTTTTTGACGCGCAAGCAGCCTTTGTTTCTGAGGCTGGAAAAAAATTTGCGCACCGCGTCGGCGGCCAAACTCTGTGTGGGAGTCCAATTGTAACAGCAATGCGCAACGCCGTTCTGCAGGAAAATTATACTGTGGCACACGACCTTATTTCCGCCATGAAAATTTCCGCCGACATGGGCACAGGTTTGGTGGCAGCGGCGCGCCAAACAGCACAGGATTTGTCTGAGCAAGCCTCAACAACTCTCGAAGAAAGAGCCGCACGCGTTCCCATTCTTATGCTTTTTCCGCTCGCATTTTTTATTTTACCAGTGGTGTGTATTCTTCTTACAGCAGGCGCAGTCACAGAATTTCTAAGAACGCTTTTGCAGTGAAAACAACGGCAGGAAACAACAAAAACTATTGTTCCATCTTTCGCATCAAGTCGGCCATTTCAAGAGCCGTCATAGCAGCCTCAAAACCCTTATTTGAACCCTTTGCTCCCGAGCGAATTTCGGCCTGTTCAATTGTGTCGGTAGTCAGAACACCAAAAACCACGGGCACACCTGTTTCCAGCGAAATATGCGCACACCCTTTGGAAACTTCTGAAGCAACAAAATCAAAATGCGGAGTATCACCGCGAATCACAGCACCAATAGCAAGCACAGCATCGTATTTTTTTGCCTGAGCCAATTTCTGACAAGCCAAAGGAATTTCGAATGCGCCAGGCACACGAACAACAACAACGTCGTCCAAATTCACTTCATGACGAGCAAAACCATCGTACACACCTTCCAAAAGTCGCTCAGTGAGAAACGAATTGAAACGAGCAACAACAACCGCAAACTTTTTTCCACGCCCCAAAAATTGACCTTCAATTACCTTAGTCATTCAAAACTCCTCCCAACGACAAACGATGACCCATTTTCCGCTTTTTTGTGAACAAATAATCGATACTTTCCGGAACCGCAGCAACCTCAATTCCGGCTGGAGTAACGCGCAACCCATGCCGCTCCATGCATGCTATCTTTTCAGGATTGTTTGTAAGAAGGCGCACTCGCTCAAAACCATTTTCTTTTAGTATCCAGGCAGCCTGATCAAAATTTCGCGCATCTGCCCGATGCCCCAAACGAATGTTCGCTTCAATGGTGTCCAATCCTTCAGATTCCTGAAGAGCGTATGCCTTAATTTTTTCTCCCAAACCAATGTCGCGCCCTTCTTGACGAAGATAAACAATTGCACCCACACCTTCACGCCCTATACGTTGAAGCGCTGTTTGCAGCTGACCGCCACAATCACACTTGCGTGAAGAAAGAATATCGCCCGTAAAACACTCAGAATGAACGCGCACAGGTCCGTCAAGAAAATTTCCCATGGACAAGAAAATATGCTCTTTTCCAGTGTAAAATTCTTCATAAATTTTAATATCAAACACACCATGTTCAGTGGGAAGCTTAGCTTGAGAAACCTTTCGCACATTGGAAGCCATCATCCGACGATACTGAATAAGTTCATCAATGGTACAAAACGCAATACCGTGGCGTTCCGCAAATGCAGCTGCTTCAGCCTTGCTCTGCATACAACCATCATCGCGAATCATTTCGCATATCAGAGCGCCCGGCTGTAAGCCCGCCCATTCACACAAGCTCACCGCAGCCTCGGTGTGACCACGTCGCTCCAAAATTCCGCCCGAACGCGCAATTAATGGAAAAAGATGCCCGGGCGTAACAAAATCATTGAGCGTAAATCCGGGAGTCAGCAAATCAATTGCAGTTTGACAGCGTTCCGCCGGAGAAATTCCTGTGCGCGCCGAACGACTGTCCACCGAAACGGTAAACGCAGTGGCGTGCATATCACCTTTGTTACTAGGCATAAGCGGAAGCCCCAGCGTTCGGGCAACTCGTTCGTGTATTGCAGCGCAAACTAATCCTTTGGCCTCGCGCACCAAAAAGCTAACTTTGTCAGGAGTGATACCCTGAATTGGAACAATAATATCCGCCTCGTTTTCACGATCTTCGTCGTCGAAAACAACAACGGATTCGCCTTTGGCAAAACGCAAAATAAGATTTTCAACCGACGACTTCATAGGGCCTCCTTGGGAACAACTCCCACGGTGATCATGTGATGCACGTAGCGTGCGAACATATCCACTTCAATATGAACCTCATGTCCTACACGTTTTTGACTCAAATTTGTGTCTGACAATGTTTGAGGAATAACAGCCACAGTAAAACTCGAAGACTTCAATGTTGCAATTGTGAGCGAAATACCATCAACTGCAACAGAACCTTTTTTAGCAATAAATGCGCGCAGTTCCTTGGGAAATTGAATTTCGATTTCCACAAAATCGCCCAACCTAGCCACATCTACAATGCGTGCAACGCCATCAACATGCCCAGACACCAAGTGCCCGCCCAAACGATCGGAATATCGCAATGCACGCTCAAGATTTACGGAAGCACCAACGGAAAGAGCACCAGGAGCAAGGCGCGTTAGCTTTTGTGTTTCAGGAGACACACGAAAAACTGCATAACCAGAATTTTTTTGTGCAACCGACAAACAGACGCCGTTCACAGCAATGGAGTCGCCAATTTTTGCGTCTTCCAAAACCTTGCTGCAGTTCACACGAATTTCACCCGAGGATATAGCGCGCACAACACCAACTTCCTCAATTAATCCTGTAAACACAAAGGGTCCCCTCTACACAAGTCAATCATAATGTTATTCCCCAGCACACGCGTTTCCACAACGCTGAAGTCAGCTAACTCAGAAAGCTTTGCAGGCCCCGCCCCCGCTATAACAGAACAACCATCATTTCCCATAAAGCATGGTCTATAAAAAAGGATGCAACGATCCGCAAGATTATTTTTCACAAACCATTGCAACACCTTACCGCCACCTTCCACCAATACGGAGTCAATACGCTGTTCCTTGCAAAAGGACAAAAAAACATCGGGTGAAGAAGCATTCAATGCAAAAGCTCGCCCCGGCGTTTGCGCAAGGTCATGAAACTGAGGTGAAACTTGTACATGCTCGGGATTGGTTGTGAAAACAATTTTATCCAAAGGCTTGTTTTCGGCCCCCGGAAATCGACAATTCAACCGAGGATTGTCTTCGACCAACGTATTCTTTCCAATTAGAATTGCCTTAAGACGCCTGCGAAGACCCTGTGAGAAATATCGAGACTCCTCACCCGAAATCCATTTGGAATCGCCCGTTCGCGTGGCCACCTTACCGTCGAGGGTCATTGCTGCCTTCAGCACAATATAGGGCCGTCCCGTGCGCCGGTTGTGAAAATAAATAGAATTAAGTCGTTCCCCCTGCTCCGCAAGAACGCCAACATCAACAACAACTCCGTGCGACCGCAAAATTTCAATTCCGTTGCCAGCAACACGCGCATCAGGGTCAAGATTTGCAACCACAACTCGAGCAATTTTTGCCGACAAAATAGCCAGAGTGCAGGGAGGAGTTCGTCCATAATGACAACATGGCTCAAGATTCACATACAAAGTTGCGCCACTTGTTTCAGACAGCGACAGTTTCTGTAATGCCTCAACCTCAGCGTGCGCAGATCCGTCGCGCAAATGGTACCCAACCGAGAGAATCTCGCCATTGCGCACAACAACGGCCCCCACCATTGGGTTTGGAGACGTCATTCCCATCCCTTTACGAGCTTCGCTGAAACAAAGCGCCATAAAGGCCGAATCTGCAGACATACTCATCCCCTCCCAGCAAGCGAAAAACGAGAAACAAAAACAGAAGCCCAGAACAAAAAAAAAAAAACAGAAGCAAAAATAAAAAATCAAATCATCCTTATTGCCTAACAACAACAAGTACAGATATAAAACTGGTACAAAACAAAAGAAAGGAAATAAAAGAGGAACAAGCACAACGACAAATACCGGCTGCACCAAAATACAGGAAAGGCCCAGAACAGGACCTCGCAACGATATTCGTTCGCATGTGCGAACACCCTTCTTTCATCCTGACTTTACAGTCGGCACCAGAAATTCACTGGTTCATGCTTTAAAGACCTGCATAACAACTCTTTTAAGCTCGCGGGCTATACCGCCGGTGCAGCAATTTCATCTGCCCCTGAAGGAAACATGAATGGAAACTAGCAAGTTTGAGCACAAAGGTCAAAACAGATACACTCTCAAGAAACGAATTTGATTCTTGTTCAGCCTCAAATCTCGAAATAACAGCAATCGAAACAGCCACACATCCTGAACAACGGCGAGCAAACTCACTTTCCATCAACAAAAGCATTAACCCCGGTCAGAATTGAAAAATCGAGACGGCTCCCCTTGCAGTCCATTTTTGGTTGTGCTACCTAACAAAACCAACGCGGGGTGGTAGTAGAGTTGGTTACAACGCTGGCCTGTCACGCCGGAGGTCGCGGGTTCAAGTCCCGTCCATCCCGCCATTCTTCCCTAAGTTGAACTTTTTTCCTCCAGTGTCACAATTTGGGGATACAAAGGCTGAATCGATAAAGATGTCGATTTGGCCTTTTGTTTTATCCACTACAATTTTGGGAAACATAGAGTGAATCAATTGCTTTTTCTCTAGCGACGATGAGTTCTCCAGAACCGATAGAACATGTGCCATGCGTTCCCTTAAAACTTTGCCCGGCTGCCTTTCAAGACTTCTTCAATTTTGCCCAACGGATATTCGTTCGCCACGTTCCATAGTCCTCAATGATTTGCGCTCTTTGTCAGAAC
>CAIZES010000481.1 GCA_903932045.1 uncultured Silvanigrella sp. | reverse complement strand
CAGGGGCGTTCATCCATTGTCATTGCGCATCGCTTGTCTACGATTTTGGACTCGCACCGTATTTTGGTTTTACACAAGGGTGAGCTTCGTGAAAGTGGCACTCATGCAGAGCTGTTGCAGAAACGGGGTATTTATCGAGATCTTTATGAGCTGCAGTTTTCTTGATTTTTGTGATTTTTTGACTTGATTTGTTTTGATTTGTTTTGATTAGAAGTTCGAAATGAGATCTATCCATTCGGGGTGGTCAATAAATGGATTTTTGTTTCCTTGAACATCTGTCACGCGATTGGCGCGATCGGACTCTTCGCGAGTGATTGGATAATTGTGTGCCCATTCGCGCAAAATGGCTTCCATAGTGTCATCCATGGGGATGTTGTACGTTACTGAAATGTAAAACATTGCGCGTGCGAGTTTGCCTTTGTGATTATCGGGAGGTTCGTAACCGGTTTCGCAGCGAATTCCTCGGCCTGCTGGATTTGTTCCTTGCGGAGTGCAATCGGAAAATGGAAGGTTGTTTCTGCGGCTGTTTTCTTTACCTTGCAGAGGAAAGATGTGAAAAAGATCGGATCGTGCTTCTGCAAAACGAGGCCAAGGTTTGAGCCAGCTCTGACAAAACGAGTGTTCGGCGTTGACTCCGTTTTGTGGAATTCCGTGATCGCCAACAGGAAAAGTGTCTTCGGTATAAACAGACTTTACCATGCGCTCATGCGTGTTGTTATCTTCAAATTCATCGACATACTGAAACATCTGTTCGCGGGCATGATTGTAATCGAGCGTGTGCAGATTTTTATTTGCGTATGCTGAAATGTGCTGACGAACACAGGCCGGAACGTCAATTGGTGCGAGTTTTCGAGAACAATCGAAGGGGTCGAGCTGATTTTGTGTCGGAGTTGTTTGCTTTGTTGAAGAAGAGTCCGATTGTGAGCTGCTTGTGCTATCGGAAGCTTGTCCGTAGGGCATTGCCCACGTGAGCGAGGTTGTTGCCAAAAAAAGAACAAGGAGCTTTCGTATTCCCGAGAATTGTGCGGCCATAGTGATGCACCTGCTTCAGTTGGTTTTTTTTGGGGTCCTCAACTGAATATCGTGCATGTAGTGTGTTGTCAAATATTTGAACACTAAATACGGGAAATTACTTTTTGCATCCCAATGTGGCAAGTTCGCTTGTTTTGGCTTGTGCTGCCACTGGAAAAACTTCTGAGAATGCTGAGCATTGCTCCGAAGTGAGTAATTTGGTGGCACTCGAATCGGAGACAACTTTAGCAATGCTGTACGCTGCAGAATTTAGCAGTTCTTTGAGATCGTCGGCGTGTTGGGAAAATACATTTTGGTCCAACTCATTTTTTGCCCAGTTGATAAGGACCCCTGCACGTTGTTGAGCTGTTTTTTCGGTGTCATAGGCAAGCAAACGGTAGAAACCATGTGCAAATATGGCACCAATGCTGTGAGGATCTTGAAAAGAGACAGGAGCACAATTTTGCACATCTAAGTTCCCGTATGGTTCGGTTGTTTTAGAAAGAAACGTATCCATTGCTTTGCTATCCAGTGACTTTTGAAACGTCAGGCCCTGGTATGTAAAATTTCCGTTGCTAAGTTCACGATTGGTGCACACGCCCGGAACGGCGCGCATGTTTTCAGAACCTCCAACTGCGAATTCAGCAAAAATATCGGCAAAACCCTCGTTGATCGCAGTGAGAGCGTCGAGCAAGGTTACCTGACGATCAAGTGGCGCGGCCAT
>CAIZES010000480.1 GCA_903932045.1 uncultured Silvanigrella sp. | reverse complement strand
GTACCGGAAAATCTTTTTTCTCACCACTTGCTGCTATTTCTTGAGGTTTTTTGGGTTGAACAAAAGGAGAAAGAGAAGCTGACATTGCCATGCCAGCAGATTTCTTAAGCTCCTTCGTTTTCCTCCGAATTCGCTCAAAAAGTTCTTCTGGTTTTGGCACATTTGTTTCAATTATACCAATGTCACCGGCAATAACTGATTCACCCGAAACAATAAGGCGAGCCTGATTATCAATGTCGTCAAACACACCCCTCCGAACTCCACCGTCAACCGAAAGGTGAGTCCCACGAGCCAAAGAACGCTCCAGCACCAAATTACGCAGTTGTTCAACAGACCTCGAAACAAAAAGATACTCTTCAATTTCTCGCTGCAGTTTTGTCAGAAAGTAAGCCAGAAACACCCGACGATTTTCAGAAACCGACAAGAAACGCTCTTCGGTTTTCAAATCAACTCGAGAAACACCTGCAGCCAAGAGAATTGTTTCCCAAAAAGATGACGCCACGTCTAAAGGAGGAGACTTGAAAAAATTGAGCCCAATACCGACAAAAATATTTCCAAGTGCACCGCCCGAAAACGAAGTTTCGCAGAGCACGCCACAGATTTTTCTAGGTGCAAATCCCGGACAAATAGCCCAGATGTCGTTGGGCCACTTCAGCCGAAACGGAGAGGCATCAGTACCATACGAAACAGTCCACTGCGGACGCACATTGGCAACAAACTGAGCAGTTGCATCAAAGGCATCCCAAATAGCTGCACCTACAGCCAGAGTGAGCCACTCCATTGAAATTTTGACGCGAGAAGGCGGAATAACAAGTGTCAGAGGACGAATATCATCTTCCCCAACAAGAACGCCGCTGAAACTTTCAAAATACTGCAATGATGCCATATCAAAATTCGAATCAAAATTCGAATCAAAATTGGATTCAAAATTGGATTCAAATTCAGCTGAAACAACACCCGCCTGCTCCCACACATTTCCTTTTCGGCCCCTACCACGCAGTTGTTTGCGCGCAAACACTGCAACAACTTTATCATTCTGATCAACAGAATCAGCAACAAATCGCGCCAAATCCATTGTAGAAGATGTCTCATTCGCTAAAAAAGCTGCAAAATCTGACTGTATTTCGTATTTCATAATGTCACACGTAAAGCTGCAGGCTCATATCCACCCACACCGATTTATGAATAAGAGCACCCATACTTGCATAATCCACGCCCGACTGAACAAGCGATCGTGCTTTATCACCGTCCAAATTTCCACTCACTTCCAGTTTTGCAGAAGATCTTTTGGCATTCCGTTCTGTAACTGCAGTCGACACATCCTGCCAAGAAAAATTATCAAGCATAATAACGTCCGCACCTTCATCAAGTGCAACTCGAAACTCCGAAAGTGAGGTCACCTCAACCTCAATTCCCGACAAAATAGGTATCGACTTTTTAAGCAACCTAAGTGCGTCACGAATATTTCCTATTGAACGCAAATGATTCTCTTTAAGCATTGCCCCGGCATCAAGGCCATGCCTATGATTTTGCGCACCACCTACGCGAGTAGCATATTTTTCGTACATCCGATGACCAGGGGTGGTTTTGCGAGTTTCCAAAACAACAGGCTTCCCCTCGCTTCCAGCTTGCACAAGAGCATCAACAACACTCTTTGTTTTGGTTGCAATACCCGATACACGGCACATGAAATTAAGGCAGGTTCGTTCGGCCATAAGCAGCGCTGCCGCCGCCCCTTTAGCGACAAGAACAACATCCCCCTTTTTAACAAACGCGCCATCCTGAAAACTAGAAAAAAGCCTGACGTGGCTTCCCGATGCCTGACGAAAAACCTCCGCCGCCACAGGTAATCCTGCAAGAACAAAATCTTCCTTCGCCACAATAACTGCAGTGGCTTCACGTCGTCCCCAAATGCCCGATGCGAGAGTAACGTCGCCACGTCCGGTGTCTTCATCGAGCCAGGCCTGCAAATCACGAAGCACACGCGAAGGAGGGACGCCCAAGCTCGTGTGACAAAACGATACAAAATCAGCAGAGGTACTCTCCTTTTCAGGGAGCACAAATGGACACTCAACCTTCACATCCCCAGAAGCCAGAACTTCTCTCCCAGTCATATTTTCCTCGCAAGCCACATCTGTTAACAATCGCAAGTTTCACGATATTCTCAGTTCCAATCGAAAGCCTCAGAAAAGAGCCTCAACCCTATCACAAATTCGCGCCACGAGAAAAGTGCATCAGAATTTCCGCACCTCGTTCGCTATAAAAAAAACGAAAAAAGGGCATCCCCAAACTTTTGCCAAGTTCTTGATGAATGCACAAACTTCTTTGACTTTTTCCAAAATCTTCTGAAAAATGGAATGATACACTTTAAACTCCTATTCTCCATTCCTAGGACTTTCCTTCATGAATCCAAACAATGTCAGCTTTTATCAAAAACTTCTCGAGCAAATCCCGGGACTAATCTATATTTATGACCTTCAGAAACATCAAAATGTTTACTTAAGCCGAGATCTCATCTCATTCTTTGGCCACTCAAAAGAGGATATTCAAGGCATGGGCAACACTGTTGTCCCTAAAATCATCCACCCCGAAGACATCGAACGACTCTCTCTGCATCATCAACAGTTTTCAAACGCCACTCAAAACGAACAACGAACTATCGACTACCGCGTACACCATGTCACCGGAACATGGCGTTGGGTCAGAAGCACCGATTCCATTTTTAGTTTCGATGAAAACGGAAAACCAAAAGAAATTTTCGGTTTTTCCGAAGATATAACCGAAAAAAAAGAAATCGAGCGCAAGCTTCGCCAAAGCGAAGAACGCTATCGAACACTCATAAATTCTCTCCCAGACATAGCCATTCTGCTGTTCGATCGCAATTTTCGATTTCTTGTTGCCGGTGGAGCAGCACTTACTGACGCGGGATTTAACAAACAAGAAATTGAAGGACGTACCTTGGCCGAAGCATTTCCTCAACAGATAGTCGAAATTTTTGCACCACTTTACGAAAAAGCTCTCAATGGAGAATCAACCGCATTTCAACTTCCATTTGGAAATCAAGTTTTCTTTGAGCAGGTTATTCCCGTGCGCAATGATCTTGGAAAGATTGATGCCGGAATGGTAATTGCCCAAAACACCACAGCGCACAGCCTTGCAGAAAAGAATTTGAGAATTGCAAAAGACTACGAAGAAAATCTGATACAAACATCCAACGCAATCATCGTTCGACTGAGTCCAGACGGCAAGGTTGTCCAAGTGAACACTGCCGCAGAGCGAGCATTTGGCTATTCACTTGCGGAACTAAAAGACAAAAGCTGGTTTGAAACCATTTGCCCTCAAAATAGGTTTCCCGAAGTTTGGGCCGAATTTAACCGCCTGACGCGCGGTGGATTGCCAAAAAATTTCGAAAATCCCGTTCTCACAAAAAGCGGAAACGAGCGTTACATTGTGTGGCAAAACAACGAAATTCGGGAAAATGAAACGCTTTCCGGAATCATTTCCTTTGGCATTGACATCACAGAACGTCGGGATGCCGAAAAAGCATTGATTGAAGCCAGGAAAGCAGCAGAAAAAGCCGACAAAGCCAAAAGCGAATTCATTGCCAACATGAGTCATGAAATTCGAACGCCCATGAACGGGATCTTAGGAGCCGCCGATTTGTTGTCAATTTCATATCTTACCAAAGAGCAGGCTTCATATGTCGACATTGTCCGCACAAGTGGCGAAATCTTGCTACGAGTTATAAATGACATTCTTGATATTTCGAAAATTGAAAACGCTCAACTCAAACTCGTACATTCTCAATTTAACCTTCTCGAAACCATCCATTCCATCGATAACATGTACAAAGCGCTGTTGAAACATGGAAAAGTTCGCTTCCATTGCCAGGTCGACTCCAGCTTTCCCGCAAATTTTTGGGGTGATCGCGTTCGGCTTTCTCAAATTGTTTACAACCTCCTTAACAACGCAATCAAATTCACCTCGGAAGGACAAATTTCTTTGATTTGTTCCCGCCAAAAAAACGCAAATTTTGTACACAAATATGGAAACGAAGAGTGTATTATTTTGCGCGTAGAAGACACAGGAATAGGCATTTCGGAGGAAAATTTATCCCATGTCTTTGACCGGTTTTTCCAAGGAGACATGTCTGTGACCAAAAAATACGGCGGCACAGGCCTGGGATTATCCATTGCACAGACACTTGCAAAAATGATGGGAGGCGACATCTCTGTTTCCAGCGAACTTGGAAAAGGAAGCCAATTTACTGTAACAATACCCGTTGTACTCTCCTGAGAGAGACCGTCAACCTTTCGGGCACAGGAGTGTCACCGATTTAGCTGGGAGCCCATCGTGCATTGCAATTCTAACGCAACCTTTTTGCAGAATTTACTTCCTAAAAACCTTCAAAAAACATTTGAATTTCTCAACCGCGCCATACAGGATGGTAACATAACAAGTTGGTCTATTGCTAATCAACAATTCTGCATGAGTTCATTTTTTGCCGACGAATGTGAACCACCACTTGAAGGAAACTGCGATTGGCTAGACACGCTTCATCCCACATTCGATCTTGCGAGCCTCACGAAACCACTCTTCACCAATCTTCTCATACGCAATCTCGATAATTCAAATTTACCCGCTCTACTCGCACAACCCGTTACCGAAATTATCAAAAATCCAACAACTCCTGCAGGCCATGTGGTTCAAAATGCGCTTAAGAACTCTTCCCTCACAATCACGGACTTTCTAAACCATCGCACAGGAGTGCCGGCCTGGATGTGGTTTGGAAAAGGGATGTGGCATTTTGCGCAAAATCATTTGGAAGCCAAAGTGCACTCGGAAGGTTTCGACAAACAAAAACTCAAAGAAAAATTTGAAGAAACAATGACGCACTTCGCAGTTCAAAAAATATTCCCCCAAAACACCACCGAATGCTACTCAGATATAGGCTACTTTCTATTGGCCCGAATAGCCGAAAACATGCCGTATGGGCAGCCAACAGATTTTTGGAGCGAACGTCTTAACAGCGCCAACTCAGCAAACGGCACCCATTTTTTTCATGCGTCACTTACGCCATCGCATACCACGCGAGCTATCCCAGCATATCCATACACATCGTTACAAAACCAAATTGTTCCTAGCGGAGCATTTCAAAAACGTGAATTCGGACATCTTCATGACACCAATGGAAACATTCTTGCATCACACGGCATTGTGAGTGGGCACGCCGGAATGTTTGGAACAGTCCTCGACGTTGCGCTTGCCATTCCAACTTTAGCAAATACTCAAAAAAGACTGCTCGAATCCTCACCCGCCAACACTTCTTCACGCTTTATTTTCGGTCTCGATACACCCTCTGCTGGCACCTCCGCTGCAGGACCACTCACATGGCCCTTGGAAAAGGGACAACAAATTTTTGGCCATCTTGGATACACAGGTACAATGTTCTGGTTCTTACAAACGCCCAACGAAGCTCTGGCAAAGTTTAACATTCTACTAACAAACCGAACGGCGCAACGAACAACAATCGGTTCCGAAATAGCCCCAAGAATTATTGTCGTCACTCCAATGCCTCAAAATATCTGTGGCCAAACATTGCGCAACACAGATAGCGTTCAAACGCTATATTTCGCACAAAACACTCCGCAAAGTGCATTGCGCTCGATTTCACGAAATGATGCGGAAGAAATCATTGTTGCTTACGCTCGCGCAACAAGACGAATCTGGAATGATTCGTGTTTGCGCCAAGTTCCAAATATCCAAGCATTACGAAATACTGTTTCAACACAGCTCTGGCAGATATAAAATTCAGCCAGAATTTAAATCAGAATTTAAATCAGAATTTCAGCCCTTATTGCTCACCACTTCAAGACCCTCAGACGCAATCTGCCATTCTTCGTTGGTAGGAATAACCAACACAGATGTCCGGGAGTGAGGGAACGTCACAAAACGCTCATCGCGTGAACGTTGCTTATTCTTCTCAATATCAAATTCAACCCCAAGGAACTGCAAATTAACACTGATCTCTTCGCGAATAATTGCCGAGTTTTCGCCAACACCACCAGTGAAAACAATGGCATCTACGCCACCCATGGCAGCAGCATATGCTCCGATGTATTTCTGCACTCGATAATTATGCATGGTCATGGCCAGACGGTAGCGTTCATGACCTTCGAGCGCTTTAATTTCAACAACCAAAGAGTCGCTGGTTTCCTCGGTAATTCCCTTGAAACCGCTATTCTTGTTCAACATGGAATCAATGGCGTCCATGTTCATGCCTTCCAACCGCGCCAGCGAAGTAAGCACGCCAGGATCAACATCGCCGGAGCGGGTTCCCATAATAAGGCCTTCAAGCGGAGTGAAACCCATTGTGGTATCAACAGACCTACCGTCTTTGATTGCGGTGATACTTGCACCATTACCCAAATGACACACAATAATCTTTTCAGATTTTTTACCGTGCTTTGCGCAAATTTCGGCACAACGACGCGACACGTATTTGTGGCTTGTTCCATGGAAACCATAGCGACGAATAGAGTGCTTTTCATACAATGAGTATGGAATAGCGTAGAGATAAGCGTATTTTGGCATTGTGCTATGAAATGCCGTATCAAATACGCCCGTTTGTGCAGCTGCCGGAAACAATCTTTCACAAGCTTCCACACCCAAAAGATTTACTGGATTGTGCAAAGGTGCAAATTTTGAACACTCATGAATTTTTTCCTTCACCTCACGGTTAATAAGCGTGGGGACGGAAAACTTGTCGCTACCATGCACCAAACGGTGACCAACAATCTTGACGTCGGAGACATCGCCAATAACACCGATATCTTTATCCAAAATCATTTTGAGCACCAAACGCAGGGCTGCCTCATGATCGGGAATTGGCTCGGTTACAACGTGCTCGCGAGTTTCCTTAAACTGAACGCCCGCGCTAGGCATACGCTTGAACGCTTTGTACTTAGACTTTGAGTCGGGTGTACCAATGCGTTCAACCAATCCTTCAGCCAATGATTCGCCAATTGCGGATTTATCGATGGCATAAAGACGATACTTAATGGAAGAACTACCACAATTCACTACCAAAACGGACATTGCTCAAACCTCACAAAACAAAAACGGTTTTTTTTATGCAACCTCAGTGACCTCTGTACGACGCACTACTGTTACACGAATTTGACCTGGAAATTCCACATCCGACTCCAACTTTTTCACAATAGCAAGAGCCAGAGGATCGGTATCTTTTTCTTTAACTTTGCGACTGTCCACAAACACATGAACTTCACGACCAGCATTCATGATTACCGTGGAATTCACTCCCGACTTTTCAAAGCTATCAACAACAGCCGCAATAGATTCGATTCGTTTTTGGTATCCTTCTTCCATTTCAACACGCGCACCAGGACGCGCACCAGAAAGAGCATCGGCAGCCTTCAACACATAAGCGTAGGGCGTCTCAACAATTTTATCATCGTGATGCGAAAGAACCGTGTCAATAACTTCAGTCGTTTCACCATACTTTTCGGCATAGTCACCGGAAATAACTGCATGCGAGCCCTCAATGCGATAATCCAACGCCTTACCTATGTCGTGCAAAAGTCCGCTGCGCTTTGCAAGCTGTGCATCAATACCCAATTCTGTTGCCAGCATTCCAGCCAATCGGCCCACTTCGAGCGAGTGATAGTACTGATTTTGTCTATGACTTGTACGATAATTAAGAGAACCAACAAGCTTGAGAATTTCGGGATGAATACCCGTAAGACCCAAAACTTTTGCGGCTTCTTCGCCAAATTTGAGAGTCAGTTTTTCAAGCTGCTTGCGGAATTTCTCTCGAATTTCCAAAGCGCGCTCCAAAGAAAACTCACCCCTACTTAACATTTCTTCAAATGTCAAACGCAACGCCTCTTTCTCGACACCAGAACCACCGGCTATTTTAATAGTAGGAGCTTCGTCACCCGTAGCTAACAAATCGATCTCAATTCCAAGTCCATCAACCAATTGTGGAATAATTTTGCCATCGCGAGAAAAATGTTGTTCCGCCAAAATTTTTGAAGGCGTTTCTACAGTGAAAGCTGTTTTCGGCCAGGAAAATTTAGGATTATATCGATGCAAGACTGCGTTCAAAGTTTGCTTCGCCAAACGTTGCGCATCAATTTTCACTTCTTCAAGATTTTCCATTGTCCATTTGGAAATAGCCAAACCTTCCGAACCTACAATTTCCCGCTGGATAAGTTCACGTAATTCGGAACGAACAACTCCAGCCTTTGCCTCAAGGCTTTGTTCGTATTGTTCCTGAACCTCAAGACGCTGAGTCTCAACGCTAGCAACGTTTTCTTTCGTTTTGTCAATATTTGACGAGAATTCAACACAACGCTCTTCGACTTTGTTTAGCTCATTGTTGTGCTTATCCAAAGAACTTTGACGCTGATCTAAGTCTTTCTCGTACTGCTGTTGAAGATGAAGAACAACTTCACGCTCGTCTTCTAAGCGCTTGGCCTCACTCTCCAAATGCTCGCGCGTGGTTTCGCGTGCTGTTTGCAGAGCAGTTTCCTTACGCCATGTCGCATTGTGCAAAACCTGATCACTGAGGTCGGTTGGAACAAGCATATTCGCATAACGACGAGCTAAGTAACGTGCATACGCAATGGCAACCACTGCGCCCACACTTCCTGCAACAATCGATAATCCTACAACCGTTACAAACTCCATGGCAGTCCTTTTCTCAATTTCGGGAAGCGTGCTAGAAAACTCAAACACTCGCGGCCTTGCTGCGCCACACCAAGGGAGTCCTATCTATGCTTCCACCAACAGATAACCACATCCTGCCCACAATTGCCACCGTTGGAGACCTAACTCGCAAAGCAGGCGAACTCACACTCACTTACTTTCGTAAGCACATCAGCATTTCCGACAAAGGTGACGATCTCGGTATTGTAACCGAAGCCGATCTCGCCTCCGAAAAATTCCTAAAAAACTTCATTGCAGAAAGCTTTCCTGACCATGCAATTTTAGCGGAAGAATCGGGCTTACAACTGGGAGCAAACCAGCAAGACCCAATTTGGATCATCGATCCTCTTGACGGCACAACAAACTTCTCAAAAGGAAATCCATATTACTGTGTGTCGGTAGCCGTTGGAATTCGAACCGAGAAACAATGTTCAATTGAACGCGCTGCCATTCATCACCCCTATACCGATACCCTTTATACTGCCGAAAAGGGAAAAGGCACCTTTCTGAACGGCAAACCCATTCGCGTTTCAGAACTGTCCAACCTTTCGCAAGCCTCATTTGCAACTGGCTTCGCTGGCAATAAACGCGAGCGACTTTCATACGTCTTGCGCACAATTGAGCTGTTCCAAAACCGAATCTTGGGAATGCGCATCAATGGAGCTGCAGCCCTCGATCTCTGCCACACGGCGAGTGGCGTATTTCAAGGTTTTTTTGAACGCAATTTGAGCCCATGGGATCTAGCTGCAGGTTCACTCATCCTGAGTGAAGCCGGTGCCGTTGTAACCAATATGGAGGGTCATTTTTTTGACTGCTTGAATGACCGTGACATCTGCGCTGCCAATCCAATTTTGCACGCCCAAATGCTAGAAATTATTGCCCTTGCCGGGGCGTGGCCAAAATAAAAAAAGTGGACTTGAATATTCAAGACCACCCCTTGTATGAATTATTTCTTTCCCCGTTCACTTTCCTTCTTTTTTCTCTTCCTTAACTTTCTCTACCTTACTGAACTCAATTTCAACGGGGGTAGCACGGCCAAATACGGACACCAAAATACGAAGCTTCTGCTTATCGACTTTAACTTCGTCCACGTCGCCAATAAAACTCGCAAAGGGACCATCAATCACCTTCACGCGCTCGCCCTTCTCAAACGACATCTTGGCACGCTGAACCTCGGGTTTAGCCTGATGAGCAGCCGCATTGATAAGACGCTCGACTTCTTCATCTCCCATAGGAGGCGGAAGAATATTCTTGCGAGGATCGGCTCCGACAAAATTTGTAATTTTGGGTGTTTCACGCACCAAATGGAACGTTTTGTCGTTCATTTCCATCTGAATCAAAAGATATCCAGGCATCATCTTTTGTTCGCGTTTTTTCCGCTTGCCATATTCATCAACATATTCAACTTCACGGGATGGTACCAATACCTGCTTAAAAAAAGCATCCAAGCTATATTTCTTAACGCGGTCTTCAAGAACTTGTTTCGCCTTCTTTTCCATTCCCGACTGAACAAACACAGCAAACCATCGGTAACGTTCGTCTCTCACAGACAACGCAGGAGTTTCCTCAACTGCATCAGTCACTGCAACTTGTTCTTTTTGCTCAAGCGTATCCGTCATAAAATCTGAACCTCTGTCTCAAAAAGACTTTTCAGTAGCGACAATCAGGCCGCAAAACCCAAAATAAAATTCACAACCTTAAGAAAAGCTTGGTCGGCAAAAAACAAAAATGTTGCCGAAACCACGCAAAGCAAAACCACAATGACAGTCGATTTTTGCACTTCCTTAACATCAGCCCAAGAAACGCGGGTGAGTTCATCCCCAACGTCAACAATGTATTCCTTAAGTTTCACATTTGCGAACAAAATTGCAACCACGACAAACGCCATAACAATGGCGATAGAAGTGTTCCAAATTCCGAAGTTGGGATTCGCCAAGCTAAAGCCCGAAGCATTTTCAGGCAAGTAGTGCTGGGCCAAAAAGATTCCCAATTCATAAAACACATAAAACGCAAACGCACCAAACAACAGATACAACGCTGCAGCCCAACGGTAGGCTGCGTTTGGGATCTCATTCGACATAAATCGAATCTCCAATCTTGACACAGAAGTGGCTTTCAAAGAACAGCCATGAATAGCCCAAAACGCTAGCACGGCGCAAGGGATTCAGGCAACCCCCTACTTCTGAGGTGAAAAAAGAAGATGGGTGTGCAGCCGCCGCCCCTCGGTCCGCCCGTGCACAGTTGCATGGCGGTAGCTGTAAAGAATAGGGGAATTCCAGGTGTTTTCGCGCAAAATCTGAATATTCCCCTGCTTCACCCCCAACATAAGACAATCGCACGCCATCAAAAGCTGAAGATCGGGATAAAACTTCTGAGACAAATACAATGAGGCCCCGAGGCGCTCAACACCCGCACCCGAAACATTCAAACAGGTTTCAACGACACCTCGATATTGCGAGAATAAAGGGCACGCTGCAAAATGTTGCTTATAGTGGGCTGTCAATCCCAGGTGCACTTCAACACCACATTCGTATGAGGCACCAAAAATCGCTGGGCCAACAAGTACACTTAAAGAGTCCAGAAGTTTCTGTTTTTCAACACCATGATGCTTTGCTGCGTCCGCCAATAGGTTTATGGCGCGAATGTGAATCCCTTCGGCAAAGCCTCGCCACCCAGCGTGAACCAGGGCTCCGTAACGAACACCGTCAACCTGTGCTGACAAAGCCACAGCCAAACAATCGGCAGTTCGAATGGCAAGAGTACGAACAACCTCGCCTTCGGTGCAAACGGCATACAAACCGTCCCCCGCCACAGCAGGTCCTGCAACGGATTCCTCAACCACAATTCCGGAATGGACCTGTTCGAGTTCACAGCTCCCCGGAAGGATATCATCCAATAAAAATCTAACATGAAACGTGTTATTGGCCAAAGGAATAGCCAAATGTGGCAACCGGAGGGCAGTGCTATTGCAGTTTGCACTGTCTGCGTCAGCAAACAGAAAACGCAGAGATGGAGCAAAAGCATTCTCAAAAACCATTGGAACACTTGAACCTTTTGAATCAAAAAAACGCAAAAGCTCCATTTACAGCCCACCCAAACACCGTTGTTCTTTATTCTTTAGTCAAAGAGCTGTTATTTGCCTTAAGAGCATGAAAAACAACACCTGCAGCCACAGCCACATTCAATGAATCCACAGTCACAGCTCCACCATCAATACGTGTAAGATAATCACAGTGACGAGCCACTTCTTGCCTCAATCCCTTCGATTCATTGCCCATCACCACAACGTAAGGACGATCCATAGGAATCTCATTTAGAGGCACCGAATTTTCGAGAGTTGTGCCAACAATCCAAGCTCCAGCTTGTTTCAATGTTTCAATCGCCCGCACAAGGTTGACAGCCTCAACTAGTTTGACCTGAAACGCACCGCCTGCAGAAGCCTTCAACACGTGGGGAGTAACAAGAGCCTGACGATCTTTTCCAAAAACAGCGAACTGCAATCCAAAAAATGCAGCACCACGAAGAATCGCTCCAAAATTACGAGGATCCTGAATTTGATCACACACGAGGCCAACACAACCATGAACGCCATTTTCCTTCGCTTTCATAACCATATCAACAATATCGTGAATATCATGCAGACGAATTGCAGGCACACGCAAACAAACGCGCTGATGATTGAGTCCTTCTTCGCCAGCGACAGGCCACTCACCCTCTTCATTTTGGTGTGTTATGATAGGAAAACCAAAGGATTTGGCAAGCTCTACAATTGCGCGAAGTTGTGCAGGTGCTTTGCCGGCCTTGTCCACAATCACATGAAGCTTATGCTCTTTGGTTTCAGGGTCCTGTTCACCAGCCGTAAGGTCGGCAAGATACGCTTCAACAGGGCGGCGCCCCCAAATAAAGAACTCGTGCGGAGCAAATGTCTTCTTTGCGCGTTCAGGCTTGATCAATGCAGGTCTGTGAGAAGCTTCTTCGAAACCTGACTCATCGAAACGACGCGGTGCGCGGTCGCCTTCGGGCTTTTTGTCGAAGCGGCGCGGTGCGCGGTCGCCTTCGGGCTTTTTGTCGAAGCGGCGCGGTGCGCGGTCGCCTTCGGGCTTTTTGTCGAAGCGGCGCGGTGCACGGTCGCCAGCAGATCGACTTCCC
>CAIZES010000479.1 GCA_903932045.1 uncultured Silvanigrella sp. | reverse complement strand
TGGTGGCAACATCATCATACCCATTGCCATCAAAACACTAGACACTATCATGTCAATAACGATGAAGGGCAAATAAACCAAAAATCCAATTTGAAATGCTGCCTTCAACTCGCTAATCACAAATGAAGGTATCAAAATGCGCATGGGAACATCTGCCGCCGTTTGCGGTTGAGGCTCTTGCGACAGCTGATAAAAAAGCTTGAGATCTTCTTTTCGTGTCTGATTCAGCATGAAATTACGCAACGGCGCAGCACCAGCCGTAAACGCATCTCCGGCCGAAATGCGTTTCTCCATATAGGGAACGATGGCCTGATCGTAAATTTTATTAGTAGTTGGAGCCATCACAAAATAGGTCAAAAACATGGCCAAACCAATGAGTATTTGATTGGGCGGCATTGTGGGAGAACCCAATGCTTGCCTGAAAAAAGAAAGAACAATCAAAATTCGCGTAAATGCACTCATCAAAAGCAAAATTGCTGGTGCCAGTGTAATAATGGTAAGAATAGCCACAACGCGCAGCATTGGAACCAAATCATCTGGATTTTCTGAATCGGCGAGATTAATTGCCAACAAAGGCAGAGACTTGCTGGTATTCTTAGAAGCCGCTGAATTTGAAAGGCCAGTCGCCCCCCCCAAAATCGAGCTATTCGCCGAACCAGAGGAACTTGTCGCATTCGACATTTTGGAGCCGCTTGATATTTTCGATACAGAAGATCCACCGTTGGGCTTAACAACCGAAACAGTACCTTGCGCGTGAGCCAAACTTGGCGAAAAAACATTCGAACCAAGTGCAAAACTGCACAAAAAAAATGCTAAAATCGTTACTATACGACTCATCAGTGACCTGCCGGTTGCATGTTTTTGAGTTTTTCGCGAATCATTTTTGTAACATTTTCCACAGATTCTTCTTGTTCTTCTGCTGCATCGTTGTTTGCTGAAGAACCTTTTGCTGACGAACCCTTTACCGAAGAGCTTTTTGCTGCATTGGATTTAGAAATGCTGCGTCCCGCTTCTTCTTCGAATGCTTTTGCAAAAAACTTATTGAAACCGGTTTTATTTATAGGGAGCGTTGGAGTGCGCTTTCCGTCACGTTCCACAGCGTCAATACCTCTTGTCGAATCATTTCTTTCAGCGGAATCACCAACGCTTCCAAAATCCATCTCTCTCCGCGAATTCGCTGTATTTCCTGATTCGCCAGTCGTTCTTGATTCGCCAGTCGTTCTTGATTCGTCGGCAGCATTTGAATTCCTTGTTCCAGACAACTCTTTCTTTTCCTTTAAGTTACTTAATGCCTTCAGCAACATTTCCGACTTTTTAGAACCCGTATCCTCAAAATCCCTGCTTGAAGATGCTTTCAATTCTTTTGAAGGCATCAAAAAATCGGCATTGGACTTTGTCAACTGCGCCAAGGGGCGCATATCGGCTAGCACCGGGCGCTGAATTTTTTCGGTAACATCGGTTAGCATTGAGATGCCTGTTTCCGTTGATGCAATAACTATTTCTTGATCTCGAATTCGCACAATCATCAACTGACGTTTAGGCCCCACAGACATGGTTGACACCACCTCCATAGGCTTCTCTTGCTTCGATGTTTTATAGTTTTTTCCTTTACGAACGCGTACAATACTCATGCCAACTAAGCCAAATGCAGCCAAAAAAAGAACCGTAACGGAGCCAGCCTGCCAAGGATTAAATGAAGGGACGCCATCGAGAGTGTAAGGAACATCGCTACCGGCGGCTTTTCCTGACGTAGCATTTCCTGACGTAGCATTTCCTGACGTAGCATTTTCAGTCGTTTGATTTTGTGGCATCAGACCCTGCGTCGCGGGCTGTGTATTATTCTGCGTCGCGGGCTGTGTATTATTCTGAGGAGCGGGCTGTGTATTATTCTGAGGAGCGGACTGTGTATTATTCTGAGGAGCGGACTG
>CAIZES010000478.1 GCA_903932045.1 uncultured Silvanigrella sp. | reverse complement strand
GAATGACAGCTTTTCTTGTTGAACTTGAAATCACGCGAACAGTCATGATACCTCCACAAAAGTAAGGAACGATATCAGGTTTTCCGCGCGTTGTCTACATTAAATGGCCTCCACACCCGATTACAAACTCGTATAATGCCTCCGCCTGAGGTGTCATATCCATGTACCGATACCAGCATGCGGTGTCATTCTCGACAGTCATTTGCCCCATTTCATCGAGTCGATAATCGATGAGTTGAAGCAAAGGCCGCGAGAATGCTTCCAATGATGCATCGTAATCCGCAGGATTTTTCAGCATGACTGCCGACACCGGGAACATAATTCCGTGCGGCACCAATCCTCCCAGCGAAAGAATATTGTGGATCAGAAACCGATGAATTTGCCCGTTTCCATCTTCAAATGGATGCAGGAATACAAAACCGTAGGCAATTACCGCTGCGTGGATGAGCGGAGAAACATTTCCTGCTTTCATTATTTTATGGGATTCGATTAAACCCGCCATGAGACTTGGCAGGTCGGTGGGTTTGGGGCAAATAAAATGTATGATTTCTTTCTGATAGGCAACCGCTTGGCCAACATAATTCTGGCTCGTCCGATAATCACTATCTCTAAATCGAGGGTCAACAATGCGGTTCTGAAGCTCTATTAGCCTTGCTTTTTTACAGAAATCTTCCTTTTCGGCAAGTTCCAAAGAAGTGACGAATCTTTCCGTTCGACAAGCATTAGGGTGTATATGTTCAATTTCAAACGACGACCTTGTCTCTTTGTTATAGAGGTAGCTCAAGGCTCGACGAAGAATTTCTGATGGATATGCGGTGACAATGTCGCTACATTGCTTGCGCAGATCAGATGAATCCAATTGCGAAAGCTTTTCGGTGCGCCTAATAATTGGACAAAAATTTTTGGAACCAAGAAGATTGTTCGCTACACGATGACGAGGGGATTTTACCGCCTTCAGAACGGTGTAATATTCTTTTTCTTCCAGCGCATCGACATAGTTACCAGAAGAGATATCATCGACAGGCACTTGCTTGCCTGTCAGAAACTCATAAAAAAACCACGTCCTCCGCGCGTACTTTCCAGTAGGCTTGGATTTGATGTAGTCGGTGACATCATCCTCAGAAGCTTTTTCGAAGATTTGAGTCAGCGAGTCTCCAAAACGTTTACATCCATCGGATGTCCTGCCCAAATTGTTATAATTCTCGTAATATAGTATGGATTTTGTTTCTTGTCTATAAAAGGATCATAAACTGGGTTGTGCCAAATAAAACAATTATAATTCCGGCAAAAAGGTTAAAAATCGACTCATTCCTAGCAATTTTAATAAATCGCGACAATTTTGCTCACACCCGAATCATACGCAATTCTCGATTTACCACGCGCTCGCAATCCTCATAGACGCGAACTCGCCAACAGTCGCTCGTACGGAGCTTTAGCCTGGTCGAAAGTTTTTCTAATTTTGTCTCCATTGCGAATTTTTGGAACTGCTTTCCTTTTGGGTACGACACCATTTTGCCGTCAAGAGGCTCTCAAAAAAGTGGTGTATTGCCAAAGGTGTAGGTTGCATTGGGATCGGTTCCAAACGTGGTTGGAATCGAACTTGAGGTATCCCAATTTATGGTGCTTGAAGTGCTAGAACTTGGGCTCCAACCCGAGGGAATTCCTGTTGACCAATCGATGGTCGTCGAGTTCGAGCTCGAATTTGAACCAGAAGAAGATGAACCTCCACTCCAATCTATTTGAGCTGTGCTTCCACTGAATCCTGAGTTTGTGACATCTGGAGATGCAGGGGGTGGAGCAGAAGATACAACTGGAGACGACGACGTTGAAGATGGAGAAGTGATGGGCTGAGTTCCCATCGTATAGCTGGAGTTGCTACTTGGATTTGTAAATGCATCAGGGGAATTAATCTGAGCCGGAATCCATTTGATTTGCGACCCCGACGCACCAACACCAGCAGAACCGCCTCCAGCAGACGAACCAGGACCAAAAACATTCTCCAAAAGTCCGGTAATGGCATTTACCCCTAGCGGAAGAAGCTGCTGGAAGGTGGTATCAGCCGCCAGCATTTGTATGGATGCCGTTGCGGGAGTGGAACGATTTTGGTTCGCATCCACCGGAGTTAAAGTCACTGTCATGGTTTGAGCTGCTGTTAACGTTTGCGGAACCGTAAACGGGATAGACTGTTGTGCGCCCGGAGTTGCTGCAATCGCCTGTGACGAAATCACCGATGCATTTGAGGAAGCAATAATAACACCATTTACATTTGCTCCTGTAATAAATGTCACGTTTCCACTCTGCCCAGCCCTTGCAATAATGTTCGGATTATTGATTAAAATACCCGTCGATCCCGCATTTAAAGATGGCGTATCTCCCACCATAATTGAAAATGGTGATGCACTGTTCGACTTACCTGAACTATCTTTAGCAACCAAATATCCGCCCACAGTTTGCGCCTGAATGCCCGCAGGCGCCGAAATTGTGAAACTTCCCGTGTTCCCTGAAACAGAGGGAGTTGAAGCCGATAAAACGGTAGGAGATTGAGCAAAAGTCAATCCATTAATGAATGCACCCTGGCTTGGCGTAACTGTAAATTGGTATGTGATTGTCTGACCCGCACCAACTTGAGCATTCTGCACATTGGAAAAGGATGGCCCCCCCGACATGCTGCCAGCATTGCTCAAAATGTTATTTCCTGGTGCAGTTGCATTGCGAGTTGGAACGTCACTATTGCAAGCAACAAAAACAAATACCAAACTCGCGGACGCCAATTGTAGGTTTATGTTTCGCACAAATTGCATAAAGCCTCCCAACACGAAAAGAGGAAACAACACTGTTCTCTACCTCTCTATCGGAAGGTTTTTCATTTTTCTTGAGTGTTTTTCTTCGTTCTTTTTCTTCATTCTTCTCAAAGTGGCTAGGACTAAAGTTCTTTGTTACTAAAGTTCTTTGTTACTAAAGTTCTTTGTTACTAAAGTTTTTTGTTACTAAAGTTTTTTACTAAAGGTCTTTTCAATTTCTCCGATACAGCAAGAAAGGCTCACTTACACAGAACACACACCAAACATTCGTTCGATACCTTAGAGTCTTCGGAGGTTTGCAATGTTGACTAAAAATCTACTAAACCCCAGCATGAAAACCCTATCTCTGTGTTTTGTATTTTGGGGCTGTCAAAGCGGCAGCACTAGCTCTCCAAACCCCAATAAGAAAAGCTCAGCAACCGCAAATCAAGACAACCAAACAGTTGCCACTGATCCCAATGCCCCCGCATTTTCTAGCATTAACGATCTCCAAGTTGTACAAGGAGGATCCGTAACAGGGCAGTTTTCCGTGAGCAGCCCCGTTCAAGGGCGGTCCGTTGCTAATGTTCAGGGAGCATCGTCTTCTGCTGCTTTGTCACTATCCGCAATAACAATTGGTGCCGACGGCAAAGGAAGCTTCCTAGTGACTGCAGCCACAAATACAGCGGGACAAAAAATTCCGGTCATGCTGAGAGCAACCGACAATACAGGAAGCATCAACACAACAACATTCAACGTGATAGTGACCGATGGTTCCAGCGGAGGAAACTCGGGCACAAACTCTGGCACAAACTCAAACACAACGCAAACATCAAACACATCCAGCTGCAAAGACACCCTCAACGTAGGCGAATCTCTCTCAACAGACCAAAAGCTTTGTTCTACAGATGGTCGTTACACATTTTCTATGCAAAACGATGGAAATCTTGTTCTTTATCGTTCCGGAGTGAAAGATGCCTGCTGGGCCTCCAGCTCTTCAGGAACGTCTGCCAGTTTACTTCTGCAAAGTGATGGAAATCTTGTTGTGTATGCCTCTAACTCCGCAAAATGGGCTAGCAATACAAATGGACAAACAGCACAAAAGCTTGTGCTACAAAACGATGGAAATATTGTTCTCTATGCATCAGATAATCATGCTATTTGGTCTACAAATACATATGACACAGGTGCGAATCCGTGCGGTGCTTCGTCAGGATCATCATCGCTACAAGGACAACCCGTTCCTCTCTATCGACTCACAAACAATCGGACCTTTATGCTGTCGCTCAATCCAAATGAAGAAGTGTCAACGGGGTTTCACTCCCTTGGCACAATTGGAAAACTTATGAGCAGTCAGGTTGATGGAACAACGCTTTTGTATCGATGCCAAATGAACTCCCCATCACCTTCACTTTTTGTATCAACAAATTCAACATGCGATGGACAAGTTGTGAAAGCACAACTCGGATATATTTTCACAAGTCAAACAGCCAATGCCACCGTTGGACTGTATCAATGCAAGGGTCTCGCAGGAAACTTCGAAGGAATGACTCGAGACGAGTGCGCACAGAAACAAGGAGGCTTCAACTATTTTGAGAATACATTGGGTTATCTCTTACCATAAATAGATTTCTCCCCCAATCCATTCGAAAGAAGCGTTTACAATTGGATGCCGCATTCGATTGACCAGCGCCCTCATACACAAAAAAATGTCCATCCGATGTCACCATGATGTCCATCCGATGTCAGCACGATGTCCATGCAATGTCAGCATGATGTCCACGCGATGTCAGGACGATGTCTACCGACAAAACACTTCTTTTCGGATAACACCCCTTCGTACAAAAGGAGTTATCCAATATGAAGCTTAAAAAACGGAACGCAAATTATTCGAACAAAACAAGCTTTTCACAAACATTTTTTCGCGCTTGCAAATCTCGCAGTCTTAGTGTTCTTATGGCTTTCCTTTTCTCCACATTGCTCACACTCAACGTAGCAATTGCCGGCGAAGCGCCATCCATACGCATCGACCCTGGAAAAAATCGAGACATCGATCTCGGCAGAGCACCGCAATCCATTTTGCTAGCCAATCCAGATATTGCAAGCGTTGAACGCGTGGGACTTACAAACAAGGTTCGCATTTCTCCGCACGCACGCGGAAGCACCGCTTTGCACGTACAGTATCCGGACGGCCGTGAAACAACTTATCCCATTCAAGTTGGAAGCAATACCGACTCTGAGTTTGGGCGCGCATTCCCCATTTCGCAGTCGTCAGGCTTGCGGGTGGCTCGCGAAATCAGCAAGATTTCGGGTTTGGAATCCTTTGTTGAGGACGGACACATTGTTGTCACCGGACGAATCACATCACTCGAACAATTTCTAGCCTTACAACGTATTGTACACTCACATCCCGATTCTATTAAACCCACAGTTGATGTTCCCCGAGATACCGAATTGTACGTTGCCGATGCACTCACAAATCAACTCAAGCTTTTGGGAGAGTCGTCTCTGCGAGTTCTCATCACAAATGGCAGCATTGCGCTTCACGGAACACCCAGTAGCGAAGCCGGAAGACAACGCGCTCGCACGCTCCTGCAAAATATGTTCCCCGGATTTGTAGACGCAATGGAAAGCGATTCCGGAGACAATGCTCTGCTTCAGGTTAATGTTCGATTTTTAGAGGTGGGAAAATCGGAACGCTTGAAATTTGGAACTCAACTTTCTGGAGGCGGAACCCCGTTTGGAGCAATAGCATCATTTCCCTCTCTGCAAGAACCACACTTTCAAATTGCACCAATTGGGGCTCTTTTTTCGGCGCTCAATGAACACAGTGGAGCCCGTGAAATTGCAACACCCACAATTCTAACACGCAGTGGCGAAAAAGCATCGTTCTTGGCAGGCGGCGAAATCCCTCTGGTTGCAGGCCGAAACTTTGGCAACGAAGCCAAGGTTGCCGTCGATAAAATAGAGTTTAAACCATACGGAATCCTATTTAACGCAATACCCAAACTAAAACCAGACGGCAACGTTTGGCTTTCCATTGAAGCCGAATTCAGCCATATAGATGAAAGTGTAAACTATGGCGGCGTTCCTGGTTTTTTGTCGCGCAAGGTATCAACACAAATTTCACTTTCCCCAGGATCAGCAGCAATTTTATCAGGACTTGTAAAGGCACGCGATCTCAAGAAAGTCGAAAAACTCCCATTTATAGGCTCTATTCCCATATTGGGAGAACTTTTCAAAAGCCGGAACTTTCAGGATGAAAATACCGAACTTTGGATTGCAGTATGGGCCCAAACAAATCCACAACAAAAAAAAGTAGAAGAAACCGATACCCCGTATAAGCAATTCAAAGAACATACGCAAGGGAACATTCTCGACTAGAAAAAATACTCTGCTCGAGAAAAGGCACAACCGGAGGAAACATGTACGTCGCAATTGATTGGAAACGCAGACTTTTCCAGGTTGGCAATTCTCACAATCCAATGTCCATTATTGTTAAAGAAAATGAAATGAAGTGTTACAAGTTTAAAGTGAAATTAAAAGAAGACACCTGCCTTGCCGTGATGCCGTTTTTTCCGTTGTCCAAAGAACACCGCATAACCTTCTCACCAAAAATTTTGACTTTATATTGTGCCCTAAAGAAATGTTACAGATGCTTGCGAAACACCTTGCAACGCGCAATTTCGAGGTTTGAAGAGATCAAACCAAGACATCGCTTCCCAATATGGGTCGCAATTGTTTTTTTTGCATCGGGAATCATTGCATTTCCTCGCACCATGCAATCCCATCAAACAAATGCCGCTGCAGCTGCAGCGGCAGCGGCAAATTCTAATGTTACGCAAAACGCTCTTTATGAGCAATTTCGAGGCGCAATACTAAAACATCCGCAAACCATAAAAATGATGAGTGAAAAATCTTTCGAAAAAAGAAACAAATTATTGCGAATCGGAAACTTTTGGATAGCACCCATGACCCCAGCAATGCCAGAAGAAAAGTGGTACGTTTCCACAACCGCAAACAATGGTTTTTGGCTAAACACACAAAACGAAACATCGGAAGTTGCGGCTGCAACGCAATTTTTAGATCCAAACGAAATCACAAATAAACAAAGCAATCAGAATATATATATAAAATTTTGCAACAAATTACTTTGGTATGCAGTACCACAAAACGCATTGGCGCTGGTATTTTTCAATGAAAGCGCCAGTGGCGACGTATTTTTTTCTGTAAACAGCAAAATTCCTGACGAATGCGGAAACCCGGAAGTGCATCATGCCCACTGAAACAAAAAAAAACGAAACAGATTCTGCAACCGAAAGAGGTACTCCAACAGAATCGCTCCCCAAGTACCCATTGCAGCAAATGAGAGCTGCTGAACCCAATCCACTTCATGTTCAGCCAGTGTCGTGCGGACATTGGATCGTGAATACAAACGGGTTTCGCAGGATTGTTCAAAATGGCAATCACATTTTTTTCAACAACAAGTGCTACGTTTTCGTTGACACATCAGAATCTTTCTCACTTATTGATGCTTCACTCAGTAACAGGCAATTTGAAACAATTATACTGAATACGCCAGGTCAACCTATACAAACAAACTCAGGAAACCTCTTCCACCCGTGCATAACAGAGCCACAACAACACAAGAAACACTTAAAAAAACAGAAACAGCTTATTCTATTTGCAACCGTCGTCATTATTTTTTTCTGTTTATCGTTCCGTTTAAGCAACGAAGCTGAAGCTCCAGTATCACCAACCGCATCGCAAACAACACTGGAACACCAGCACTTTCTCTATTTGGCAAAAAGAAACGCAAAAGAATATGTGGATAAAAAAAATAATGAAATAAAAAACATCAATCAAAGTAACATCCAGCAACCCGAAAAAAAACAAAGCCATAGTTCAAAACAAAAAGTCAAATTTATCAAAAAAGTGAAAAATGAAAACCGCAAAGAACTACTCTTTGAAAATGGCGAACTGAATCGATTTTTACCATGAACCGAAAGACACAAATGAAACACAACAGCGGTCAGGCTTTGATAGAAACTCTCATTGTGTTTCCTGTTTTGCTTCTGGCGGGATTTCTTGCCGCAGAAGGTGCTCGAATTGTAGCCATTAAATCGTATCTTTTGATGACAGCCACAAGCCGAGCCCAAGAGCTTGCCGCCAGCGAATTGCAGTGGGAAAAAATTGAAAACCCGCAGAATGAAGATGTCCGTGATACGGGAACAGAAGAAACCAAAAATTCCTCGTTGCCCGAAAACCTTCTTGATTTCAGCACACACCTCATTGAAAAAGACTTGATGGACCAACAAGATTTTTTTGGTTGGGACGTTCATCAACGAAGCATGCCACTTCGGTGGTATGCCACTCATCGCACCGGCAATATGCCCGGGATTTCCGTCCAACTCAATGCCTGCATTCCACTTCTTGTCACTCTTTGGACGAGAAGCAGTCTCAACGATCCTCAAAAATATTCAGAAAAAAATAGAGGACGAGATTGCTTGGGGCAATTCGAAAATTCAACTCTATCGGTGCTTGCGCACACCGGAGTTGTACGCCTTCGAATTGCCGCTTTCGCCCCAAGACACGCATCATACCACATCTACTCAGAAGGCCTCGCCATTCCCAAGAAAATGGTTGGTGTGGAAAAACTGGTACCCGACCTCATTGTAGGAAGCGAAAAAAATGACAACAATTCACACTCCAGAATCAGGAACAACATCTTCACTAAAAATTTCGACGTCTCGCGACTTCAGTTCACATCATATGGGAGACTGCAATGACTCACGTTGAGCGCTCAAAAAAATCAAACTGCTCAATTTATTCCAGAATGACATGCCGCTCAAGGGCGTCGCAACAATCGGGACAGGCTCTGGTTTTAGGGCTTACAACATTTGTATTTGTAGCCTTATCCATGCTTTTTGTATTTCACAAAATGAAGAACACGCAAAACACATCTTTGAAACACATGACAGACATTGACGAAGCTCTTAAAAAGTGCCAAACCAAAGCCAATATTATTAACGAAATTGCAATTCATAATCAAAACACTCTCACACTGTTAGCGCAAGCAGCAAACACTTGGGCCGAAGCCTCGGAATGGAGCTTAGCACTTGCCAACAGCCGCCCCTACTGGATGCCTGTTGACGCGGAAACAAATCCCGAAAGTGTGTTTAACCAATTTTCCATTCGCGCAAAAAATTCGTTGGATATGGCGGCAAAAAACTCACAGACTGCGCAATATTTGAGTCGTCAATTATCGTTTCTGGAGCCCCAACTATCCAATGCGTTATTGCCAACTCAAACACAAGCAAGCTTTTGTTTGGCACTCGAATTAGGGCATATTGATCTCGGTATTTTTTCAGTGAAGCGGAGCAACTGCCAGTTCACAATATTATCCGGACCTCTAGTTTCATTCGAAAATCTGCCGCAACAAAATCAATTGCCCAAATCTTTCTTCGGACTTGTTGTTGCAAGCAATCCTGCATCTTTTCAAAAATGGGCTCAAAATTGTTCGGAACTACAGGATAAAAAACAAAAAATTATCATACGCCATAAAGAATGGGACACTCTTTCAAAAAACGACACTTCCGCGACAAATTCGAGAAAAATACTGCGATCGTTCTTAAGCCCAAATTGGACCGCCTCACTTGAGATAACGAATATATGAAAAGAAACTCAAGTCAGGGACAGGCTCTTACCGAACTTATTTTAGTGATACCACTTTTTATTATAACCTCAGGCGGGTTTATTGCCGTTATTGCACAACAAGCAAGACGCTATTTTGATTCATCGAGCGCCATTTCTATTGCCGCTTCTAGCGCAGTGTTCTCGCAGCAAGAAAAAGAAGTTGCCGGATGGTTGCAAGAAATTCCAAACACACCGGAACAGGTTGCAGAAGCTGTTCTCAATCCTTCTGAGCTTCGAAAGAATGCCTCAGAACGAGAGGAAGGAATGTTTCCTGACTCCGCTCTACTAAAGCCCAAACTCGATTGTTCCAATAATACGCATAATTTTTCGGCCACTATAGCATCCAATAACAAGTCCGAAATGAACTTACAAACATGCGCACCACTAGCTGCTTATGAAAAGAAGATACAAATGCAAAAACACGGAGCACAAGTTCCACTTCTTTCCAAAGCAATTTCCCCATTTCGGCCAGTGGGAATCTTGGCGTGGGAAAGGCGACACCTAATTGCCCTCACCACAAGCACATCAGCTCCAGGCTTAACTGAGACATTTGTTTCTGCGCACTTTATGAATCCCCAAGAATACCCACTCATCCGGCAAATCACTTTTGTTGGAGCAACCAACACAGCTCGTCAAATGAGCCTCTGTCTTGCGGAATTTTGCATTCGAAGCGCCGCTCCACCTCCAGTTTGTGCCGCTGGCGGCGGGGCTGCCATTTTAGCGGCTCGCATCGCCCAAACAGGAAAACCATCTGGGTTTTGTCCCATTTTGGAAGCTGCCGCAGATGCAAAATTCCGAGCACTGCTGTTCGGATTTCACGCAAGAACACAAGAAATATCAGTATCGGAAAAGGCACAGTCCGTGACAAACTCTGTAACAAACTCCGTTAGCAAACTGGTACAATGATCCTGACACTTGACATCCCAGCTCTCGTAGAATACACAAGCTCGTCGGTTGGCTCTTTAGCTCAGTTGGTAGAGCAGTAGACTGAAAATCTACGTGTCCCCAGTTCAATCCTGGGAGGAGCCACCACGTCAACAAAAACCCCTTGAATCTCAAGGGGTTTTTTGATTTCAGAGGCAAATTGTTACAAGTTGTTACAAGCTAAGCTGGAATCCAGTGCACCTCGGTGGAACTCCATGGAACGAACCTATCAGCGGCTAGGCGACGTTCGGTTGCATACCAATCCACCATTCGTAGCTCGCGCCAATGAGAATCCGAAACCTTGGTGAGCGCCCCTTTATGCCGTTTAGCATAAACAAGCGCACTCGTGAGGTTAGAATTTCCCAGAAGTTGCTGTGCTACCGCAAGGTCGCCAGTCTCATTATAAAGGTTCCGTGTTCCGCCGTGCCGCAAAACGTGCGTGCCCTTGTATGGGAGCCCACTGCGTTCTGGAGCCTCACATTTTATTAAGAAACCGATATTGGACGAAAATGAAATTGCAATTGCCATGGAGGCTGCTTTAGGAAATAGTAGCCTTAAAAAAACCTCGGAATCTTTGATCAAGCGCCCGCAAAAACTTTCGAATGACTTGGATTTTCGATGCCCAGATGGAATAGTATTAAGTGATTCACTGAGAGCACAAGCAAAGAAGATTGCGAAATATAAAAAGCTGCCCGTGACGATTTTTGGAGAAACTGGTACAGGAAAAGAAGAATATGCTAAACTTATCCATAGAGAAAGATGCAGCATAGAAGGACTTTTGCCTTTTGTAAGCGTCAACTGCGGAAACATTGATGACCAAATGGCTTCGTCGCTTTTATTTGGACATATTAAAGGCTCATTTACCGGTGCCGTCAGTACTACGAATGGCTATATTGGCGATGCCGACGGTGGAATCCTATTTCTCGACGAAATCCATTGTTTATCGAAATCTTTGCAGCAGCGCCTCCTCAGAGTCCTGAATGACGGGACGTACGAGCGTTTGGGTGACACCAAACAACTACGTTCAAGCTTCATGGTCATAACGGCCTCGACAAAAAACCTCGACCTCGAAGTTGAATCAGGCCGATTTTTGCTTGATCTGCAAATGCGTCTTACAGGAAACGATATCGAATTACCACCGCTACGCGAGCGTAAAGAGGAGATTCCAACTTTTGTTGAGTTATTCTTTGCACAAGAAAGAGTCAAAGTATCTGCAGAGGAACTCACAAAAATCATTAAAAAGTGCCAAAGTTTCTATTGGCAAGGCAACGTTCGCCTGCTTCAGCGCGCCATTCAAGCTTTAATTGGAACAACCGCCATGTGTGGTGAGCCTGTTAACGTAGACGCCCTTCCTGCCTGGAAAGCGATGTTTCCGCCAGCATCGGCAGGAATTCCCAACGAACCAAAAAAAGAGTCACCGAAAAAATGCGACCAGGTCGCAAAAGAAATCCAGGAGAGCATTTTACAAGCGCTTCAAGAAGACCGAAATTTACATAGCAGCATGGATAACTATGAAAGCGCCGTCATTGCCGCGGCTTTGACTCGGCACGAGCTTCTCCAGGACGTCGCGGCCGCCCTTGGCATTCCTCGCTCGACTTTGGATAACAAAAAGAAGAAACACAACCTATGAAGGGGGATGAGTTTTTTGCGTTTGCGTGGCCAACGTCCAATTTTTGAGGAGAACGCCCAATTTTTGGACGCTACCGTCGCCATAACCGTAGTCTTCCGGAACGCCCAGCTATTGTCTTCAACGACCCTGCAATGAGTGAGCTCACGACCCCATGAAATGCTAGAGTTCGGCTAATGCTCAAGGCAGGTGCGAGTTGAAGCTAAAGCCTTTTGTTGTGACTGGGCGTCAAGCAACCACACTCTGGTATTTCACTGCCCACCGACGAGACAGTAAGGAGTTCCTGATGCGTCTATGGTCACTGCACCCAAAACATCTCGATGCCAAAGGACTAGTGGCATTATGGAGAGAGGGGCTGCTTGCATTAGCGGTTTTAAAAGGTAGAACCAAGGGCTATACACACCATCCTCAGCTCGAACGCTTTCGTTCTCAAAACGATCCTGTTGCGGCACTTCAGTATTTTCTCCTCGAAATCCATCGAGCAGCCACTGAGCGTGGTTATCATTTCGATATAGGAAGGTTAGGCCCCATTCCTCTATGCATACGTTGCGATCATTTGATTGCTGTCACTACCGGGCAACTTGAATTTGAGGCCTTGCATCTCTTGAATAAATTGAAACGACGCGCGCCAGTTTTGGCTCAGGAATTTGATCCTTCGAAAATCGCAGCGCACCCAATCTTTATTGTAAGACCTGGTCCCATCGAGAATTGGGAAAAAATCGAGAGCCAGGAAACCCTACCCTCTCAGGGTAATAATAACTGACAAAAATCATGTCAATGAGTGATTGTAGATTTTTTTAAAAATAATATTTATATTTAACAGGCTGTTACGACAATAATCACAGAATTTCTGCTTTCACGACAAAACTTGGCGCGGGACTTGCTAGAGG
>CAIZES010000477.1 GCA_903932045.1 uncultured Silvanigrella sp. | reverse complement strand
GTTCCTGCTATGGGGTTTGTCAAGTCTAAGAGAAAACCTCACCACGCCAGCATAAATGCTGGCAAAAACATGTCTTCAAAATTTCGTTCCAGTACACTTGCTCGATTCAACAAAAACTCGTTTGCCCAACAGCCTGTTATTCGTGGTCAACACCAAAGCGCCGCCACAAGTGATCTTATTCGTGTTCACAAAGAGCTTGCCCCATACACTTGACTACGCGGTATTCTATCCGCAAGGAAAAACACGAGGTGGCAAACACATTTGTCGGTAAAATCATCGAGTCCCCGTTTCATCCCACACAAATTTAAGCAGCAGCTAAAAGCTTATGCTCAAAATTCAATTTCCAAATTTCACCTTCCTGGCTTCGCGAAAAAGACTATGGCGTTGGCGACGATATAGCTGGCGGTAGAGCCGGGGCCGGCCAGTTGTCGAGACTCGCGCTATCCGACACTTTGTCGATTGCAAGGGCGTCAATCAGTTCTAACAGGTGGTTTGCAGCCTCCGCGTATCCTTTGCGTGCGTGGATGCGTCGAATGATCTCGGCTACATTTTCTTGCGGGGAGGATAATTCGTTCCATCCGTCGGGGAGAAGATCGCCCATGATGAGAAGTCGAGTGGCTTCGCCTTTGGACATCTTCTCTTCTTTGTCTGAAGCACTTGCAAATTGCGGATATACTGCCGCTATGTTATTCAGATATGCGCGGTTAAAGCAGGCACCAAGAAGAGTCGGGATTGATATTTTTCCTCCCACGGTTTCCTTGAAGCACGTCGGAAATTGCAGTTCCGCCCCATTTGCGCGCAAGGCTGCAAGGAGTGCATTTCTGTGCGCTGAACTAGGGTTCAGTGTGTCCCAGACGGTGAGGGCGAGGAGCCCAGGGTCAGTCAGGCTACCCTGCTCATCGCGCATTCCCTTCAAGTCTTTGGCGAAAGCCTTGTGCAAGAAGCCCAATGGGAATTTTCTTCCATAGTGCCGCAGCGCATCCTGCAATCGTAGCGAAGGACTGATGGCAAGGCGAGGGATCTCCTCAAGAGGCGTTTCCTCATTGGCACGAGTGTCCACGGAATCGAGAGATTCAAACGCAATTGTACTTGGACTGCGCAAGACTATCGCGCGCTCGCCCTCAGCTCCAAAGTGGTAAACTATCCCAGTTAGGGACGAGTTCATCATCAGCCGCTCGTTTTCGCTTGAAATGGCGTCGTTGTTGGAATACCCGAACTCGCAACCGGCCTTTACTGGAACTATGACCAGAATGTTACCATAGGCGAATGAAGTGATCGGATCTGAGGCGACGTAGAGCCCTGGTCCAAAGGCATCCTTTTCGACCATCGGAGTCTTTCTGGACGCGAGGTCTTCAAGCTGTTTGCGCACTTTGGTTACGGCACCCTGCCTCGTGGCTGCTGCTTCGTCGAAGGTCCAGTGAAAGGTGAGCGTCACCCTGTTGCCCGAAGAGATTATTTGACTTGTTCTTTCGTTTTTGAAACGCGGAGTCAGGCCGATTTTTTGTCGGACTCTCCCAAATTGAGCGAGTTAACCTTTAAAGAGCCCGAGTCGCCATTGCGACTGGGGTTGGGAATTACACCCGTTGGCATTATGAAAGACAAAACCTACTTAGGTGCTTCGCTGATTCAGGCTCACTGGTTTTCGTCGTGGTTGGATTGGGAAATTGGGAGTATTTGGATTGGTTTTTCCAATGCTCGAAACACCTACGCCGATAGTCGAAGTCTGATGGCGCGAACATCGCCAAAGTTGCGTATTCTCGAAAATTTGAGCCTTGGTCCGGTAGGTGGCTATGAGCTTGTTACTTTTCCAGACGCACATCGAAAAATATTTAAGGGTCGATTTTTTACACCCGAGGAACCATTTTCTTCGCGAGGCTGGGTCTATGGAGGAATGCTATCGCTGACCTTTAAGGCGGCGGGAGGTGTGATGCGAGTGAGTCCGCTTTATTTGGTGCGAACATATCCTTATAAATCGCTCTCAGCGGGCTGGCAGAACTATTTCACAAATCCCGAGCTTCAAACCGCCGCTTTTATTGAGGAGTTGGCTCCGGAATCTATTGTTGCTATTGAGATGGGAATTATGCTTTAATTCCGACTGGGTGTAAAAAAAGATTTCCTGTTAGGTTGACTCAAAAAAGGAAAGCGAAAAATGAGCAATACCAGTTGTGCACAAGATGTTAAAAAAAGCCATTTTGCAACCATTTGTGCATACAAAAACAAATGGCCAAAAATTGACGAATCCGTATTTGTGGCTGATGGCGCCCGCATTATTGGCGATGTCAGTATAGGTTCAAACTGCGGCATTTGGTTTAATGTGGTTATTCGGGGGGACGTCAACACAATCGTGATTGGCCCCGATACAAACATTCAAGACAACGCTGTGATTCATGTCACCCATCAAGCCCACAAAACGCAAATTGGACGTGGAGTAACAGTGGGGCATCTTGCACTTTTGCACGGATGCACAATTGGCGACTATTGTTTGGTTGGTATGCACGCAGTGGTTATGGATGCTGCCGAAGTTGGCGAGGAATCGCTTATTGGTGCGGGCTCGGTGGTGACGCAAGGAACAAAAATTCCACCGCGCAGCTTAGTCATTGGCTCGCCCGCAAAAGTGATTCGCCCCTTGCGCGACAACGAAATAGCGGCCCTTCATTCTTCGGCTAGCCACTACACGGCACTTCCGTCTGGGTATAATTTTCTAACTGAATGCAAATCTGCAACCGAATTTGCAAACGAAGCTGCAACCGAATTTACAATCGAATCCGTCGCCAAATTTGTGTAAGGAAATACCATGGACGCAATGCTTGTTAGTCGTATTGGAAAGTTGCGTATTATTTGCTCGCTCCCTCTTTTTTCCGACTCCATTTGCATTCGCCGACAATCGGCGGCGGAGCATGGTTTCACTCAGGTTTTGATGTCGCTCGCTCTTGCTCCCAAACTCAATCTTGCTTCCGACAAAGCGTGTGAACTTATTGAACTTGCAATTTTTTCAGAACTTCCCAAAGCATATCTCGGAGATCCTAGTTATTATTTGCGACAGCGCCACCCCGAGGCCGCCGAAATGTATAGGCAAGTGCGCGGACGCCTGTGGCGCGAAACAGAAGAAGCCATGCACTTTAAAACTTCGCGCAGTTGGTCTCTTTACGGTTTGCACGAACTTGTCGATGCCTATTCCGCAATGCTGTATATCGAAAAAGAGTGTCTTTTGGGGAATTCATATTTTTTGTCGGAACGTTATCGTACGCACTATCATCGTCTGCGTCGTGATGCTCTTGCAAACAAGGATTTGTCGGAAAATCATCCCGCATCACGAACAGAAGATACGGCCATCGTGCCCGATAATTTTGCGGTGGATTGGCTCAAAGCAATTTCGTTTCTCGATTCTCTTTTTGACGAGTCGACACGAGCACGCTTGGAGGGAGGTATTGGGGAATATTCGGCAACATTTATTGGAATGACTGAGAAACTAAAAGAACACTACCGCTACAAGGGCTGGAGCTTTCACTATCGTGAAAGCGTTGGAGAACATACTTTTCAGGTTGTATTTTTGGCTCGTATTTTGGCATCTGCACTTGGTCTCAATGCGTCCGATCGCATCAATCTTTATCGGCTCGCAGCGTTTCACGACCTGGCTGAAGCCTACGCTAGCGATGTTATTTATCCGGTTAAAATGCGCGAAAAAGATTTGGGAGCTATGCACGTTCAGCTTGAAGAAAATATTATTAATGAAATTTGCGATCAGCTGGGAATCAAACTCGAGCACAATCCGTTCCACGAAGCTATTGTTGAAATTTGCGATCGTTTTTCGGCGCAAATTTATTTTGATAGAGAATTGCGCAGTGGCAATATGCACTTTCTTGTTCCAAATACTTCCATGCAGAGTGTTCGTGATCGTTTTCAGCAAAAATACCCAGAAGTTTTTTATGTTCTCGACGAAATTTGGGAAGAATTTACCAACTGCTTTGTGCAAAACCCAAAATTAGCGAATCTACATCTTGCAATGAATGAGCAGCAGAAAGTGTGATGCGCAATCGTGATGTCCCATTGGGAACAGTGGGTGGACGAATGGGCACAGCAAGTATGCCACGCTGTAAAAGACTTTCAAACGCCTTTAAAGCCCGTTCATCAGCTCCCAAAATAACTGGAAGAATGGGTGTTTCTGCGCCCAATAACTGAAAACCCATTTCGGATAAAGATTTCCGAACTCGGAAAGACAAATCCGAAAGGTGTTTTCGTTCGGCGTTCATTTGTGGAACAATGTCGAGGGCAGCATCGACTGCTCCCAAAATAGCGGGCGGAATTGCTGTTGTGTAAATAAAACCCAACGCTTTATTTACCAAAAAATCACGCACATCTTGTGTGCAGGCAACATAGGCACCGCTCGCACCCAGAGCCTTGCTGAAGGTTCCCATGGCAACCCACGGAACACTTGTTCCCAAATCTTGCGCTAAACCAAAACCATTTTTTCCCAATATTCCAGTGGAATGAGCTTCATCTAAATATAGGATTGCGCCGTATTTTTGAGCAAGAAATGAGAGTCCTGCAACGTCGGCAATGTCGCCATCCATGCTAAATACTGTTTCTGAAAGGATGAAACGTGTTGCATGCACTTCCTGATGTTTTTTTAATTGAGTTTCGAGTGCGTCGAGATTGTTATGCTGATAGCGAATTTGTTTTGTTTGCGCCAAGGCGCAGCCTTCGTGAATACTGGCATGGTTTAGTTTGTCCGAAAAAACCAACGGCTCCGATTTCAAAATTTTTTTATCCAAGAGTGCACTGAGTACCGAAGCATTTGCCTGAAAGCCCGAGGCAAAAAGAATTGCAGCTTCGCTGCCTTTGCATTTTGCAATTTTTTGCTCAATTGCCCAGTGCAAGCCGCCGTTTCCCGAAACCAGTTGCGAAGCACCGCTGCCAGCACCGTAAGTTTCTAGGTATTCGCGGCTGCGAGCGATAACCATAGGATGATGTGTGAGGCCCAAATAGTTGTTGGAAGAAAAATTTAAGTATGTTTTGCCATCCCACAGAGCCTCGCGAGGCGACAAAATGGTAATTTCGCGCAAACTTCGAAAGCGATTGTCTGCACGTAAGGCATTGGTGCATTTGCGATAGGGAGCAAAAACATTGTTCATCGGAGGTCCTGTGCTGAAACTGTTCTCGTTTCGGTAAACAGAAACAGTTCCTGAGTCCGTGTTTCTGAGTCCGTGTTCCTGAGTCCGTGTTCCTGAGTCCGTTTCAGTGTTTTGTGGTTCAGTGTCGGTGTGCAGTGTAGGTGTCAGAGGCGGCGATGGCAACAGGAACTGCGACCAGGACACGGCTGTCTTATCTAAAACAGGCTTGACATGGGGGCGATCACTTCTAAGTCCACGCGGCCCGCGGCACGTCGAAGGCCACGATTTCCGGGTTTCGTTTGCGTAAACGTCCGCGCCTGTCGTGTTGGTCAGCGTGCCGCGTGTCGCGGGCTCGTTGAAGTGGCCGATATTTGAACAAGTGTAGGAATTCTATTCGGGATTTGAGGTGTGGCTTTTTCTTCTCGCAGAGTTGCTGCGTTAATTCCGGAAAAGTGACATTTCGAGTTTGGAGGCATTAACGAAGTTGGGTAGAGGAGTCTTTGATTAGAAAAAACGGTTCTTCACCCGGTTTTGTTTTTTATCTGATTGACCTCTTGAAGAAGCATTGAAAATGTCAATTGGTGTT
>CAIZES010000476.1 GCA_903932045.1 uncultured Silvanigrella sp. | reverse complement strand
TGAAGACATCACTCTCGCAATTGCATCATCAAGAAACAAAAACATTCCAGTTATCCAAAACAATACCAACTCGCAACAAGGTTCAAATGCAAACGGATTGCCCAACTTTGGAAATATACCTTCTTTTGCTGCCGACTCAAAAAATAACTCTGGCACAGCTCCTACCTTGCCTCTTGGAGATCTTTCTAGCCAGAACAGCGCTGTATCAGCATCTTCGGCATCTTCGGCATCCTCTGCATCATCATCGCCTTTACCTAAATTTGACGCACCCAATTCTTCACAAATGAATCTAAATAGCGGGCCCTCTGGCGGAGGATATTCACCTCCAGCTAACCCGGGCAACAACACGCACTAACGAAAGGATGCGAAGCACATGAAAGCAAATCGCACATTCAATCACCCACTAATAGCAATACTTTCGACAGGTGTATTTCTTACCTCGGAAGGAACACTTGAAGCACAAAATTCAGCACCACCCATAGACGTGGCACCGGTGGATGGAAGCGCAAATGCGGGCGCTGGCGGAAGCGGAAATTCTATAAAACTCAACAACGGAACATCAAAGACCAATGCTGTTCGGAACAATTTTGCAGGAATGAACAACAGCAAAGAGCCAGCGAAAAATAGCTTAGGAAACACTCCTTCACAAAATAGTGCAAAGACCTCCCCAACGAACAACGTGTTTGGCGCAAAAAATTCGAGTCAAAAACCAACAAACACAGCTTTGGGAACAACAAACAGCACAAAACCAACAAACGTAAATCTCGGGGTTACAAATGCGGCTCAAAAACCAACAAACAACGTTTTAGGACCAACAAATACAAGTCTAGGATCTTTGAACAGTAGCGGCACCCAATTTAACAACAGCAAAGTAAATGCTGCGAGCATGGGGAATCACATACCCTCCAACAACGCGAGCGGAGCCTCAAAAAAGAACACAAATGCACTGCCCACGAACAACACTGATATTCCACCTCTCGCAACAAATACAACGAGTGCAAATACAACGGATGCCACATCATCGGCGACGCCGGTAAATTCACTTCAAGAGCACGTCACACTCGTTTATCGCGACGCGTTTCTTTTGGATGTTATTCGCCATCTTTGCGAAGAATCAAAAATCAATCACGTCATTGCGCCCGCTGTTGCCGAAACAGCGGGAACACGCACAATCACACTCAAACTGACAGACATCACATACGAAGTGGCACTCAAAACAGTTCTTGATCTTTTTTTACTTGGAACAGTGCTCGACAATGGAATTGTGCGCATCGACTCCCTTGAAAACATCAAGCGCGAACAAGAAGACAAGAAAAAAATTAGAGACGAACGCATCAAACAAGAACCCACACGCGTCGCTATTTATCAGCTTAACTATGTTCAATCGAACAATATTGCTCCCATGGTAACTCAGGCCATGAGAAGCCACTCCATAATTGATGCACGGTTCTCGGTTCAGGCCGATGTTCATTCCAATAGACTTATTGTTGAAGCCGTTCAGGATGCACAGGTTCGGGTTAAAACACTCATCGAAAATTTAGACAAACGCAAGCAACAAGTGGTTATTGAAGCCAGAATTATTGAAGCATCCAACGATGTTTCACGTGCTTTTCGTATCAACTGGGGTGCGCGATTCGGTTTAGATGCTGGTCGAGGCCTCGCGTCAGGACTTATTTTTCCAAATTCTATTTTAGGAAATATTGGCGGTGCTGGCGAAGTCGTAGACCTTGGAGTTGGACGAAAAAATCCTGGTCCCGGACAAATTGGCCTTTCAGTGGGCTCCATCAATGGCATGTTTAACATCGACGGAATTTTGAAGGCATACGAATCGGAAAAATTAGCAAATATCATTGCAAGCCCAACCCTCACAGTAATGGATAACGAAAAAGGCCATTTTGACGAAACAATTGAGACACAAATTGTTATTCCGCCAGCGGCAGGCTCAACATCTACTGGCACAACATCAACATTTAAAAGCGCACTTGCTGTTGATGTCACGCCCATGATTGCTGCAGATGGCTCCATCGAACTCGACGTCAGCGTTCAGCGCGACACACCCGACAGCACACCTACAGCACTCACACAGTCAAAAATTGGACGAAATGCTAAAACTAAACTCGCCATTCGTCATGGTGAAACCGCAGTCATTGGTGGCCTGTATCAAACAACAAAAACCAAAGATCAAGGTCGTATTCCCATATTGGGAAGCCTGCCTATTATTGGAACACTTTTTCGAACAAACGACAACTACACAAAACGCACAGAACTCATGATTCTGCTAACACCGCGAGTTGTAAGCAACGCCACGGGCCCAAGCGCAACGGCAACAGCTTCCGACTTTGTTCCAACACCAACAAGCTCACCCATCGCGCAACCACCAAGCACATCCGCCTCTCTAAACCCAACATCGCAAATGAATAGCCTCAATGGAAACCTGTCCAAAAATCAGACGCAAAGTTCGCAAGAAAGCGGTAAAGAGACCTCTGGAGATTCCAGCACGGAAGCGCTAGACGCCCTTGATGCCCCATCATCAAACGGCAGCAGCAATATGGCAAAAGCCCCACAAAACAAGGCCGGCGGAGGCAATATGAACAATTTAAATAGCCTCAACAGCTTAAACAGTCCTCAGAGTAGTGCTGGCAAAGGTGATGCCCCAATGGGTGACACATCCACTGGTGATATCCCGAGCCCAACTCCGTCCACAAATTCTGCGGGCGGTGGTGCTCCCCTCAACAACCTCAACAGCCTTGATTGATAGGAGACTTCGTCATGACGTGGCTGAATGCAAAAACTTTTTTGACGCTCGCAAGTGCTGGTATTTTGTTAACAGCAAACGGCTGCAGCACAGGTGACGAAAGCGGACTGTGTAAACCCGCCAAAAACTCGGGAATGACAGCGGCCACCAGCGACATCAGTGGCGACCCCTGGACCTTAGAAATCACGCCTAAGGATGGAATTATACAAAAATGCGCTTCTACATCCGAAACCGGAACACTTCGCGTATTCGCCGTCATCAAAGATAGCCAAAAAATAGCGAAGGGAGGCCTAGCCATAAACGCTGCTGTGGGTGAAATTTCCGGCGGGATTCTCAAACTCGCATCGCAAGACACAAATACAGATTCGTGTGGCACTGCAAGCTTCGATATCTCGTGGAAATGCCCTGACAGTGCTGGCGACGAGCGTGCAGGCTCAATTCTGATTTGGAGCGGCGCACTCAGCAATAGTGCAACGATCACCATTAACCATTTCGTGCCCGTCACAGGTACAACAGGGCTCGTTGACCCATAATTTTTCCAACGCTCAGGCACACAAAATCAACTTTACGACATAGCAATCCCCCAAGCTTTGACAACTGCGCTCCTATGCCCGACAATTACCGAAATAAGATTGTCAGCAGCAAAGGGGTAGGCATGTCTCAGTTTCGTCGATCCATTTGGAACGAACTCCATGGACTCACTCCTCAAGAAGTTGAGATTGTCAAACGTTTTGAAACAGACTCACGCGGCACGCTTTTTGTTGCTGCAGCCGAAATTCTTCGCAAGCGTGGATACCTGGACGAAGCCATTGTGGTTATGGAAGACGGAGTCAAACTTTTTCCACAGTATCACACGGCACGCGCGGCGTTGGGGCGCGATTATTTTCTCAAGGGAATGATGAACGAGGCTCGCCACCACATAGGTATTGCCGTTCAAAAAGCCGCAGATAACCCCGTGGCTCAGCGTTTGAAGCTCAAAATCGATATTCTGTTTAGCGACAAAACCGCCGTTCAAGAACGACTTTCCATCATGAAACAACTCATTCCCGACGATGAGTTCACAAAATCCATTCGCTCGCTTGTTGCAGCAGAAGATTGGGAAAATACTCGCTCACTAACACATGCCGAAATTGAACGCTTGGGAATTCGATGGAGTCCAGAAAACGCAAAAGACTCCACGGATGCGGCCTTGGAAAGGCTAAAACCCACTGAACACTCCAGCGAAAATGCGGCTTGGGAAATTCCTCAAACCGAAAATACCCAACAAACACAAATCATACAAAACACGTTCCCATCCGAAAATACAGCAACTACGGGAACAAATACAACATTATTAACAAATACCGAAAAAACGAGTCTGGAAAAAACAAATATCGACGAAGCAAAGCTGCCGCCAGCATTACGTTCTGGGGCAACACTTGCTTTTGTCCGAGGCGATGCCGAACGCTATTTGGCACTCAAAGGATTTCGTCGCGTTCAAAGTGAGGGGCTGTTTTCGGCAACACAAAGCGAACAAACACGAAGACAATCACTCGACGGCGAAACTCTTGCTGAAATTTACGCAGCGCAAGGGCTATTTGCCAAAGCCATCACAATTTACGAGCGGCTTGTGCACTCCCATCCCGAAGTCCAACATTACAAAGAACGCCTCGTGATACTGCACACTGCACTCAAAAACCAAAGCTCCATTAAGCTTGCGAGTGTTGCCGATGATCACAAAAATTCAAATCAAGACAAAGCCGAGCGCATGAATACTGGGCAAGAAAAAAAACTCCGTCTCTTAGAACGTATTCTAAGTAAACTCGAGATGGCTGGCGCACCATGATCAACACAACTGCTCCTATGTTTATCAAAATGAGCCCATTCAACTTCACACCACTCGCACGAACACCATGGGCCGGCCAAGAAATCTCAGCAATAAAAAAACGCTACCAAACGTCAAACGCAATGGGTTTAGAAATTCCAAGCCGTATTGGCGAAAGCTGGGAAGTTTCCACAAGCGACGAATTTCTTTCTCTCGTTCAAAACTCAGAAAATTCGGAAAATTCGGAAATTCCAAAACAGTCACAAAATACAACCACATTAAGCGAAGCTCTTGCGCATAGCCCTGAAATAATTCTCGGCAAAAAATCAAATTCACGCTTTGGTTCGCACTGCCCAATTCTCTTAAAATGGATTGAAGCGTCTACTCCACTTTCTGTTCAAATTCATCCCAACCACAAAAATCCCTCACTTAAAAAAAATGAATGCGGGAAGCCCGAAGCCTGGCTCATTTTAGCAGCAAAACCGAATGCAAGCATTTACCTTGGATTCAAGGAAAATCTCACTCAAACCGAAATTGAGAATTTCTTAAAATCAGACAACGCCCAAGCCTGTCTTCACAAATTCGAGCCCAACCCGTTCGACTATATTTCAATTCCTGCCGGCTGCGTTCACGCTCTTGGCCCAGACATTCTTGTTGCCGAACCGCAGGTTGTTCTTCCACAAAAGAACGGAAAAACATGGCGAATGTCCGACTGGCAAAGGCTATACAACAAAAGCGGAGTTGAAGATCCCACAGGCCAACCTCGCGAGCTCCATTCTGATTTTGCAATCTCGGCAATAGACTGGTCTCTGCCACGCGGAAAAGATCTCGAAAAGTTACTCATTCATGAACTTAAACATGCGCAGACATTTTCAGGAAACAACGTACACCCTTTTGCTGCGCAAATCTTTTTGCAAGCGGGGCAATTTTCAAGACAACCCTTATTTGCCGGCGAATTTGAAATTGTCACAATGTGGGCAGGGAAAGCTACGTTACGCTGCCCGGTTACAAATCAAATATTAGAAATGAAAGGCGGCGAAAGCGCTCTCGTTAGCGCACAAATATCGCAGCAACAACTCAAATTAGAATCGCATCTCAATGAACAACCGGCTCTCGCCTTTTTTTCTCTCAACCCGGAGTCAAATGCATGGCTTTCTTGAACGAAGATACAAACGAGCTCCACATCAAGATTGTTTATACCGGTTCTCATGGTTGCGGAAAAACAACCAACATTCAAAGCCTTTTTAAACAAACCTCATCCGAAGTCTCTACGCGATTTTTTGATCTTCATTCGGTAAGCACAAAAAGTCAGTTCTTCGATTTTTTTCCGCTCACTTATGGTGAAGCCAAAACCCATGCTCTACGCCTTCATCTCTACACATTACCGTCTCACGATCTTTGGTCTACAGTAAACATGAATCTTCTGTGGGGTGCCGATGGAATTGTAAATGTTATCGACAGCCGTCTTCCGTATGTTGCAGAAGCCGAAAAACAAATGACACGACTCAAATCACTTTTACACCTTGTGAATCGATCTTTTTCAGAAATACCAATGGTATTTCAATACAACCATCGCGATGCCACAAACGCTCTCGATGTTCGCTCCCTTCGTTCCGAATACACACGGCACGGAGCTGGTGAAATAGAAGCGGTCGCCGTGCAAGATATTGGCGTTATCGACACCCTCGACGCCATTGCCGAAAGAGTATTGGCATCTATGGAAAACAGCGGTCAATCTTGGAACGATCGCGCATCACTTGGTCTGCAATAGTCAAAAGATGCAAAGCCCAAGAATCGCCAAGCAAAAATTCGTTTTCCAATAACCGCAAGCCTAACCCAGCAATTTCGAGTCGGCTATCACTTGCAGCGCGCACCACTTTTGCATCCGTTTTCCACACGTATTCCACATTAGGGCAGCCAATTTCCTTCAACCAATTCCACGGAATGCCGTTGGGAGTTCGCAAAAGTGTAAAAACCATTTCTCCAAAAAAATCTAACTCTGTTCTTGGACTCTCCCATTTGATTTCAAAAAGTTCATTGGCTTTCTTTTTGTAAGGCAAATCATCATCACCAGGCGCTCTTTCACTGGGTACATCTCCAACGGAATAACGCATCCCAAATGGAGCCTCAGTAGAAGAAGGTAAAAGACCATGAGCACCTGTTCCAACAGCTATGTATGGCCACCCGTACCAGTAAATATTATTGTGCTTGGCCTCATAAAAAGAAAAGTTTGAGGTCTCATTCTGACGCATTCCCAAATCCAAACAAGCTTTTCTGAGCACAGAATATTCATGCGCCGCTTGGTCGTCAGAAACTATTTTTGAAGAAAAAAGTTTTGTTCTTTCCTCCAAAGAAAGAGCATAGCCAGAAACCCCTGTTGCTCCTGCTTTCACAAACTCAGCAACTTCCCATTCTAAACGCGTTGTTCTTTCTCCAGAGTTCAGTCCGTAAATAATATCAACTTGAGCCTGCGAAAAACCAGCATTCCGGGCATCGGAAACCGACTCCAATGCCTGCTCTGGACAATGTCGCCGAGCAAAAGTCCTCAGGGTTTTTGAACACAAGGTTTGCGCACCAATGGTTACCCTGTTAAAACCAACCTCACGAAATTCACGAAATCGTTTGGCTGTAGTGAGTGCTGGATTTGTTTCTATCGTGCATTCCTCAATATCAAAATACCGCGACACTTCAGAAATAATGGCAACAAATCGCTCTGCCGGAAAAAGTCCGGGCGTGCCGCCACCAAAATAGAGTGTGCAAGAATTTCTAACTTCCCCTTGAAAAGTCGATGAGAATGACGTCGAAAGCAGAAAACGCAGTTGCAGCAGTGCACTCTCAAAAAAAATGTCGGCATCCAAACGATCAAATTGCGACGTTTTGACAAAATCACAATAAGAACAAATAGAGGTGCAAAATGGCACATGCACATAGATTCCGAATCGCGACTTCTGCCCAGCAACGTCCACCCCAATTGGATCCATAAACTTACCCTTTTTGTGCCACAATCAACAATCCAAACTTTCTCACATTTCCCGGTCTCAAAAGCACCTGCTGTAGTGCTTCCCTGCTGTTTCTGTACTGCATCTGCACGAATCCTGCCTTATCTTCTGTGTCAATCTCCGTGTCGCAGTCATAGCCTTTTTGCAAACTCAAATCCACTCTCTAGAAAGATGGGGAAAGGGCGAACATTCCTATGCCCCTACCCAAACAACCCCTTGGCAATATCAAAAGTTCGTTTATCATTTGTAGCGTTCACTCTGTTCAGCACTAGGAGGATTTTCCATGATTCCTTTTCGTTCGCTCAAAACTTCGTTTCGGTCCACAAGTCGTCTTTTCGTTCTCTTTTTCGCACTGCTTGGAATGGTGAGTGCCGCCATTCTGCTCTTTGCACCTGAAAAAATCTCAAATATCACAAACTCTTTGTCTGCCTTTGGTTCAAAGGACTATAAACTGCCCGATGCACCCGTTCCTCCTGCAATTTCCGAAGCCGATCAAAAGTCGCTCCGTTCGTTCTCCAAAATTTTTGCAAATATTGGAAAGCAAAGCCGCCCCGCTCTGGTGTATATCGAATCAAAACGTTTTATTGAAGTTCGTCAAAATCCCATGGAAGAATTCTTCTTCGGATTTCCATTCGGACAACAACCACCCCATGGAAACAGTGGAGGACGCGAACGCGGCGTGCAGCAAGGCGCAGGATCGGGTTTCATTGTCGACCTCAAAAATGGGTATGTTGTTACCAACAATCACGTTGTTGAAGGCTCCAACGAGCTTCGCGTGCAAACCTTCGATAACCGCTGGTTCAAAGCAAAAGTTGTTGG
>CAIZES010000475.1 GCA_903932045.1 uncultured Silvanigrella sp. | reverse complement strand
TAGAAGCCACCTCGTTGGGATATTGGAGATGGCGCCAGGCGCCACTCTACCGAAAAACCAAACATCTAAAAACACTTACAAATGAGATGAGACACCCCTACACATTCTACCTCAAAAAAAACACGCCTTTTATGATTGCGCCAACAATCACCAATTTTGCACGGAATGAATGCCAAAATAGCGTTCAAGAATAAATTCTTTGTCGGGCACGTTCTTCCGAATAAACTCGGCAGAAATTTCGGAACGCTCCCATGCGAGTGCATGAAATTTCACTGAAAAGGAACCGGGTTGGATTTCAAGAGTACAAAAAGAAACTGTCGCATTTTTGGACAATCCCAAAGCTCCTGGATTTACAAAATAACGTTCCAAATGTTGCATATAGAAAGGTGAATGAGTGTGACCAAATAGCACCACGTCTGGACTTTCTTGGGAATAATCATCCCAAAACTCAGAAAGATTCCTTCCCCGATAAATCAGAGGCAATTCGCCCGACGCGCCTGGGCGAGAATGAACCATCAAAATACGAAAACCATCGAGCTCAATAAGACGTTGCACAGGCAAAGCCACAACTTTCGCGTGAAGTTCGGAACCAAGGCGGCTCACTGTCCAGTGCCTGTGCCGGTTGACGCCATCGGGGTCACCCAAATCAGCAGCAAGCGCTTCTTCGTTGTTTCCGGCAATATTTATAAAACGATTGTCGTTGAGAACCAGGTCAGAAACCTCATTGGGATGGGGACCAATATTCACAAAGTCGCCCAAATTCAGAACCATTTGGATTTCAGGATTATCATCTAAAAAACGTAAAAATGCATGGAGCCCAAAACGATTGGCATGAATATCTGAAATAACTGCAACCCGCATTTTATTCTCCTCAAAAACAAGCGTTACTACGGAAACACGGGAATTTCGCACGGGCCCGTAGAAATAATTTTAACATTTGCGGCAACATCTAAAGCTGTCTCTCCAAAAACGTCACAACATACCTTTCCCTTTCCATAATTGACGTCAGCTCTTCACGAAGTTGACCACTACCGTTACCTATTCGGAGATCAAACCCCAACGCTGTGGTTTCAACGTTAAATGCAAAGCAAAGAGGTCTGCCACCAACCCCTTGTTTGAGACTCAACCACAAACCTCAACCACAAACCTCAACCACAAACCTCAACCACAAACCTCAACCACAAACCTCAACCACAAACCTCAAACCACAATCATTCCGTTGAGAATCAAACAAATGTTACCTTTCTTGCTTTCCAAATTGCAACCTCGTATCATTTCTGATAGCAATAATAAAACTTTGCGTCAAAAAAAGGACACAAACAGATCTATGCCAAACAAAACGATATCGAACAAATCACGGCGCCTTTTGCTTATTGAAGACGATGACGACCTCACCCAAGCTCTGCAAAGTCTTCTCCAGCGAAAAGGCTTTGAAGTTTTGAAGGCGCAAAGTGTTGCCGATGGCCTTGCAAATTTTTTGGAGTTTGATCCCGATATCATTTTATCCGATCTTCTTCTGCCAGATGGTTCGGGAATTGACATCCTCAAACACATTCGTAAAATAAGTGATAATTCACGTCCGTACGTGTTTTTTATGACGGGATACACTGACCTCCTAGAGCGAGATCTCATTCGCGCAGGTGCTACCAAACTCTTTCTGAAACCCCTGCAAATCCAAGAATTTGTAGAAGCAGCAAACGAACTCCTCAACAAATAAAGTATTGCCCCCCTGTTGCACACCAAAGAGAGCTGAGCCATACTCTCTCGCAATGTTTTTGGCTGCATGCTAAACCGCTCAGCCGCCAAATTTTTTGAAGGAGCTCTTGTGGATATTCAAACACTTGTCCGCGACTTTCCCAAACCCACCCGCGCCGTTGTGACAGCCGGAATGCCCTACGCAAATGGTCCGGTACATCTCGGACACTTGGCTGGTGCGCATGTTCCTGCCGATATTTATGCTCGCTGGATGCGCATGCTCATTGGCGAAGAAAATGTTTTGTTTGTTTGCGGTACAGACGACCACGGTTCCACCACGGAAGTTGCCGCTCTGAAAGATGGTACCACCGTCGCACAGCTCATTGCTAAAATTCATGGCAAACAAAAAAACACCATGGCTCGTTATGGCGTTAGCCTGAACACTTACAGCGGCACCTCGCGCCCCGATTGCTTCCCTACCCACTGCGCAATCTCACAAGATTTCATGCGCAAAATGCACAAGAACGGACTGCTTGAGAAACGCGTGACCAATCAGTGGTACGATCCCAAGCTCAACCGTTTCTTGCAAGACCGTTACGTGCGCGGAAAGTGCCCCAATCCCAGATGCGAAAACATGGAAGCATACAGTGACAACTGCGAAGCGTGCGGACTCGAATTCGACCCTAGCGCACTCATCAACCCACGCAGCGCTCTCAGTGACGCCACTCCCACCATGAAAGAAACCGCTCACTGGTGGCTCGATATGTGGAAAGTAGCAGAGGTCATGCGTGAATGGGTACAAGGCAAAGAAGGCAAATGGCGCATGCCCGTGTACAACGAAGTCATCAACACTGTGCTGCCCACAATTTCTTTCAGCAACACGTTTGAAGAAAAATACAAATCGGTTAAGGCCGAACTCCCCAAACACAAGAGTAAATATGCTCCGGGCAAAAAAATTGCGGTACAGTTTTATTCACGTCAAGAAATGGATGCAGGACGCTCACAACTCGAAAACTTAGGCGTTGACTGCGCACTGGTAGACGGCTGGGCACACCGCTCTATCACCCGTGACGTGAGTTGGGGTATTCCAGTGCCTCCTGGCATTGATCCCGATTTGGAAGGCAAAACTCTTTACGTCTGGCCCGACTCCCTTATTGCCCCCATATCCTTTTCCAAGGTAGCTCTTGCCGAAAGTGGTCGCGACCCGGAACGCTATTCCGAATTCTGGAAAGATCCGCAATCGCGCATTTCTCAGTTTCTTGGGCAAGACAACGTTTTCTTTTACACCCTCATGCAAGCTGCAATGTGGCTTGGCACACAAGACGACCCTCAACATTTTCCAAGGAAGGGCGAGTACCAGCTCACCGATATTTTTGGCTGTTTCCACCTCATGGTGGACGGACAAAAAATGAGCAAATCAACAGGCAATTACTACACTGCCGACGAAATTATCGAAGACAAAGGCTACGCACCCGATCAAATTCGATACTTCTTAGCGTTGCTGAGTTTGCCCGAAAAACGTTCTAACTTCGACTTCGCGATTTTGGACGAACGCAATCGCTTTTTGGCCGGCCCCATGAACGCTGCCTTTGAGCGCCCCATTTCGGCGGCTCATTCCAAATTTGACGGCAAAGTTCCCGATGGTGTTTTAATGCCTGAAGTTGTGGAAGAAACCAATAAAATTGTTCAACGCTACCTCAAAGCCATGGACAAAGCAGAATACTCAACCTTGTTGTTTGCCATCGAAAACTATGCAAGAAACATTAACAGTCTCTTCAATAAATACAAACCACACGACGACCGCATGCCCGAAGAAGGACGCCGCAACGCTCTTTATTCTGGCTTTTATATGCTCAAAAACCTGTGCATTATGCTGTATCCCTTTGCTCCACACACCATGGAAAAACTGAGGGAGTCGCTCAACTTGCCTGCAACACTTTTTTGCGTAGAAGAACTTGGTAAACCTATTCCTGCAGGTCATGATGTGGGCGAAAAACAACAATTCTTCCCTGCTGTGGCAGAGAAACCAAGTCGTTAACACATTGGAAATTCATCACTTAGCATAGAGCAGTATTGGAGGAAAATATGCTTGATCTCAAATTTATCCGTGAAAATTTAAGCGCTGTTCAAGAAAACATAAAAAACCGCAATATGAAGGCCGATGCTACAAAAGTTGTAGAACTTTACGAATCGCGCAACACATTGCTAAAAGAATTGGAAACCGCAAGATCACAGCGCAACGAAAACGCTGGCAAAATGAAAGGCAAACTTTCACCCGACGAACGCACTGCTCTCATTGATGAAGGTCGCTCTCTCAAAGAAAAAATTGCTGCCCTTGAAACGCAGAGCGAACAAGTTGAACGCGATCTCAAATCGGAAGCCATGCGTATCCCCAATATGGCACACCCTGATGCCCCCGTTGGCAAAGAAGACAAAGACAACCTCGAGGTCTTTCGTTTTAGCAAACCCACTGAGTTTTCGTTCAAACCCAAAGATCATGTCCAATTGGGCGAATCTCTGGATATCATCGATTTTGAAGGTGGCTCCAAAGTTGCCGGCCCCAAGTTTTACTTTCTCAAAAACGAGGCCGTCATTCTTGACCTGGCACTCACGCGTTATGCCATGGATATTCTTATGCGCCATGGATTTTCTCCCATGATTACCCCCGACATCGCCAAAGAAGAAATTCTTGAAGGCATTGGCTTTGTGCCACGTGGCGAAGAGAGCAATATTTACGCACTGGAAGGCACCGGAACTTGCCTTGTGGGAACTGCCGAAATCACGTTGGGCGGTTACCTATCCGATAGCATCATTCCCAAAGAAAAACTCCCCATCAAATTTGCGGGCCTTTCTCACTGCTTCAGACGCGAGGCCGGGGCAGCTGGACAATTCTCGAAGGGATTGTATCGGGTGCACCAGTTTACCAAAGTGGAAATGTTTGTTTATTGCCTCCCCGAAGAATCGGACAAGCATCATTTGGAACTTCGCAAAATTGAGGAAGAACTCTTTTCTGGCCTCAACATTCCATTCCGCGTGGTTGAAACCTGCACTGGCGATTTGGGCGCTCCCGCGTATCGCAAGTGGGATTTGGAAGCCTGGATGCCCGGCCGTGGCGAAAATGGCGATTGGGGCGAAGTAACATCAACTTCCAACTGCACCGATTTTCAAAGTCGACGTCTTGGAATTCGCTTCAAAGATGAAAACGGAACTCGATTTGTACATCTCTTGAATGGCACAGCCATCGCAATGTCGCGCGCTGTAATAGCCATTATGGAAAACTTCCAACAGGCCGACGGCAGCATTCGCATTCCCGAAAAACTTGTGCCTTACACAGGGTTTTCTGTAATCCCTGCGCGCCGCTCATAACTATTCCTGCGCCGCTCGTTTTTAACGAACGTTTTTAACGAACCGTACCGCGCGCTCTTACTCTTAGCACGCGCGTTTTTGGGACGCCCGCTCTTAGCGGTTCAGCAACTTATTCACAAACGGTGCACGCAAGCGACCCGCAGATCCAATTCCCGAGCCCAACAAAGGACGAAGGTACAAACGGAACGCATCGGTGACGTGATTGCCTTCGGCGTTAATAAATTCATCGGGCATGACGCGTGTTTTTGCAGCAACATCTTCAAGTGGAACCAATTCATAGTTCACAGAATAATTGCCTGTGCGCTTGATTGTCATTGAGCCAGAATCATTCTGCCACATAGCAAGCTGAACGGCACGTTCGCCCACTTCACGAGCCTCTTGAGCATCAACATCAGAAACGCAACCAAAAAACGAACGTTGAGGATAACCAAAAGTATCGGCACGAACTCGCTTGATACCAAGATTTGTTTTGATGCTATCTGCCAAGAGGTCGGCCAATGCACCACCCGAAAGCTGCACGTTTCCGTGAGCATCGCGGTCTTGGTTTTTGAGAAGTCCCGACATAATGGGCTCACCATTTGCGCCACGAACACCTTCCGAAATAGCAATAACGCAACGTCCCAACCGATCGTATACTTTTTTCACATCAGCGTGGAATTTCTCGATATCAAAAGTGCGCTCGGGCACGTAAATAAGGTGAGGACCGTCGTCGGGATACTTTTGCGCAATTGCCGAAGATGCAGTCAAAAAGCCAGCATTGCGACCCATAACAACACCAATATACACACCGGGAAGCGCCTTCACATCCAGATTGACGCCAATAAATGCATTGCTCACATAACGTGCAGCAGAGCCAAAGCCAGGCGTGTGATCGTTGCAAGTGAGATCGTTGTCAACTGTTTTGGGAACATGAATAGCCACAAAGTCGTAGTCAGCTTTTTTGGCTTCTTCATTGACAATGCGAACGGTATCGGCGGAGTCGTTACCACCAATATAAAAGAAATAACGAACGTCGTGAGCCTTCATCACCTTAAACATTTCGGCACAATATTTTTCATCCGGTTTGTCGCGAGTAGAAAACAAAGCCGACGAAGGAGTGTTGGCAACCTCTTCAAGGTTGTGGCTGGTTTCTTGCGTGAGATCCAGCATGTCTTCGTTGATAATCCCGCGAACGCCATTAATAGCGCCGTACACGCGAGTTGCCTGCGTGAACTTACGAGCCTCTTTCACAACACCAACAAGAGATTGATTGATAACGGCAGTTGGACCACCGCCTTGAGCCACAAGAACTTTACCTTCAAGTTTCATAACGCATCCTTTCCAATCACACTAATCAATCACACTAATCAATCATACGAATCGATCACACTAACCATTCTTCCAAACCCGCTCCACCAGAGCACGCTCCGAACGCGATAAAGAATCCCACACACGCAAAATCAGATCTGATCTGTTTCGCGACGTAAGACGAAGCTGTTCCTGACGTAGGTACGCCGCAATTTTTTTATGGTCGCCCGACAACAGAACATTGGGAACAGCGTCCCCCTCAAACTCCAGTGGTTTTG
>CAIZES010000474.1 GCA_903932045.1 uncultured Silvanigrella sp. | reverse complement strand
TTGGGAGTGAAAAGGCGTTTGGAACTCTTAGGCCCCGTAGGCGTTATCGATAATCATATCGAATTCTTCTTGAGTCATGCCCTCTTTTTCGAACATGCCATCTTGCTTCCAGAGGTCGTTGTCTTCAACAATACTGTGCGAAAAAAAGCTGTTGCTTGCGGCCGCAGCGGTTGCAGGAGACACCGAGTTTGCTGCAAAAACAGCAAAAGAACCCAAAAGAACCCAAAAGAACCCAAAAGCAAAATATGAGCAAGTTTCATTGAAAAACTCCCTTTATTAGAGGCAACATCACAAAAAGCCTGGAAGCAACTTTGACTGGCCACACGGTCTATTTTGAAAGTACTGAAAATTTCCGAAAATCAAACACAGCAGGTCAAAAGCGACAGCAGGTCAAAAGCGGCAGCATGTCAAAAGCGGCAGCATGTCAAAAGCGGCATCTACGACCGGTTCCTTTAGAGTCCAAACAACGTAAGATCAACGAAGCATCAGTAAAAAAGTAAACTCCAACAGATCGGGATAGAGGTTTGGCATGCAACTGAAGTCATGTTCGCAGATGGTAAAGAAAAGTCTACAAAAAAAGAGTTCCAAAGTTGTGCTGTTTTCGTTTTTGTTTTTTATTCACCCAACCATAGGGCAAGCCGAAATTGCAGTCATTGTAAACCCAGGCTCAAGCGTGTCACAACTCACACAAGAACAAATTAAAGAAATCTTTTTGGGTTCCACAACAACACTAGGCTCAGACACCGCAATGCTTTTTGACCAAGACTCTTCGTCGGCCATACGCGAAAGCTTTTACCAAAAAGTAACAGGAAAAAGTGCTCGTTCTGTAATGGCAACTTGGTCAAAATTGGTTTTTACCGGCAAGGGAAAAGAACCAAAAGCACTCAATTCCGACAAAGCCATAATTGAAGCCGTCAAAGGCTCAAAAGGCGGCATTGGCTACGTTGAAGCCAAATCTGTAGATGCATCCGTTAAAACGGTACACACAATTCCATAACAAGCGCACCTAACACAAAATGCGGTTAAAGGATTTGGTCATGACTACGGGACATAGCGGATCTAAAACCAAAAAGATGTCCATGACACTTTCCAAAAACATGGCCACTTTAACAGGTGCTCTACTTATTCTTTTGAATGGCACTACTGCTGGTCTTTCTTGGCTATCGCTATCGGCGGGAAATACTATTCTAGAACGACAAGAAAAATCGGTTGCTCGCAACGAATCCCTTCTAAGAATGGCTTCTACACTTTCGCGAGCTCGTTATTGGGCTGGCGACCTCATGGCCTCGTGGGATCCGATTGCAGCAAAAGCTATGAAAGAAAGCATGGAAGAAATCAAAAAGCAGGTTGAAGTCTATTCTAAAATACGACCCGATAGCGCCAAAGCCTTTGGTACAGCAACATCAAGCGCCTTAATTTCAACAATGGATGCCATTGAGGCATTTTCCGACAAAAAAAACGACGACGGCCTCAAAATTTTAAACAAGGTTCGTGCTCAAAACGACGAAATCGACAAAATTTTTGACGGAGAATTAAAGCGTGCCGTAGAAGAATCTGAGGAGCTGAAGCAACTCGTATTCGATACAAACTCATCCCGAAGACAACTCGCTATTTTGTCGCTCGTCTTTGGAAATACCCTTGGAATTATTGCATCTTGGCTTGTTGTTCAATCTATTAAAAAACCTGTGATAGCCGCTATGAAACTTGCAGAAGACGTGGGCCGAGGAAACTTTACAACTCAAATAGAAGTACCATCACAAGACGAAGTCGGAAAAATGATTTCTGCACTTAATAGAATGGCTGCAAATTTACGCGAAAAAAGTGCGGCAGCACAAAGCGTGGCCAAGGGAGATTTAACAGTCATCATTCCTTTAGCATCTGACAAAGATTCACTGGGCATTGCGCTTCAGCAGGTGACAGAAAATCTGAGTCACTTGGTTTCGGAAATTAAAAAAGATGCAAGCCTAGTAAAAGATGCCGCTGAAGTGATTTCGCATGCATCGCAGCAAGTTGCCGATGGCGCTACCAGCGAAGCTGCTGCGCTTCACCAAATGACACAACTCATGGGTGAAGTGGCCCAACAAGCCAAAGACAACATGGGAAAATCGTTTCATGGGACACAGGTTGGAAAACAAGCTCAAGATGCTTCCAATAATGGCGAACAAAACATCAATAAAATGATTTCTGCCATGTCCGAAATTTCGGCCGCGAGCGAACAAATCGAAAAAATAGTGAGCACCATCGATACCATTGCATTTCAAACAAATCTCTTAGCCCTTAATGCGGCGGTAGAAGCCGCACGCTCGGGAGTTCATGGCAAAGGTTTTGGCGTGGTAGCTGGAGAAGTTCGTACACTTGCCTCACGCAGTGCCACAGCCGCAGCTCAAACCGCAACCATGATTGGCGAGACAACTGACAAAGTGCATCGAGGTGCAGAAATTGCCAATGAGGCTCAACAATCTTTTGCACAAATTTCCTCTTTAATGAGCGACACAACAGCGGTTCTTAACGAAATCGCAAACCTTTCGAAGGAGCAGTCGGAACGAATTTCACACATTCACAATGGCATCACCCAACTACAAAGCACTGCGCAAAACCGAACTGCGCACACAGAAGAAGTATCGTCATCTGCGTTAGAACTGAATCAACTGGCACATACGCTAAATCAACAACTGGAAAAGTTTACGGTATAAATTTTATGAACTTATTTATGCATGCAAATTTGCGCTTACCAAAATTAATTAAAGTCAGTTCAGGAGCAAAAATCATGAGGATCTCTATGGAAAACAAAACAGCAGTCACAGCACTTTTACTTGGCAGCGGAATAGCCGCCAGCCTTCAATCGAACAGTGCACATGCATTTGATCTTCAAATCAGTGGCTTTGGTTCGGTTGTAGCAACCGATCTACTGCAAGGCGAGTCGGGCGCTGTAGCCGGAAGATACACAAGTCCGCTTTATGTGGGCGACTGGTATAACGGCGGAATTTACACAAAGAAAAACTCTGTCGATTTGACTCAAGAAACACGCGGCGGACTTCAGGCAAATTTGTCGTTGTTCTCTAATTTTTCGGCCGTTGCACAGGTTGTTGGACGCACGGTTGACAAAGCAGTTACATTGGAGTGGGCATACTTAAGCTACAAGCCCATTAACAAAATCACTTTGCAAGCTGGCAGAAAGCGCCTGCCTCTTTTTTACTATTCCGACTATCAAGACGTTGGTTACGCCTACACCTGGATTCGCACTCCACAAGAACTCTATGGATGGGAAATTACCAATTACGATGGAGCCAGCGCACGATACCAAGACACCATTGCCGGAATTTCTGTGAGCTCCAGCGTCTTTGGCGGTAACAGTGAAAAGAAAAAATCCGGATATTTTACAGTTCTTCAAGAACCAAGCGTAGATGTTCGCTGGACAAACATTGTAGGTGCCGATGTTGAGCTCAACTATGAATGGCTCACAACCCGCATCAGCTATGTACAGTCCGATGCTCAATACAAAAATGAAGGCTCCGAATGGGCCGACGGAAACTACTCTGTAGACGAAAAAATGAAACAACGATACTACGGAATAGCAAACAATATTGAATACGAATCTCTTCTCGTGTTGTCGGAATTTAACATTGCCGAAAAAAGAAATCATCCAAAGAACCCCGAAAATCCAACGCTCGACTACACTGCAACTGCTTGGTCGTTGGGAGCAGGATACCGATGGGGCGATTTTACGCCATTCGTAAACGCATCCAAGTACAGCGAAACAACAACAACACCCGAGGTGTACGCTTATCCCTGGAACTATAGCGCATATTCATTCACGCTGAGGTGGGACTTTGCACCAAAACAAGACGTAAAATTTCACTACGTGAAGCTAAATGACGATAGCAAAAACGAAACTAAGCCCATGGGCAACAGCCAAAGCGTTTCGGTGAGCTACGACTTCTCGTTCTAAGACAAAAAAAGCAATTCAGAATTATTTTCACAGAATAATATTAAACAAATACCCAACAAGAATAATTCCCGCGGCAACAATTGCAAAAAAAGTTAAAAGCAAAGGTAGTTTTAAAACTCGCCGCAAAATAATTGCTTCCGGAAACGAGAACCCAATAACAGCCATCATAAAGGCTAGCACCGTTCCCAACGCAGCACCTTTTCCAACAAGAGCCTGCACTATGGGAATAATGCCGGCAGCATTGCTGTACATAGGCACACCAATAAGCACCGCAACCGGAACCGACCACCAAACCGACTTTCCCATTGTTAGCGGTTTTTAAAAAACGTCCTAAAATGGTGGTTATCGCGTGACCACCAAAAAGTTTTGCTTAGAATGTTGGAACACGCGCAAAACTACGCTTTGAGTACAAAGCTTGTTTTCGCTCAGCAGGGTC
>CAIZES010000473.1 GCA_903932045.1 uncultured Silvanigrella sp. | reverse complement strand
TAAAATGGCTTGCATTTTTTAGAGCAGCCCTTTCAGCGTACTTGCCCGCATTCGAAAATGAAAACGATGACGATGCCGCAATGCGATCGCAATGCCACGCCATTCTTTCCGAACTTCAAGATTTGTCTCCAAGCAGCGACACCGAAATTGATGGCCACACTGCTGCGCGTTTTTTACTCAGTCGCATTCAATCGCTCACCACTGGCGAAAATGGTTTAGGACTCGACGGCGTTATGGTGGCATCGTTTTTACCCATGCGTCCCATCCCTCTCAAAGTTTTGTTTGTGGTTGGCATGGGCGAAGGACATTTTCCTTCAACCGACAAACACAGCCCATTGGATTTGCGCTCCGCACGCCGCCGCATTGCCGACGTCACTCCCCGCGAGCAAGACAAATACATGTTTCTAGAAACTCTCCTTTCGGTGCGAGAAAAACTCTACATCTCTTGGGTAGCCCGCAATCAAACAAGCAATGAACCACTGGAGCCATCCGGTTTGGTGCACGAACTCAATCAAGGATTGGTGGAAATGGGAGCAAATCCTGAGAGCGTAAAAGCTGCTGAAAATGTTCCTCTCCGTCGCTGGACCATTCCCAAAATCACAGACACCGCCAACACCTTCGGTGCCGTTGATACCTTTGGTGCCGTTGATACCTTTGGTGCCGTTGATACCTTTGGTGCCGTTGATACCTTTGGTGCCTTCAATGCATTTCCTGAAGCAAACAAAGAAAGAATCTGCGCAATCGCGCAACAAAAAATCAAAAAAGAATTGCACGGTCTAGACTATCCCGAAAAGCATATCCTTTTGGAAAGCATCGACGTCAAAACAAAGCACCTGCTTGGCATAAACACAATGGAAATTCATCCCTCAGAAAATACGATTATTGAAAAACACAAAGTTTCATTGCGCACACTTTCAAAATTCTTGCGAAATCCAATCATAGCCGAGGCCGAAGATCGGTTGCACCTGCGAGTTGAAGAATACGAAGAAGAAATCGATGTTTTTGAGGAGCCAACAGCGCTCGACTCCATGCAAAAACTCTCTTTCGTGCGTGACTCCATTTGCGAAGCTTTCCTAAACAAAGACACCAACAACACCAACAATACCAACAACAACAACAACAGCACATCGCCACACCAAATTGCCCTCTTGCATTTTCGTAAACTTCAGCAACAATCCCAAATTCGCGGCGACTTTCCTTTAGGAATTTTAAACGTTCAAGAAACCCTCTCCATAGAAAAAGCCATCACAACACTCTGTGACGCACTTCGCAGTTCCAACGAACATTGGAAAACATCGCACTGTTTTTCGTTCGGCGAAGATGCAACATCCTCACACGCTCAGGCAACCGATCCCATCACACTTCATATTGAAAATCTCAACCAGCGCTGCACCATCACCGGAAATGTTGCGTTGTTTCAACAAAACGACAACAAATGTCGTGTTGTTGTTTTTTCAATGCGTTCGAAAACAACATTCGCACTCGATCCCATTCCAGATTACTGTTTGGCAGTTCTTCAACTTTGTCTTATTCGCATTGCCAAATCGGACCTACAGCTTCCAAACGAATGCACTGCAACTTTCGTTTTGCTAAGAGAACAATTCATTCAGGAAGAATCGTTTTTGATACCCACCAAGGAACAATGCGAAAGTTATCTCACGCAGCTCACCCACAATTTTCTTGCTCAACGCCACACCCACTTTTTAGTTAGCAAAGTGGTGACCAAACGCACAAAAGTTCCTAAGGACCAACGTTGGGACAACGTAAATGAAGAGCTTCAAACACTCTGGCAAGAACAGTACGAAAACGAGTCGGGTCTTGGAAACACAACAAAGCGCACTCGCCCCTCTTCCATTCCAAATATTGAAACCTACCAGCCACTAAAAGATGCGGCTCAGGTTTTAGCGCAGCGCTTCGACTTCTTTCTGGATCTCTTAATTGCAGGAGGCGCAAATGAACAATCCAAATGACGTCATTCTTATGGAACGTCCCGAAATTTTGTCGCGCCTTCACAATCATCGCTGTCTTGTCATAGAAGCCCACGCCGGCACTGGAAAAACATACACAATTGAACATCTCGTTATTGACCTTCTCATTCACCCAACCAACCCTTACAGCATAAAAGAAATTCTAATTGTTACCTTTACGGATAAAGCCGCACGGGAACTTCGGGCCCGCGTGCGCAAAATGATCGAAAAAATTCTGTATTCACCCCCCGCCCTGTGTCCACCCGACAAACCCAATTGGAAAATTGATCACGAAGCGCGTTCTCGGCTACAATTTGCACTTTTTTCGTTTGAAGAAGCGCAAATTTCAACAATCCACGGATTTTGTCAGCGCGTTTTGCGAGACACTGCTTTTTTGTCGGGCGGAGCAATGGAACGCAAATTGGGTTCCATTCGCATGGCGTATGAAAAAGCCTTTGCTCAACTGTTACGAGAGACTTTTGCACACCAGGAGCCCTACAAAACGTTCTTAGATGCGTGGCTGGAACAACAAACACTCGATGCACTCAAAAATCTCATCTTTCAAGCGCTTCAATCAAACACTCTCAAACCGGGTCTCCTAAAACCGGTGGCTCTATCGGGAACCCTGGAACCGCAAAAATTTGAAGAAAAAATAGAAGCACTATACGAAATCGTAGTCGTTCGGCAGCAAAGCTTTCCGTCGGGCAATTTCCGCGCCATTCGTAACCTCATAGCCTCACTTTTCTTACCCGAAAAAACAAAAATAAATGGCAACTCGGGTAGCGCCGATTTTTTTGCTGAAGTGGAAATGTTCAAAAATTCTGACCTTTGCTTTTGGAACAAAAAAAACACGCCGAGTGAAACAAGCGCTTCGTCCAATCTGAAACAGATGCTCCGCTACATTCGCCACAATGAATCCCAAATCAAAGACATCATCAAAGACCTTGCAACCAAACTCAATTCACTTGCCGAAAAAAGCCCAGAAAAGCACCAGGAAATAACAAAAGTTATAGAACCCTATATCTATTTTCTAACAACAACTTTTCCAGCACTTTCCGAAGCCATTCTCGAACTCTTTTTGCCTCCACTGCATGAACGCGTGGAAAAGTACAAAAATGAACAGGGTCTTTTCGACTTTGAAGATCTCCTCACTGAGGTCGAGAAATCGTTACGAGACAAAAGCAACGGCGTGTGCGCTCTGTTGCGCGACCGATTCCGTTTGGGCCTCATCGACGAATTTCAAGACACCGATCCGGTGCAATGGAAAATATTCAAAACCATTTTTGCCGACTCCGATAATCACCGACTCCTTGTTGTTGGCGATCCCAAACAATCCATTTACCGATTCCGTGGAGCCGATGTACAAACCTATTTGGAAGCAACAGCTGTTCTCCCAAGGGAAAAACTCACCAAAAATTTTCGTTCGTCGCCGAGAATAATAGACGCTTACAATATTATTCTCAGCGCAAAAGGCACCTTTTTTAAAAATAGCGGCATACAATACAAAACACCTGTGGAATGCGGCGACACCAAAGCCGACATTCTATTTTCAGACGGAACCCCTGTTCAAAAGCCGCTGCGTCTTGTGCATATTCCTTCCTTAAATAACAAACCTCGGAAAGCAACAGAATACAAATCCCAATTGCTGCGATTCATTGCCTCAGAAATCAAAAACATTTTGGGATTGGCGGGATCACAACAATTTCTGGGAGCATCAAAATCATCGACACCGGGAAAACCCATGGGGTTTTTAGTTACATCGAACAAAAAACAAACACCAGAACCCCTCCTGGCAAAAGACATTTTCGTTCTCACATCTTCAAACACCGAAGCCGAACTTGTCGCGCGGGAATTGCGCCGCTCAGGAATTCCTTGCACCACGGTTCAAAACGGTTCGGTTTTTGCATCGGAAGAAGCCATCGAAGTATCCTGCCTCCTAGACGCCATTGCCGAACCAACCAATCGATCACTGGTCTCACGCGCTTGTTTAGGCCCTTTTTTTGAATGCCGACTGAACAATCTCGACGGCGTTCTTTCCAACGAAAATGGCGAACCCTGGCTCTCGCTGCGCACCTGGAACGATCTTTCTCAACGCGAAAACCTTTCACGCCTCTTTGAAACCATCTTAAGTGAAACGGGACTTTTGCGGCGCGAAATTGCGACCAGTCAGTCGGAACGAACAATCACCAATGTGCTTCATATTTTTGAGTCATTACAGCTTTGGCACACCATGGAAAATTCCACTTTTGAAGAATCCCGGCAACGACTCAAACAAGCCATTTCCGAAAATGGCGAAAATGAAGACACCGAAAGCGTGCAACGCTTGGAAACCGACGCCCAAGCCGTTCAAATTTTAACAATGCACAAAAGCAAAGGGCTTGAAGCCGCAGTTGTCTTTTTCTTCGGTGGTTTTTCCACCACGAAAAAAAAACGTCCGCAACTCTTGCAAAATGAAAATCGAGATCGCGTCTTCGACACACGCGATTTGCCCCGCAACGAGCTTATTATCGCTGCTCAAGAAGCAGAAGAAAACGAGCGAGTGCTTTACGTAGCACTCACACGCGCTGGGTGCATGTTGTACCTGCCATTCTTTGAAAAGACAGTTGAAAAAGAGAAAACACCCACGTTCGAAATTCGCCTGGATGGACGCTATCAACAACTCGCCGAACGCCTTCATCAGTTGGCAGGAAACAAATACAACTCACCGTGCGACTCCGAAGAACGCAAACAATTTTCACTTCTTTCGGAGATCGTAGTTCCCTCATTCAACAATGAACTTTTTGAAAAAAACACCGCAAGAAATCTGCAAATGCCTTTACTTCTCTTGGAAAATTGGGATCCAGCGCAAAAAATCCTAGGCAACAAAAACAGCGCTACCGCAAACGCTGATGCCGCAAACAGCGTTACAGCAGATATCGATTTTGCTGCATTGCGCCAGCAACACGCAGCCCCAGGAGCGCGATCCTACACGTCCCTCAAAAACGCAAATGTTTCCCACAACCGAAAATTCGATGAGCAGGAATCAGATATTGCTGCAACATCAACTCCAACATCAACTCCAACATCAACAGCAACTCCTGCACCCTCCTCGCATTTAACCCTTCCCGACTTGCCAAGAGGCGCGGCATTTGGGGTGTGCTTTCACGAAGCCATGGAAAAACTCGATCTGGAAGCCGTAGCAAACTCAGAAAATTTTGTTGATTGGCAAAACTCTATCACCACAAAAGAGTTTCTAGCAAAAATTTTAACATCACATGGCTTTTCCAACAAAATTCAAGATCGTTTTGGTTCCATGGTATTTGAGTCTGCAAAAGCAATACAGCACAATGCAATTCTGCGAGAAACTCGTTTTCATATGCCATGGCCTGAACATGCTCACAGCGCTGTTTCTGGATATTTTAAGGCCGAACGTGGTTTTTTGGTGGGAGCCATTGACGCCATTATCGAATGGGAAAACAAGTATTACGTTCTCGACTGGAAAACCGATCTCTTGCCCTCGTTTGAAAAAGATTATTGCCAACAACACGTGCAAAAACACTACACACTGCAGGCAAAAATATACACACTTGCACTTATGCGATTCTTGAATATTCATAGCGAAAACCATTTTGACGCCATTTTTGCTGGCCACATCTATGTTTTTTGTCGCGCTCCAACTCCTATGACAGTGCACGAACGCTTGAGCTGGAACGAAATGGAAACCTTTCAGCAACAGCTCAAAAACGCCGACGGTTTTTTTCTGGAAACAGAGGCTTTCACATGACATCAATATCCATTTCACCTTTTGGATCAGCAAAAGCAGCACTTGAAAACGAGTTTGAGGCGTTCTTTCCACGCAACGCCATTATTTTGCTAGAGCAACAAGCAGAAACACTCGGACTTCAGACGCACGATATTGGATTTATTCTGGAGCTAACACGGCTGGCGCAGTGGCCACATCCCTACCATATCAAACAGGGCGACGTTATCGAAGCAAGAATTTTCTTTTTGTTGCTGGCATTGCAAATGTCATCACTTACAGGCAACACAACTTTATCATTCACATCAATTCCCCTGCTTCTCGCTCCAATATCCGATCCTGTTTTTGAAAATTGGAATGGCCATGGCCGCACCGAAATTTACAGACAAATTTGGGAGTTTCTTACAAACAAAAATTTTCCTGAACATTTTTTTGGAACGACACTCGATTCCTACAAACCAGTTCTTATCCTCAATCAAGTTGTCTGCTTTCAAAAAGCCGTACATTCTGAGCGTATGGTGCTTGAGGCACTTGAACAACGGAGTTCTTCGGCCAAGAAATCACCTTATGCTTTTGCAAATCCCAATGTTACTATCAACGAACAACTCGCCGACGGTTTTATTCTCAATTCGGAACAAATTTGCGCAATTCAACTTGCACTCACTTCGCAACTCACCCTTGTTACGGGTGGCCCAGGCACCGGAAAAACAAGCGTAGTAACAGCTCTTGTCAGGACCTATTTAGGCAACAAAGGAGCAGCAAAAGACATCGCCCTTGCCGCTCCAACCGGAAAAGCGGCAAAACGTCTCGACGAAACCGTACGTCGCAACTTTGCACGCCTCAACCTCACAAATGACCTCGTAGAAATGGACACAGCGTGCACAGTGCACCGCCTTCTCGGCATCACAGAAAGCCGCAGTCGCCCACGGCATCATGCGTCGTTTCCCATTTCTCACAAACTTATCATTATCGACGAAGCCTCAATGCTCGATGTGGCGCTTTTCGAAAAACTTGTTTCAGCCTTACCAGCACAATCGCATCTTGTATTATTAGGCGATTCCGATCAACTCCCTTCCGTAGAATCGGGAGCTCTTTTTCGCGCACTCAGTGGCTCAAAAAAATTTGAAGCACAATGCTGCAAACTGAAAACCAGCTACCGGATGAGCACTCAAAGCCGCGGAGCAGGACGGAACATCTTGTTTGTGGCAAATAGTGTTAACAACGCGTGCGCTCACTTCAAAAGCGACCCTTTGTTGTCGTCTTCTCCCACCGATAGCGACGCTTTCATAAAAGATATTTCCACGATCAGTGAGGTCACTCACAAAGGCGTTGAGTTTCTGACCTCTACTGCAAGCGCAAGCGCAACCGCAACCGCAACCGCAAGCGCAACCGCAACCGCAACTGCAACGGCAACTGCAACGGCAAGCGCTGCCACAACTGCAATCGCAACATCCAATGCAAATGCCAATGCAAATGCCAATGCAAATGCCAACACAAGTTCCAATTTCCGACAATTTATAGAACTCCTCAAGCTGTGGCTTCCAAACAAACAATTGCAAACCACAGGTTTTTTGCCTTCAATCGAAAAGGATTGTGCAGCTATCAATGCACTTTGCGAAGCTCAAGAAAAGCGGAAAATTTTGTGTGTCACACATGGAGGCCGCTACGGTACCGAAGCCATTAACCGACACATGCATTCTCTTCATTGCAAAAATCGAAGCAAATTTGCACCTGGCGAACCAGTCATAGTCATAGGTAACGATTATTCTCGAAATATTTTCAACGGCGACATCGGAGTCGTTGTGGATATTCATACGAATCGAGGCGGTAACGAACTCTTTGTCGCTTTCCGCACCTCAACTTCACTACCTTTACTCATTCCCCTGGAAGCTCTTTCGCAAAACATTGAACACGCGTTTGCAATTACAGTGCACAAAAGTCAGGGGTCAGAGTACACCAACGTGCTTTTTTGCCTTCCCGAACAAAACGGACCACTCTGCACACGGGAAATTGTATACACTGCACTCACGCGAGCAAGCCAAGGCGTTCTCATTTGGGGCTGTCGAGAAATATTTATAAAAGCCATTTCACAACGCATTTCGCGCACATCATTATTGGATTTTGAGGATGTAGCACACATCACATAACATAACCAATGGTTCCGAAACGGAGGGCTGAAAAATATGCCTCCCAACAGAATCGAAAATCAAGAACGAAAGAAGATTTCTTCGTATTTTCCGACATCCTCCAATATTGCCTGTATCTTCGAAAGATCGAAATCCTCTAAGGCTCGCTTCAAGTTCTTGCAGCACCCAACAAGAAGAAAATTATTTGTTTTTTCAGAAACAACCAATAAATACCCATATAACTTGACTACATCATCAGATGAAAACGATTGTTGCATACGCTTTCTAAGCGGCAAAATATTTTCCTGCCAGTACGGATACAAGGATATCATCACATTCTTCTGTTCCAGCGTCAGCTCCGCAGACCCATCCTCACCACATTTCTCATTCTGAGACTTTTGACAAATCAGAGCACTTTCAATAACTCTGTGAGACAAAAATTTTGTTACGCATTTTACAATCTCCGAAGGTCGAACAGGCTTATGCAAATAGTCATCAACATACTTAGCAAGATTGACATCTGCGCGAATTCCCTCTAATTCAAAAACAGAACC
>CAIZES010000472.1 GCA_903932045.1 uncultured Silvanigrella sp. | reverse complement strand
TTCGCTGTTTCCGTTCGCTGTTTCCGTTCGCTGTTTCCGTTTGCTGTTTCCGTTCGCTGTTTCCGTTCGCTGTTTCCGTTCGCTGTTCCCGTTTGCTGCGCGAGGGAAAATCCTCCAATGCTGAAGTGGATTATGTTATACAACATGGATTTAATATTATTCCTATAGAAGTAAAGGCAGGCTCTAGTGGAAGCTTAAAATCTCTCCACACCTTTATGGCCGAAAAAAGCTTTAAATATGCCGTTAGATTCGAGATTAATCTGCCTTTAGTTCAGGATATACGTGCCAAAACCCTTATTTCGAAGGGCGAGCTCACCAATGCTCAATATAAACTCTTCAATTTGCCATTATATTTTGCAGGTTTCATTTTTTAATTTTTAGGACATAGAATTTAATCAGAGGAAGTTTTGAAAATGAATTCCGGCATTGGAAACGCATTGAAAACCCATTAAAAACGCATTGGGCGCTAATATAAAACTGTTTTGCACAGGAAAGCTCAGACCATAAGAAAACGCAGATATCGCTCAGGAATGGCAGCCATTTCTGCAATCATCAAAAAATCTGCACACCCAAATTCCCGATCCATTGCTGGCCCACCGCAGACTTTTGCACCCAATTGAGCATACGCTTTCATCAAGGGAGGAATCTCAATACTCGAAACTAGGGATGGCAATGAATCTTTCGAGCATTCTGACAACGGAGTCCCCTCCGAATTCACAGCCGGCATTTTTGTAGCGAGATTCCAACCCGAATGCCACATATTTTGCGTTCTCATCCACAACCTAGCGTGATAAGCTTCCAAATCACACATATTTTGTGCACTCACACAACCCATGATAGCAGTCGTATTTTTCTGCAGCAAATATTTAAACAGAGACTTCCACAACAAACGAGGAACAACGCCATTTCTATGTTCTTTAGCAACACACGAACGTCCCAACTCAACCAGACCTTGTCCATATTTTTGAATCAGAGGGAAGACGTCGAACTCGGTATCACAATAGGGCACTAGATTGTTTGCAAGAGCATTGTAAACAGGCAGCATCCTGTACGTACCAACAATTTTATCGTCAAAAACAGCAACCAAATGCTCGCAATAAGGATCGTAAACATCGAAATCCAAACCTTCCTTGAGCGACACACTCGAACTCGCTCCAAGCTCCTGGTAAAAAACCTCATATCTCAGACGAAACACCTGCTCCAATTCACTTTCCCGTGCCAAACGCAAAACATAGGGCGAGCGAGCAACACCTGAGGCCGTTGACCCTGCAAAAATATTTGCAGATAATGTGTCAAGTCTTGCAGAGGAATCAGCGTGTGAATGTGACATATTCCAGCTCCATGTGAGTCGTCTCTAAGGCATTGCTGTGCGCAGAACACATGCGACAAATACGTTGATGGACACCCTTACCCATTTCGCGAGGATCATTTGTGAACTCGAGCGAAACGAGCTCTGAACCGACAAACACCTTTCTAGGCCCAACAAAAAACTGTTTCACAATGTGAGGCACAAGGGACTGTTCTCCAAACCAGGCAGCACTCTCACGTTTTTCGTAAGAAATAGCGCAAGCAACAACAGACTTTCCTTGGTCAATTGCGGCCTGCAACTGACCAAAGTTCCAGCGCTGCAACGAAGGCGATCCACTGGGCGTTGTTGTGCCTTCAGGAAATAACGCCACAGACTGACTCCGCATCAATTTGGAAGCTATGGATTTGATAGCACGAACACGGGACGATAAATCAGTCCGACTCACAAAAATACACCCAATGCTGCGAGCAACGGACCCTATAATTGGCCATCTTTCAACTTCACTTTTACTCAGAAATACACATGGGAAATTCGCGCCCAAAATAACAATATCGAGATAGCTCACATGATTTGAAAGAAGAACAACCCCCTTCAAAAACTCCCTCTCAAGTTCCGGAGTACAATCTGTCAAAACATCGATGTCCAAAATAGCCAAAATAGCTCTGCATACTGACCGAAAAGTTCGCATTGAAACCTTGCTATCAACCCAGCCCAATCGCTGCAAAAATCCCAGTACTTGAGCGTATGGAAAATACGAAAGCAAAACCATCAAAAACAAAAAAAACCGCGGAAAAAAAAGCACGACACTGACAATTCGGTACAAGTAGGAACCAGCTTCGCTACAATACAAAATATTTTTTATCGCGATATGAGTACCCATCGTTATTCCTCCAGCGGCTATTATGTGCCATCTCTTTTTGCGCCGAAACTGGAGTTTGTCAGGGATTCATTATCTTTCGAAAAAAATTTAACACAATTCGAACACACTAAATTTTTTAATGATCTACGGTATCGACGGTGCCAATTGTCAAAAGACATAGACTTGGAGTGGCAAAGATGTTTGATGGTATTATTATGTGGTTGTTTAGGCTTGCTGGACGAGGAAAAATTGCCCGTTTTATGACCAGCATTCGTCATTTGGGGAGTCGAGGGGACATCGTCGGAAGCACACTTCTTTTCGATCAGGGCGCTTGGATTTTGTCATCCGGTGCAAATACAACGGTAGCCATGCAAACCAGCGGGAGGTTTGTTTTGCCATATTGGCTAGAAAGACAATGGGATCCTGCGTCTTCATCTTTCTTACCAACTGGCGCCGGATTACTCACTTGCAATCTCACACACCGAAACTGGACTTCCATTGGAATTCCGGGAATTCCATACGAAATTATGGTTGACCCAGTTGGCATGATCACAGCGCAAATTTTAGGTGGATCATTTTTTCCATATCTCATTTGCGGTGGTAGAAAAATAATGGCTCCCCGTGACACACAGGCACAGCAACATTTTTGCAAAAACACTCGTCAAGTCATAACAAGATACTCTGACTGCAGTGGTTTGCGCTTCGAGTCACGCGTTTCTACCGGCCCCTGGGAAAACGATGTCTGCGCACTCATGGAAATCGAACTCCAAAACGAAACAGAACTAACAACCGAATGTTGCTTTGGCATCGCACTTCGACCATACAACACGCTAGCCGTAAGTCACATCGATTCCCTGTACCGACAAAGCGAAGCGTGCTTAGATGTCAATGGTAAAGCATCGCTTATCGCTCTTACAAAACCCAATCGTGTGATTGCAGGGAATCTCTCCCACGGAGATCCTCTGAGTGACGAAGCAGGGTTCATTTTCGAAGTTGGACAAAAACTTATATCACGCTCTGGAGTGATTTTCGCTAATGTGGAATACCAGCGCAAAGTAGATCCAAAACAAAAGATAGTTTTTCGATTTGTTTTGCCAAACGCGGCATCACATCCTTACCGCGAAAGCGTTTTTGCCCGATCAACATTGCCTTCCGATTTCGAGCGCCGAATAGAAGATGGTCTTTCCATTATCAAAAAGTACGAGGAAAATAGTGCTCAATTCACATTTTCCGATCCGCAACTCCAATATCTCGTTAACAGCGCCAAAGCCCATATTGGAGCATTCGACGACGGTGACAATTTTGCCCCAGGGACATTCCTATATCACCATTCTTGGCTCAGAGATGGCTATTTCCTAACACAAGCAGCAATGAATTTTGGGCTTTGGTCTGGCATGAAAAGAAAATGCCAAAAAATCTTACTCAACCAAAGTCGATCGGGACTTTTTGCCAACGCTCCTGCAGAATGGGATGGCAACGGACAAGCACTATCGCTCATTGTTGATTTTTGCCGAAAAAGTGGAGATGCCGATTTTCTGGAAAAATCTTATCCAAGCCTGAAGAAAGGTGCTCAATATATTTACCGACAATACAAGAAAGAGCTCAAAAAGAAAGCTCCCCACTCTGGCCTTCTTCCCATGGGTTTTTCAGCCGAGCATCTTGGAACAATTGATAGCTATTTTTGGGATGCCATGTGGGCGCTTCAGGGAATTCGCGACACCATTTTTGCAGCAACGCATCTCAACAAATCTTCCGATGCAGAAGAAATGCTTGTCTGGGAACACTCCCTCACCGTGGGATTAACCGATACCATTGCGCGAACTCTGCAAAAATTAGATCGCAATATTTTACCAGCAACTCCCTATCGCCGCCCCGATGCAGCATGCATCGGCTGTTTGGCAGCATGCGATCCCCTTGAACTCGATAACATTCTCGAACCTTGGCTAGAGTCAACACTGGAATTCTTGCTTAAAGAATTCACTCACGATGGATTGTTCTTTCACGCAGTTTTTCACACAGGACTAAACCCATACTTATCCGTTCAATTGGCTCGCACCCTACTCGCTCGCGGCGACTCTCGATGCCTTTCTATTCTTTGGGCGCTCATGAACTTTGCTTCGCCAACGGCAACTTGGCCCGAAGCCATCAATCCTCTGACAAAAGGAGGATGCATGGGCGACGGACATCATGGCTGGTCGAACGCAGAATTCTTAAATATTGTGCGAAATATCCTCATTTTTGAAAGACATGATTCAATGTATTTAGGACACGGAATTGACATAAATTGGATACAAAAAAACGGAAACACATCCGTATCCAATGCGCCAACACGCGCCGGGAACACATCGTTTGCGTGCCACTCCGAGAACGGCATTATAAAAATTTCGTGGAACATTGAACCAAACATATTTGCATCCAAAACTAAAATATTCTTGAGCTTACCCATTCCGCCAGATGGTCACGAAAAGCAGACACGGATGGGTGAACGATTTATAAAACACGTTTCCATGAATGGCAGCCTAGAAATAAAACTTCAGAACACAAAGGGCGAAGGAGGGAGAGTGTCATGACACTACAGTTTCAAACAAGCCTAAAGCAACAATTATCCCAATTTTTGATAGAGGAAGAGAGCCGTATTGGAACGGATTTTGTTAAAATAGATCTCCACTGCCACGACCACAATAGCACAATTCCCGACGAAACTCTTGGACGCATTTTGGGCGTTCCAGAAACGTGGCTTCCAACAAAAGATTTGCTAACAACTCTGAGGTCTGCCGGAACTCACGCCATCACCATCACAAATCACAATAATGCGCGCAGTTGTTTTGACTTACTCAACGCTGGTGAAGACATTGTGGTTGGCGCTGAGTTCACTTGTGACGTTCCAGATCTCGATATTGGTATTCACGTTCTCGCGTACGGATTTACACCACAACAAGAAATTCGACTCAATCACCTGAGAAAGAATTTGTACCATTTTTTGGCCTTCACAAAAGAGCAAAACATTCCTACAATTTGGGCGCATCCACTCAATTTTTATGCACCCAATAGAACCCCGTCCCCAGAAAGCATGGAAAAGCTGCTTCTTTGCTTTGAACGTTTTGAATGCATGAATGGACAAAGAAATAGTTGGCAAAACCTTCTCACAACAAACTGGGTAAAAAGTGCAACGCCCGAAAAAATTGAACGCATTTCAAAAAGGACGGGACTTTCTCCAACGGAATTTTGCTCTAGGGCACACACCAAAATTCTCACTGGAGGTTCGGACGATCATTTCGGAGTCTTCGCAGGAACAACAGGAACTCTAATAAAAATTCCAAATTTGAAAGAGCGGCTCAAAGAACGACCGATGTCGGATCTTGTTCTGGAAGCTTTGAGATGGGGTGATGTTGCTCCCTATGGCGGCTGGAATGATGGCGAAAAACTGAGTTTGGCACTTTTGGACTACCTCACATCGCTTGCACTGAATATGGAAGATCCTGGTCTCGGACGCATTTTTTTGCACAAAGGTACGAATCAGGAAAAATTGATAGCAATTGGAATTACAAACGCTGTACACGAACTGCGACGGCACCGCTTTACTATGCATTTTTTACGAGCCTTTCATCATGCCCTAAGAGGGCAACGCCCCGGCATGCTCACAAGATTTTTGATGCGCCGCCGCCACGGACGATTTTTGGATCTTGCAGAGAGATTTGCACATGGGCCAAACTTGCTTCGTTTAGGAGAACAACCCAAAGTTGTTATGAACGTCCATTTTCTTTTTCGCGCATTTGCGGAATTAACCGTGGAAAAACTTGCACAGCATCTTAAGAAGTTAGAAGTGAATGGGAAAGTAGAAATTGGAAAGATCGACGATATTTTATCAAAGTTGGAACTTCCCAGCACTTTGCGCAATCTTGTGGCCGATGGTAACACCGGAAACAACAAATCGCGCTACTCGAAAGTTCCATTTTCTATTGGAAAGGTTGTGGACTCCCTTTCGTTTCCGGTAATTGCCTCAGGCATTGTTCTTTCCGCAGCCTTTGCCTCGGCAAAAGTATTGCACAAGGAAAGAAGTTTTCTAACCAGTCTTGCAAAGGAATTTCCCACACTGAATCCACCTCAAAGAATTCTTTGGGTCACCGATACATTCTGCGATAAAAACGGGGTTTCGGGCGTATTGCAGCAAGTTCTTAAAGAAATTCACAAATACAATCTTCCCATTGACATCCTCACCTGTCACTCTTCCCTTCAGTCTGAAAACAATTTGCACGTTGTAAAGCCTTTGGGAGAATTCACTCTTGCCTCGTATCCACAGCAGCCTTTTCGCATCCCCGATATTCTCGAAATACATGACCGTTTTGAACAAGGCGCATATGGTCAGATCATATGCTCAACAGAAGGCCCAATGATGTTTGTGGCACTTTATCTCAAGCACGCCCACAGCGTTCCCGCTCACTTTTTTGTGCATACAGATTGGCTGGCATTTTGCCGCGACACTTTACATCTTTCCGAAATTCAAAGCGATAGAGTGCGCCGAATTCTGCGTACGATGTACAAATCTTTCGACGGATTGTTTGTTTTGAATTCTGAACAAAGAACTCTTTTTGGAGGACGTGACTTTCAAATTCCTGCAAATAAAATTTTCCAAACAGCCCATTGGCCCGACTCAATCTTTCGCCCGATTTCCACAAATCAGCAAAAAGAAAAAAGAGACGATACCGCTCCTATCCTAATGTTTGCAGGAAGACTGAGTGCCGAAAAAGGCATTTTTGATCTTCCCGAAATTTTTGCGGCTGCGCGAGCAGAAAATTCCAATGTTCGTTTTGTAATTGCCGGCACCGGGCCGGACGAAAGAGCGCTCAAACAGGCTATGCCCGAAGCGGAATTTTTAGGTTGGCAAACGTCTGAAGACCTCTGTCAGTGGTACAATCGCGCAAGTATGTTACTGCTGCCTTCGCGTTTTGACACTTTTGGATGCGTCGTTCTGGAAGCTATGGCGTGCGGACTTCCCGTTTGCGCCTACCGCAACAAAGGACCCGCAGATATTATCATTCATGAAAAATGTGGATTTTTATCGGAAAATGCCTTTGAAATGGCCATTCAGGTCACTCGATTTGTTTCTCGCCCAAGTCAGTTTGATGGAATGCGAAAAGCAGCAATAAGTCGTGCTGCTCAATATTCCTCGGCAGACATTATGAAAGAACTCATGAGAAACGTCGGTGTTGATACCGAATTTAAGATTCAAAATTTGAACGCCAAATTAAACCCTGACATTTCTTTAAAATTTGAATCAGCGTCAGAAATCAACGCGGCACGCTGACCACCACGACAGGCGCGGACGTTTACGTAAACGAAACCCGGAAATCGTGGCCTTCGACGTGCCGCGTGCCGCGTGGATGTCGAAGTGATCGCCCCATGTCAAGCCTGCTTTAGATAAGACAGCCGTGTCTCTGAGCATCGATCTGTTGCTTAAATTCTCGAAATAAAGAAGGTGCATACCTTTGGGACTGGTCACTCATTGAAGAACCTGGGCCCCGTTTTGGAAACATGGTTGCGTCACACCTTCTCAAGTACTGTCATTATTTTCAAGACTGCGAGGGCCATTGCATGGAACTTCGGTATTTGCGAGATACTGACAAGCGGGAGGTCGATTGAAACAGAAATTCGAATATGAATGCATCACCATAAATACAAAAAATCACAATTCAAGATCACAATTCAAGATCACAACGCAAGATCAAAAGCAAATGAAAGTGGTATAGCGAACGGCGCAAGCGAAGAGGAATTATTTTGAGAACTTTGTGATCCGTTTGGCGATCCGTTTTGCGCTCCATTTTTTGACCCGCCTTGCGACCTTGCCCGACCAGAATGTTTTATTTGATCCCGATGGAATAACAGAATTTCGCGAATTCCAGAAACCACATCAATCCAATAGTGATAAGTAATTCCAGCATCCAAACTTCTGTCTGTACCAACAAAAAGTGTTGATAAAATAAGCCCGGCCCCTAACGCGGGCAAGCGATCTTCCGGCGCGTGAGAAAGAGCAAATAATGTTGCTGTGATTGGAATGGAAAGATAGGGCGAAGGAAAAACTTTTCGGATTTCGTTGTGCAAAAATCCCTGATACAACATCTCCTCGGGAGCGCCACTTCCGGCTGGATAAAGTCCAAGATATGTAGCCTCGTACGCACGACTCGATGAAGCCGTCACACGTGGCGTTTTTTCAAGTTCGTTAACGTTAATGTGAGAGTACTCATAAAGAACAACCAAAGTACTGGCCGCAAATGGAATGTAAAACCATGGATCGCTCAAATTTTTCCATCGAAACGGCGCAAAAAAAGCATCATTTACAGAAATATTTTTTGCAGGAACTTCGCTATTTTCTAAAATACTTGCATCACGGTATGCACGAAAGGTGTTTACAAAATGGGTTTTGATACCAATTTCCTGAAGCCAAGCCGAAGTCAGTTGGCGCGTGAGGCTCACCTTATGCAGTCGCCCTTCTGCTCTGCGCTGCTCAGAAGTTGTTGGAATCGATTCTAGCCCCCCATCCAAACTCCACACACTATCTTTGGTTGTAAGCGCGTATCCCCACCCAAAAGGAGATGCTTCAGCAATAAACTCAATGCTTCCCTGAACAGGTTGCTTCAAAAGAAAGCGTCCGGCACCTGGCAAAAAAAGATTGCTCCATCCCACCAAACTTGAAGAAGGCTGTGCATCTCGTTTTTCTACCCCTCGTTTTTCTACCTCTCGTTTTTCTACCTCTCGTTTTTGCACATCTGGTGATACTTCCTGCTCTGCCAATGCCGACGAGCACAAAAAAGAAGAAGCACATGAAAAACAAAACATCAGGGAAAGCCAAAGCACTCTCCTCAATGCGTCCCTGTTTTCTTTTTTGTTGCGAAAAACTTCGCAAGATTTTTTACGATTCATTGCGTTAATGATAGTCTTGCCCTATGCACAACACAAGTATAACTGAGGTATGACTAAAGTTTGACTGCAAATGGAGGCTCATAGTGACGGAAGTTTCTCGAGAACGACTCATATCGCGGCTTGCTGAATCGGCAAGCAATTCCGCTCATTATGTTTGGCTCATATCTGATGATCTCTCCTACTTTGAATCGCATGACGGCTGGCTTTTTGCCTACAAAAAAGCTTTAGGATACGTCATTGGTGCGGTAGAGCCATTGGCTCCAGCAAATCTTGATCGAACTCAATACACAGACCCCTCATTCAACAGGGCCATGAACGAATTCATGGAAAAAATGGGAAGCGATCGCATTCTATTCACATCCGTTGGACAAGATTTTGCGGAAGCTGCTGCAAAATCTGGCTTTCGTTCACTCAAAATTGGCGAAGAACCTTGGATCACTCTTGCAAACTACCAACCACGGGGAAATTCCGGAAAGGGATTGCGCTCCGCGCGCAATCAAGCTCTTCGCGCCGGCCTCAAGGTGGTGGAATGGAGTGGCCCTGAAGTGACATCAACACATCGCCCTGCAATTCAAAAACTCTACAGAGCCTGGGAAAACAATACGCTCTGGACACTCAATGGATTCTTGTTTCGCCTCGATCCCTTTTTTCCAATTCCTGGACGACGCTATTTTGCTGCTTTAAGTAGCAATCGCATTGAAGCATTTCTTGTTGCCACACCCATTGTACAAGGCGAAAGCTACTATTTTGAAGATTTGGTTTATCCAATTGACCTTATAAATGGCGCTACAGAACTTGTAACACTGGAAGCGCTCCGAATTCTCCAGGAATCTGAAAACAAAAAAGTCAGTTTGGGAATAGTGATGCTCAACGCAATCAGCACCTCGCCTCATTTTTCGCCAACCTGTTTTTCACAAACAGAACTCTCTCTAGCCGCTGCTGCACTCAAAATATTTTACAACTCCGAGGGAATAGAATTGCACCGCAAGCGCTATAAGCCATCGGGGTGGACCAATGTGTACAACACTCTTTGCCACCAAAGCGGCAGTGGCACTTCGCTCGCTGGCCGAATGCATTGGATTTGGGGCTGCATAGCTGCCATTGAAGTGTGTCTACCACGCCCTAATTTGCGACTGGGCGCACTTAAGTCTGCATTCCTATCACCTCTCCTGCGCCGCCCTGTGAGCTCCATTTGGACCATTTCTCTCATTTTCTCATTTTTGCTAATCAACAAAGGTGGCACTTTGCCTTGGTTGGCTTTTAAAACATTCGCGTTTCAAGGATCGGCACCATTTTGGACATGGATTCCGTGTTCCGTAACAAATGAACTTCTTATGAAAACGCCAATTCAGTTTTGGCTTGCACTTATTGTGTCTGTTTTTTTGTTTCCATTTTTGGAACGTCGCCTTGGTTCACGTCGCCTCACCGCCATTATTCTTCTATTATTTCCAGCAATCGAAATTTTGGCAGAAACGCTTTTGGCGCGCCCTTTTTACGTGATTCATGTCCACCCAATAGAAGCCCTCGTCACCGACTCCGATACCGGATGCTGGCCACTCATAATCGTACTCACTGGGGTTGCTCTCTCGCAATTCAAAAGATTTCGCGAAATAGTGCTCATTGTGGCATCCCTTTCATCACTCACCCTTGCCATACTTTTTGTAAAACATATCCACAATGCCGCTCTGGGCCTGAGATATTTTTTCTTCTTGATGGTAGGCTTGGGAGTGGCTCGCGGAATTCGATGGTGGCAAAGCGCAAAAGACAGACGTCTTGCTGCGAAATCTTAAGGCAGAAAACCATAAAAATGGTGTAGGTTATCAAACAAAAAAATGGTGAGCCGTCCTCGGAGTCGAACCAAGGGACCTGCCGGGAAAGAACCGGCTGCTCTGCGCTGAGCTAACGACTCAATGTGAGTATATCACGCACGGTTATAGACTTCCCAACGCCAACTGTCTAGAGGTGTCAGATTCCTGGTTCTTGAAAGAAAGCAAAACTCAAAACATAATTATGCCCAAAGAAGCTGCAAACCACAAAAAATTGAGTCCAAAGGAAGCAATGCATTTATGGCAATCAAAAAAATTCTACAGCCGGCACTCAGTTTTTTCGTTTTTTTCCTGGCAATTTGGGTGGTGCACAATGAACTCTCGACACTCAATTATCATAAAGTGCTAAACACTCTGGAAACATTTCCGTTGTATCCGCTTTCAGGAGCCTTTCTTGCCACTGCACTCAGTTACTCGGTTCTCATTTTTGCCGAAAAAGCAGCACTCGTCTACGTGAAACGCACCGATATTCCTAGCGGTACTGCGGCTATTGCTTCTTTTGTTTCGCACGTTTTAAGTCACAATGTAGGATTCTCATTTTTGTCGGGAGTCCCAGTTCGTCTCCGTTTTTATTCTAAATACACATTCTCGGCCATGGAACTTGCCAAAGTGCTTGTGTTTAACGAAGCTACATTTTGGCTCGGACTTTTTGCCATGGGTGGCATTTCTTTTCTGTTCTTCCCGGTACGAATTCCATTTACAAACCTCCCTCCCCAAACTTTGGGAGGGCTTTTCCTATCCTTCGTACTCTTATACCTTTTGGCCACAAAATTACCACCGCAGAAACTCAAACTTTGGAAATGGACTTTTCGAATGCCAACGTTTCAGCTCGCTGTTGTTCAAATTTTCGTTTCATTCATCGACTGGTTTGCCACTGCCTGGAGTTTATATCTTCTTCTTCCCGACGCACTCAATATCACGCTCTTCCAATTTTGCGCTCTCTTTTTGGCGGCACAGGTTGCCGGAATTTTAAGCCAAATTCCGGGTGGGCTCGGAGTTTTTGAAGGTGCGCTTTTATTTGCCCTAGGCGAACCCGGCTTGAACAGCTCCATTGTTGCTGCACTGCTTTTGTTCCGCGTCATATACTACGTTCTTCCACTGGGATTTGCGGTTGGAGCAATTGCCGTTTGGCCTACTTCCGAAAGTTGACACTCTCTATCTCGCGCATTCCTGTCGCGTTTGCTAAAGTGGATGTGAGAGCGATCACATAGCAACAAAAGAACAACGGAACAACGTTCACAAAAAGACAACAAGGAGCAAAAAGATGGACTATCAAGTGCTCATTATTGGCGGAGGAATTCACGGTGTAGGCGTATTGCACGACCTGGCAACGCGCGGCATTGGTGGAGTTCATCTTGTGGAAAAGAAACTTTTAGCCTCGGGAACATCAAGTCGAAGCACAAAACTTTTGCATGGTGGGCTTCGCTATCTTGAACACATCGATCAGTGGCCACTGGTTCGAGAGGCTCTGCAAGAACGCACAGTTCTCACAGGAATGCTCGATGGCATTGTGCGCCCTTTACCTTTTGTGCTGCCTTGCCCAAAAAATGGTCGTCCCCCATGGATGATTCGATTTGGCCTGTTTTTATACGATACTTTTGCTGGCAGCTCCAATCTTCCACGTGCACGAAAACTCAAACGGGGCGAAATTGAAAGTCTGGCACCCTATCTTCCCAAAAATAAAATGGAATCGGATTACAAAACGTCGTTCCTATACTACGACGGACAAATGAACGATGATGTTATTGTACGCATTGTTGCTCACGCGGCCAGCAAACACGGAGCCAGCTTTGAAGAAAACACCGAGGCCACTTGCGTCACCCCAATTGAAGGCGGATTCCGAGTTGAGCTAGCGGGAATCAACGGAACCCGCACCGTAACCACAAAAAAAATTGTCAATGCGGCAGGCTCTTGGGTGACTGCAAATCTTCTCAAATGGGGCTTTTCTCCCTCGGTTATTTCGCTCCTCAATGTGGGAAGTCATCTTGTGCTCAAACCCGAAGCGGTAAAAGGAAATCCAGCACAATCGGCTGCAACTCTTTTTCAGAATGACGACGGCCGTGTGGTGTTCTTTATTCCATGGTTCGACAAATGGTTATTTGGAACAACCGAATCCATTCTCGAAGGCGCACCCGAAAATTTGGCACCACCTCCAAAAGACAAAGAATATCTTTTGCGCGTTGCTGAAAAATGCATGGAAACAACCAATCTAGACGCAAACGTTGAAGAGATATTTGCAGGCATTCGCATGATGCCTATTAAAAAAACATCTGAAAAATTTGAAAAAATTCCAAGCGAATGGCGCGACAACCCATTTCTATCTCCCTTTTACATTCGCGAATTCCACAAAAGCATTTCTTCTCTTTCACGAGAAACCGTTATCGACAGACACGTTCCCAACATGTACAGCGTTTATGGTGGCAAATTCACCACCTACCGGGCCGAGTGCGAAAAAATTGGCCAATTTATCAGTAGAGACCTTGGCTTCAAAGGAGAATCAAAAACCCGCAAACTGGAAAGCTGGTTTTTACGCGATGTTTTGTGTGAGCAACACGATATTCTCAAATCGAAGGCAGCTTTGAGGCAAATGGGCGGATAAGCGGATAAGCGCATTCTGACTCAAATAAATAAGAACATTTTAAATTGCACAAATAATATCTTTCTCAGTTACAATACCACTTCATCCACACTGCTAAACAAATTTGCTTCTTGCCGAACCATTGCAGCACCACCAACCACAGCCAAACTGCTGCTTGCAATAAAATCTCTCAACGAAGCGGACAACGCACGCATGTCGTTAACCGACGCATTCAAAACAGCATCACGCATTGTTTGAACATCGCTTTGACAAATTCCCATCAGAGCATTGCGCCACACCTCGCGATTTTTTTGTTGCGTTGTTTTCGGCCTGTCAACGCCTCCAAAGTAACCAATTTTGAGTTCGTTCAAAGCTTGCTGAGTGAACGAAAAGTCATTCACCACAGATGGAATATTTTTGTAAACATCTAGGGTACGACGCAAGTTTGGATCACGATAAGAAACAAATGCTAACTCAGAACACTCCGGAATGTAGCCCACCATGCAACCATAGGCCCCACCCTTCACCCGCACTTCGTCCCATAAATAGCCACTCCGCAAAACATGTCCCAAAAAGTCGAGAAGTCCACGCTCAGAGTTGTTCTTGCCTGCAATATTCGCCAGTCCTACATACTGAACCTGAGATGGAATAATCAACGCAGAATTTTGACATGATTTTTCGTTGAACAATTCTTGTGTCGAAAGTTCACCCATGGGAAGCCCGGCCACAAACTTTTCCAACGCAGGCACAAAAGCAATCCAATCGCTTTCACTTCCCGAAAACGAAACAACCCTAAGTGCACGCCGACACAAAACCTTACGCACAACCTCTGCAAGTTCCGTTTGCGCACGTTGCACTCCTGCATCACCAGAATCGACGAGTTCTTTTATGAAACGAACATAATCTACGCCCTCAAGCCATTCCGCGTATCGCCCACGGGGAGACACAGAAGCAAAACCTCGCAACATGGCCAACCGAGCACCACGCTCCTGAATGATTCCTGTTACCACTGCCATTTCAGCACCCAGAAGTTCTTGCAAGCGTGTGGTATCTTGAAAGTTTTGATGCGTGCACAAGTCCAAAAGAAGTTCCAAGGCTGTTTCCGCTTTGCTTGCCAAAAACTTTGTACCCGTTGCAAATACCGGATTCACGGCCCCAACAACTCCAGCCTTTCCCATTGCAGAAATAGATGCGCCCGTGCCACCTGTACGAATACCCAACTCTTGGGAAAGTTCCACAAAAGAAAGTGTCCGTGTGCCCAACGACGTAAAAAGACTTGTTAGAAACGACAACCAAGGAGCGTTATTCAGTGAAACAGCAGAGGCATCGAATCCCAATTGAAGATATCCAATTCCGCTGGTTTCAGAAGGAACAAAATGGATTTCAACCCCACTCACAATTCGCGTTTCGAAAGCAATGCTTTCCGAAGAACGTTGAACAGCATCCAACGAGAGCACGGGCAGGGTTGCAATTTCTTCGGGAGAGTCTTGCTGTGTTTGATAAGCAAGCAGATCTTGAGTTTTTCCGACAATTTTTTGAAAATCCGCATCAGACAAAGCTGCTTGTTTTTGCTTCATCGCTTGCAACAATTCAGCATCACGCCTTTCACCCAACCCTTGTTCCGGTGAAAAAATAACTTGTGTGCATTGTTTATTGTCTAATAGTTTTTGTTCCAACAAACGTTCCAACAATTTTTCTTCGGTAATAGCCTTTTTGATTTTGGCAAAAGGTTTTTCCCAAGCCAAACGAGTGAGAGGTTCGTCTTTATAAAGCCAGGTTGCGTACGATTCAATTGCGTAAATCAAACCCTTTGGATACGAACCAAAATCGGCTTCACGCAAACGGAATTCCATACGCGTTAGCACCGACTCCACCAAACGAGGATGAAAACCTGTTTTCAGAATACCTCGAAGCGTATCGTTGATGAGTTTTTGCACCTCATCGTGTTGCTCCACATTCGATCCCGAAACACCTGCAAACAAAATACCTTCACGTTGATCATTACTGTAGTAGCCGTAGGCGTCCTGACCCAATCCCGAAGACAACAGCGCTTGTCGCAAAGGCGAAGCATCTGTGCCCAATAGAACAGAATACAAAATATCTAATCCATAAGCGGCTTCCGGATCTGTAACATCACCCACGGACCAAGCTTTTCCAAGATATGTTTTGTCTTCTAAAGAATCGTTTTCACCCAAAGAATACTTTTCATTAATGTCAACGGGTTTTTCTGAGCGCGCAGCGCCCGTGATTTCCGATTGCGCGTTAGAACGCTCAAATTTGGAAAACACGCACTCATCCATATAAGACAAATACTCATTCAAATCGAGATCGCCATACAAAACGGTCCAAGAGTTTGAAGGATGATAGTAACGTTTGTGAAAGTTTTGAAAATCACTATAAGTTAAGGAAGGAATGCAAGACGGATCGCCACCAGAATCGAATTCATAACACGTGCCCTTTAACAAAACCGACTGCACACGCTGCGCCAAAACCGATTCGGGATTAGAATAAACTCCACGCATTTCGTTGTATACCACACCTTTGTAGCTCACCGGCTGCGTGGTATCTTCGGCGTGCAAATGCCAGCCTTCCTGCAGAAACGTTTCGTCTGTGAGTTTCGGGAAAAAAACTGCATCCAAATACACGCTCACCAAATTCCGAAAATCCTGCGCATTTCGAGAAGCCACCGGATAAATGGTTTTATCGGAAAACGTCATTGCATTCAAAAATGTGTTTAAACTCGTTTTTATCATGTGCACAAAAGGTTTTTTTGGAGGAAATTTATCCGACCCGCACAACACGGAATGTTCTAAAATATGCGGAAGGCCCGAGCTATTTTCGGGAGGGGTTCGCAATGCTGTACAAAAAACTTTGTTATCGTCGCTATTGGCAATGTGCAGCACACGCGCGCCCGTTTTTTGGTGTATCAAAACCCGCGCTTCGCCTCCACACTCGGGCAAAGAGTTCACAGCTTCAACTTTGTAAGCACCCACAATTTGACCAACACCAAACGACATTGTTGCCTCCTCAGCATTCCTGTTACCACTATTCTGCCGCACGCCACGCATTTGCCGAACATCGTACAGGAGGAGTTATTTGGCCGCAAATAACCATGTGTGCTATCCACGGCTGTCTTATCCAAAACAGGCTTGACATGGGGTGATCACTTCTAAGTCCACGCGGCACGTCGAAGGCCACGATTTCCGGGTTGCGTTTGCGTAAACGTCCGCGCCTGTCGTGGTGGTCAGCGTGCCGCGTGTCGCGGGCTCGTTGAAGTGGCCGATTTTTGAACAAG
>CAIZES010000471.1 GCA_903932045.1 uncultured Silvanigrella sp. | reverse complement strand
TAGTTTTCATCGCCCATTCATCGCCCATTCATCGCCCATTCATCGCCCATTCATCGCCCATTCATCGCCCATTCATCGCCCATTCATCGCCCATTCGTTTATTTCGCGCAATTTCGTAGTCCCGCCAATATTGATCCGAATATTTTTCTTCCTCAGCTGACACTTCTCTATCTTGCCAATAGCCACTTCTTTATCTTGCCAATAGCCACTTCTGTTTTTAAATTTCCATAAATGCCATTCAATTACTGCTGTTTAATGTGGATAAAATAACTTTAAATCTTTATCAATATCCTTTTCACAAAAAAATGGAAATGAGTTTCGAAACACACATGAGCATCTTTGGATAAAAACACATCGAGAGATTTTAAATAGAGAGGGCATTCATTATAAGGTCGTGCTCCCTGCGGAAAAAATACCTGAACATGTCCTTTCTGGTTCGGAACAATAATACGAATATGCGCGGGAATCATCCCATCTACCATCCAGTTAGTATGGTCTCCGTGAGTACCGTCTTCGCAAAACCGCTGCAAATGTTCAGTTGAATAACAATGCCACCTTGCAATCATGTCCCCATGCCCCCATGCCCCCATGTCCCCATGCCCCATGTCCCCATGCCCCATGCCCCATGTCCCCATGCCCCATGCCCCATGCCCCATGCCCCCATGCCCCTGTACAAATAGCTCCTGTTTCGTTGTGGAAGCAATATTTACAATATCTTCGTAGGAAATAATATCGTAAGTGGGTTTATGAAACGCTGCTTTGATGCCCGAGATTTCACTCTTTCCACAAGAACGAAATCCTAATACTCCAAGGACAATAATGAAGTTTTTTAAATTTTTTTCATTTACTATCTGTTTTTTCTGAATACCATTGTTCGTAAATAGAAAGACAACCCAAGTATTTATTTATCCCAGTCCGGTGTTCCGGCGGTTTTTTCAGTTCAGACTTATATAAAGCAATTACCTGTTCCCACGATACTTGCGAGATAATTAAAGCGTTTAGCTATTTCCAACATTTCATCGGGATACAAGACATCTTTGCCTGTCGGATTTTAGCAACTGACTAAATGACAATTCGAATACTGAGTCAAGAGGTGGTAAAATGTGAATTTTAAGCAAACTGAGAAAGCTTTTTGTGTGCCCTGCCCGCAGGGACGCTGCCTCATTGTTCGCTGTTGCTGCTCGCTCTTCTTGCTTGCTCAAACTTTTTCAGCGGAAATTATACCGAAAACGAAGTCCCAATCCTGCATCTTCAGATGCGTTTTTTTGTGCCACAAGCAATGTTGGTTCTGGCATTTGGAATCCCAATTTTGGCGCTGCGGCTTTGCGATCATTAATGCAAAGCCCTACTTCCACAACACCCAACACACCACCAATGCCGCCACCAATTAAGGCAGCTGTTGCCAAAGTGGGTACAACCGTGTCTCCGGTTGTGTGCTTGGCGTCGGCAGTCATCCACAATGCACCCACAATTAAGCCGGCCCCCATGCCATAAAGTCCGTCTGTAAAAACTGTTTCGGCAATGGTGCAATCGCGAGCAAAAGCTGGTGTGGCCGCCGTTAAAGAAACAGCACTCATTGCTCCCACAAAACCCACAAGCGCCACTGAAGCATAGGAGCAAATATTGCGACAATTAGCGAAAGTACGAAAAGTACGAAGGGTAAAAAAAGTACGAAAAATCATGTTTGATGATCCTTTTCTGTTTCAACAGCACTGGGCTGCCGGTTTTCAAGTTCCGCTCTGATAGTGTCTAAGAATTCTTTATCATAGTCCGAGGCCAAAACGCTATCATCCACCCCGCCTGCGGCAATGTATTGTACCGCAAGTTGCAAAATCCGCTTGTCTTCGCCTTCACTCAATGTTCTTGCAGCTACAGGAAAAGTTTGCCATGAAACACTATCAAACCCACAACCCAGAGAAGGCGCCGCTGCATTGTTGTGCGGCATTTCAAACAAAGCACAAATGCGCCCAGCATCACCAACCGCCCAATCGAAATCGGAACAGCGCCGCAGGTGATAAGACGCAGCAAAGGCATCTAAAGAAAGAGCGTCCACTTCACACAAAAATGTTTTTTCGGCCGAGATTCGAAATTCAATCATATTCGATAAAAAATGGCGTCGGTAAATCACAATTCGCGTTTTCATAGATTTCTCCCCGATTTTCCCTAGTACTGCATTCCATGACCAACTGAAAAAAAACTCACTGGAGTATACTCCATATTTATAGGGGAAATCTGGAGTATGTTTCCCCGAATCATTAAGGTACCAAAAAAAAGAGTTTTTTACTGTTCGAAGCACGTGGAACCGGTAAAAGCACCCTCTTGCGTAAGCTCTTTGGCGCAGAAACGGCATGTTGCGCATGCCCTCATAGAAGAATCAAAGAATGAACTGACTTTCATCCTTACAGGATCAAGTGCACGGAAGCTCGAAAGGGTAGGAGCAAATCTTTTGGCCGGACGAGCATTTTTATACAATCTTTTTCCTCTGAATTATGCCGAAATTGGAAAGCCATTTTCGTTGGATGACGCTTTGACTTTTGGAACTCTTCCAAAAATTTTTCCGTTTGGTTCCGATGAAGACAGCAAATTGGCTTTCTTAAGAACCCACGCAAACACTCTGCGAATGAAACCACTGCGACACACATCTTATTACGGCGACCTTTTTGAACAGTACCTCATTTGCGAAATCCATCGAAGAAATATTCATGAATCTGCAAATTTTGAACTCTCATATCTCGCTACGTCCGACGGAGCGGAAATTGATCTTGTGATAAAGCGCCCCGACGGCTTGTTGTGCCTGGTAGAAATAAAATCAACCGATAAGGTTGATGATCGACACGCAAAAAGCCTAGTCGCATTTGCAAAAGATTTTCCCGATGCCGAAATGCTTCTTCTGTCTCAAGATAACATTTCATAAACCTTTGGCAGAGTTCGCGCACTACCATGGCAGCAAGGCGTTGATCAGATTTTTAAAGGCTCTAAATTCTTAATTTTTTGGATGAATGGCCAGTGGTATTATTGAACAAATTAGCCATTATTCACAACATCTTCTCATGTTAATAGAGTACAAGGTCTTACAACCCTGCATCAACCCTGCATCAACTCGCATCAAACGTTGGTCTCCAGCAACTCGTGTTCAATCTGCTAGATGCTCGGCAGATTGGTTTGCAACGGCTCCGGTAATGCCTCTAGTAACTTGTCTGCGGCAATGCCCATGGGTTGGTTTTTATCGCCCAAGGCATATTCTGCACCCACTTTATTTTTGCTCTTGCACAAAAGCAGGCCGATAGTTGCGTTGTCCTGTTCGCTTTTCACATGCCGATCAACGGCGGTCAGGTAGAATCCTAACTGGCCCAAATGTTCAGGTTTGAATTTGTCCGCCTTGGTTTCTATCACCACATAGCAACGCAACTTAAGGTGATAGAAGAGCAGATCAATATAGAAATCGTCGCCACCGATTTCTAGGTGCACTTGTCGCCCAACAAAGGGGAATCCCGCCCCCAACTCCAACAAGAACTGCGTGATGTGTTTAACAAGTGATGCTTCGATTTCTCGTTCGTCAGCCTCTTTTGCAATGTCTAGAAAATCGAAGAGATAAGGATATTTGAGCGATTGCTGTGCCAGATTTAAGAAGCTCGAAGGAAGGGAGAATATTGAGCTTGTTGTGATGAATTTGAATAAAACTCACCGCAGCATCGTGCAGCGCTTTCCCAAGCTGCAACCCTAACTCGCGTAAAGCGCTTTCCCAATTCAAATTGAACATTGCTGCTGAGGCTGCGGCCAGGGTGCGTTTTCGCGAGCGTTCTGCCGACTGCTGTTTTCGCGGGCGCGGCAGCGCATCCGTGGTGCCTTCGGCAGGCGTGCGAGCGAACAACAGCACTCTGGGCCGCGAGCCTTGTGCAGATAATGTGAGAAGAAATGAGCTTGCGGAAAGTCCAAATGAGCCTGCAGAAAGTCCAAATGAGCCTGCAGAAAGTCCAAACAATTTATCTAGAGAACCAAATGCAAAAAAAAGCCCAGCAAAGCTGAGCGAAATGAGTGGTCGGGGCGGTGGGATTCGAACTCACGACCCTCTGCTCCCAAAACAGATGCGCTACCACTGCGCTACACCCCGAACCTGACATCAGAGTTGCCACATTCCGAACAGAAGTGCAAGCGGGGGCTTTCCCCAATTTGAGATCGCATGTAGTGTCCGAGACCGTTGATGCGGAAAAAGGAGACATCAGGCACATGTCAGTGGAGATTATTGCGGCCCTCTCAAAAGTGATCTTTGAGTCGGACGATCAAGCGTACATGGTGGGCGAGTTTATCGACACCAAAAGTGCCAAGCGTTTTCGTGCGTCTGGCCGTTTGCCCATTGGCAAAGGCGAAATTCAGCAAAATTATCGTTTGTTTGGCGACTGGAACAACCATCAAAAATACGGAACCACATTTGCGGTTGCGTACTGCGAGCCCGTCCGCCCCGATTCCCTGTCCGGTATCATTCCGTTTTTGGCGAATAATGTGAAGGGTGTGGGCGAAACTACGGCCAAAAAACTTTTGAATCATCTCAAAGTCAAAAATATTGATGAACTTCTTGATATTTGCAGAGAACGCCCCAACGATATTTTTTCATTTTTCAAGAACCGCAAAGAATCAGCTCAAGGCATAATTGCCGTATGCACAGGCAACGAGGTGTACCGCGGTATTATGATGTTTCTGCATGAGCACAACATTCCTCCTGCTTTTGCACAAAAGATTTTCGATCGCTATGGCGCCAATGCTGTGCCACTCCTCAACGAGAACCCATACCGACTCATTTCCGATTTTAGAAACGTGGGTTTTGTGCGCGCCGATGCCATTGCTCAAAAACTTGGAATAGAGCTCACCTCTATTTTTAGAATGGAAGCGGCGTTTGTATATGCACTTGAGAGCGCCAGTGAAAACGGGCATTGCTGCTTGCCGCGAGATGTGCTTGTCTCACAGTGCTGCGAAATTCTGGGCGGCAAAAACGATCCTCGCTTCCACTTTGAATTCGTTCTCACTCAACTGCGCTCAGTATTCAAACGCTGTCGCGAAAATGATCAAGTTCTATTCAAGGTCCGTTCGGTTCCCGTAAAGGAAGGAAATAGCTACGGCGACAAGCGTGAATCGTACTTTTACCTTCCCGATATTTTCGGACTCGAAAATAGAGTTGCGCGCTACTGTTTGGATCTTATTGGCGTGGAAAGTATTGGATCTGAGTCTGCCGAAACTTTGACACTGGCCGATCCCAAAGAGGTGCGTCGTCGCTGCCCCGATGTGCCGTGGGAAAAACTGAGTCCCGAGCAAGAAGACGCAGTGTTGGCAAGTGTTTCATCGCGAATTATGGTGCTCACGGGTGGTCCGGGCTGTGGAAAAACCTTTGTATTGCGAGCCATTCATGCCGTTCAAAAATTACTGAATCGGAAAGTCGCTCTGTGCGCGCCTACCGGCCTGGCCGCAAAGCGGATGGCTGCTTCCATTGGCGCTCCTGCAAGCACAATACACAAACTGTTAGGACTGGGACGTTCCGACGCACAAATGGTAGAAGGTAGCGGAGACACCGCATCGCTTGACGGCGTTGATGTTGTTATAGTTGACGAAGCCAGCATGCTGAGCCTCGATCTCTTTCATGCTTTATTAGAATCACTTGGGCCCAATCGCAGATTAATTCTCACCGGAGACGTCGATCAACTTCCCAGCGTGAGTGCCGGAAATTGCCTCCGTGACATTATATATAGTGACATGGTGAAAGTCGTTCGACTCACCCGAATCTTCAGACAGAGTTCCGAGAGCCCAATTCCTTTGGTGGCGCGACAAATTTTGCATGGAGAAAAACCCGAAGTTTTGTACCGAAACTCGGCCATGGATTTTCAAAAGCCCGAACCCTTGGCGTTTGTTCCGTGCACACCGGCCGAATACGAAACATTCCTTTCTGAATTTGTGACCCACACCGTTCCTAAGGTTTATGGTTTGAGTCCAACACGCAATATGCAAGTTTTGGTACCCATGCGCAAAAGCGAAGTGGGACAAGAAAAAAGCAACAAAATTTTGCAAAACGTGCTGAATCCCGAAGACCCAGACAAACGCACGTTTGTATTGCCCAGTGGGCAAGTTTTGCGCGAGGGCGACAAGGTCATTCAAACCAAGAACAATTATGAAAAAGACGTTTTTAACGGAGACCTCGGGTTCTGTCGTAAAATTCAAAAAAAGGGTTCAACTCTTATTGTGGATATAGAATTTGATGAACGCCTGGTTACTCTTGAGGACGACGAAGTTGAAGACATTCAGCTTTGCTACGCCATGACGGTGCACAAGTCGCAAGGTTCCGAATTTCCCATTTGCTTGATTCCAATGTTTAACGCCTACTACGTGATGCTCGATCGTAATTTGCTCTACACAGCTGTAACACGAGCCAGCAAATACGTTGTTTTTGTGGGCGAGGAACGCGCGCTTCGGCTTGCTGTACGAAATGCGGAAGGCGTCAAAAGATACACAAACATAGAAGCACTCCTCCGTCTGCGCGCTAAAGACGAAGTCATGAAATCCCTATCCTAATTTGCGTAACACCTGCGAATTCTTATTTGTAACTCTGAAACTTGCACTCATGACACATGGTGTGTGAACCGTTGGGCGCCGACACCAAATTTTCTTCGCGCAGCAAAATAGCGGGCGCATGGTTGCGGGCCGAAAACAGAGTCACTCCGCAATGAGGGCAATTTACCTTGGTTTCAGGAACAATTTTTGCAGTTCCTTCTTCCCAAGCAATATGAAAACGGCGGCCACAAATAGGATTGTCGATCTCAATTTTACGGTATTTCGCAGACGACGAGTGACTCATAGATTCTCCTTTAAGTAGGTTTCATAAATAAAAGATTAGTGGAGTTTCAATTTTCGTTCAACGGAATTGAGGGAGAGGGGCCAGAATTCTTTTCAATTGCCGTATTTCGGGTTAGACTTCTTGCCTATGGTGTTTATTAAGAAAATACATGCTCTGCTCATAACTGAAATTATTTCACTCACAGCTGTGGTCACTGCAGCTTTGACAAGTGTTTTATTTCTATTTCGCCTTATGATGTATTCAGAATACGTCTTCATGTCCAATGAGGGCCTGCTTTCCATTTTCATGTTTGTGGTATTTCTTTTCCCCACAATTTTTAAGCTTACCATCCCTTTAGCTCTATTTGTAGGCACAACTTTAGCTGTGGCGCGTATGGCACAAGATCGCGAAGTTGAAGCATGGATGTCCAGCGGCGTGAGTGTTCTAAGAATGTCATTGGCTCCCATGCTTATTGGAGCTGGCGCAACACTTCTCAGCTTAACCATTAGTTTGTACGTTGAACCATATTCCCGCAATGAGCTTCTCAAATACAAGTGGATGTTTGCACGCCGCAACGTTGAAGCCATGATTGAAAGCCGACTGTATCCACGCACGTTTGTTTCGGAACCCTTTGAAAACGGCAACACCGACGTGTGTTTGTATGTTGATTGGCTTTCTGAATCGCGCCGCGATTTCAAAGGCGTATTTTTAGCGGTTCAAACAAAACGCGACCGCCATGCTTCCATTCTTGTTTCTGAATCGGGGTCCTTGCGCAGAGATATTCAGGAAGGCAGCTTCGATTATATTTTTTCGCTCAAGAATGGCCGCATTTACGAACCTGTTGAGTCGGAAAACACCATGGCCGATATGCTAAAGGATTCTCCAAAGCACTTGGTCATTTCTCGCGACTTCGGGAAAAATGACTTCGACAAACGCCTCAAAGCCATGTCTTCGGTTGATTGGCGTGTGATGAGCTTTTCTGAGCTCAATGTGTCAATGGTGAGCTTGTTCAACAAAAAATTTGACATCAGTGTGCCCGACGCAAACGACATGCGCATCAAAAAACCAAGGGCCTACTGGAACGCACTCAAAGAAATCCGAAAAGATCCGGCTTGGAGAAAATCGCGCGACGCTATTCGCGATCACACCTTCTTTTATGAACAATTTGCTATTCCAATGGCTTGTTTCTTTTTGCCCCTATTGGGCGTAGCCCTTGGCATCCACGACCCCCGCCGAAAAATTGGGCATACCTACGTGGGAATTGCGCTGAGCATATTTGTGTTTTACGCCTCGGTTATGAGCGGGCAGCAAATTCCACTGGCACAACTTGCTCCACCCGAGGCCATGTTGGTGCTTCCGCCTACCATTATGTTGCTAATAACTCTGTTTATGATGCGTTTGCGCATGCGTTTTCCACCTTCTGTAGGTGTTTTCGAATACTTTCGAATTCTGTGGAACAACGCGAAAAACATGATGCGCCGGATATTACGTAAAGGGACGGGAGCATGATTCTTGCCCGCTATTTTGTTCGCGAGTATCTCAAGCTCAATTTTATTCTTGTTTTTTTGTTTGCCCTATTTTTTGTGGTTGCCGACTTTCTGGATAACGCGCGCTATTTTATTAAATACAGTGCCACCTGGCCAACCATTGCCCAGTACTACGTAGCTGTTCTGCCCAAAATGCTTTTGGACAGCTTTCCATTTACGGTTTTGTTTGCGGCCATTCTCACACTTTGGATTTTTTCACGAAACGGCGAAGTTGCGGCCATGAGGGCGGCTGGATGCTCCGTTTTTCGATTAACCTCACCTCTCATTATCGTGGGATTTCTTTTAAGCATTTGTTCATTCTTAGTGGGCGAATTTGTTGTCCCCAAATCGCAGATGATGCTTCGCTACGTCGAAACAGTAAAAATCAAGCACAAAGAATACGACCCCATGTTTTTGGAGAGCAAATGGGTCAGGGGATCGGGATCAATCCTCCATTTTGAACGATTCGATCCTATTTCACGCGTTGTTTACAACCCGCAGTACTATGTATTTGCAAACGTCTCGCAAGTCAGAACATTTGCATATGCCAACCGAGCCGTTTTTAACGACAAAACCTGGAACTGGAAACTTGAGGACGCTGTTGTAACAACATTCGATGCTGCAGGAGTGGTGGAAAAAATTTCTGTAACAAGTGTTCTTGAAACAACCGTGACATCCGAGCCTCCTCGCATTTTACGTGAAGGCATTACTTCCGACCAATTGAGCTTTCGCGAGCTACGAGATTTAATTCGACTTTCGAAGCGTTCCGGAGGCAACTTGGCCGATCGAGAGGTCGACCTACAGCAAAAGCTGAGCCTCCCCTTTGCTAACCTCTTATTTATATTTCTGGCTCTGCCTTTTGCCTTGCGTCGCGAGAGACAGGCAGATACATACGTCAGCATCATTCTGTGCCTTGTGGCGGCAATTGTTTACTGGGTTGGGAATGCTTCTATGAAGACTATGGCTCAAAATGGTCTTCTGAACCCCATTGTCGCGGCTTGGCTAGTGAATGTCGTATTCTTGGTGGGAGCTGTGTTTATTTTGAGAAAACTCGATCGAGGGACTTAGCTATGGATCTCAACAAAGTTCTTGAATCTTTTGCTAGAGGCGAAATTAATAAAGAAAAAGCCCGAGAAATGATCAACGCGGCATACGCAAAAGCTGGCGGGAAAGCTGACGCGAAATCCGAGGCGAAAGCAACCAGAAAGCCTCAGGACACCCAAGCAGAGGGCGAGAAAGAATTTAGCCCATCGGAATCCACCAGCGAATCGTTTCGCAGGGCCTTCGACAAAATCAAGAAAACAAAGAACATCGACGACTTCATAAAAGTTTCGAGTGGCTTGGTTCACCAGATAGCCGAAAAGGTTCCTGGAGAAATCGAAAAAATTCAAGGAAATGTATTACACGATGTGAATATTGCAGGTTTTTCAGCCAATATTAAAGGCGTAACTTCCAAGTTCAGCATCTTCCGAAATTTTGATGTCGAAACAAATTGCTCCGTGGAAGAAAACCTTGCTGTGGGCAGCCAGTGGTTTGCTGTGCGCTTTTCTAACAAGGCCGAGGTTCTCAAAAACAAATTTACGGCTGTTCAGCTTTCCGAGGTAGATGTTGCCCAGTCAAATTTTTCCACAAACAATGTGGCACTCTCTCGTTTGAGCAATGTGACCCTGCAACAGTCCAAGGTTGAAGAAAACCGATTCTCGCGAGCAACCCTTTCCGACACATCAGCGACAGAGACCGATTTTGCAAATAACGTTGTCTCAAAGTCTGAGTTCGCTCAAACCATGATAAGCGGAGGTCGCATCACCCAATGTCAATTTTTGGAATCAACCTTCCGCGACTGCGATTTTGAGAACTGCCACTTTCAGGGTCTCGTTTTTGAGAATTGCCGCTTTGAAGAGTGCTCTTTTAACGATCTCCAAATTGAATGCGACTCACCCAAAACCATTTCTAACCGAGTTGTCACCGGACGCACCCTAAACGGCATTCATTCTTTTGACGCTTTTATAGAAAGTCTTACAGAGAGCACAACAACTTCGGACGGCGCATCCAAGTCAACATCAAAATCGGAACCCCCGCGGAGTTCTGAAGATTCGAAACGAGCCACATCTTCGCCTCGCAAAACCCCCACCAACTCCCACGCACAAAAAGTTCCCCAAAGCGCTCCCTCAAATGTCTCTCGAAAAGCTGCTGCGCCACAAAAACAACGCGCCACAGAAACACATCACGAAAATTCGCGTGCCAAAAATTCCACAAAATAATAATTGGAAACAATCCATGATAAAAATTTTGTGATTGAAAACTTGATCACAAATCCAGGATGTACTATTTATTTATATAGACGTTTTTTTGTTTGTTTGGTGAGTCCGTTTTTTCTCTTGAAAGGAGATGCATTATGGTAAAGAAGGTTGCTAAGAAACCCGCTGCTAAGAAACCTGCTGCTAAGAAGGTTGCTAAGAAAGCTGTTAAGAAGCCTGCGAAGAAGGTTGCCAAGAAACCTGCTGCGAAGAAAGTTGCCAAGAAAGCAACTAAGAAACCCGCCGCTAAGAAGGTTGCTAAGAAAGCAGCTAAGAAACCCGCGAAGAAGGTTGCTAAGAAAGCAGCTAAGAAACCCGCGAAGAAGGTTGCTCCTAAAAAGCGCGGCCGTCCTTCCAAGCTTCTTAAGCTGACACAAGCTAGCCGCCGCGGTCGTCCTCGCAAGGACGCTGTAGCTGCTGAGACTCCTGCTCAGTAATTTCACTCCATGAGTGCTTCCGCCTTTCAACTTCTGAATTGGTATTATTTATCAAAAAGATCCTTGCCATGGCGGAATAATTCAGATCCTTATAAAACATGGATATCTGAAGTTATGAGTCAGCAAACAACCTTGGTTGTGGTGCTGCCTCGTTTTATTTTATTTACAAAAACGCTTCCCAATATTCAAAGCCTCGCAAATTGTTCGGACGACGTTTTGCGCGGGTTATGGAAGGGACTCGGATATTATGCACGTGCGCGAAATCTCAAAAAGGGCGCACAATATATTATAAACCGCTGGGGCGATTATTTTCCCTCTACTTTTGATGATTGGCTTTCTATCCCTGGCTGCGGCGAATACACCGCAGCAATGGTCGCCAGCATTTGTTTTGGACAAAAAATTGCAGCTGTGGATGGAAATGTGACACGGGTTGCCGCACGAGTGCTGGGACTTGGCTCAGAAACTTGGGAAAAATCCGGTAAGAAACGCATACACGAGTTTGCTCAAAATCTGGTTCGAGATTCGGAAAATGCAGGAGATTGCAATCAGGCACTCATAGAACTTGGAGCATTAATTTGTCGTAAACAAAATCCCGACTGCCTTCAATGCCCGCTTCAACCAAACTGCGTCGCCTTTCGCGAAAAGAGAACAACGGAATGTCCACCGTCAAAACCTCGTCGCGCATTTGAAAACCATACCCTATTTCCCATCGTACTTTGCAAAGAGAATCGGTACGCCCTGTTTTCGCGCTCAAAAGGCTTTTTAAAGGGCACACGCGGATTTCCACTTTTAGGAACACTCAATCCCTTACAGGAATTGCAGCCAGGCACAAAACACCTTCCAGGAAGCGAATTTGCGCACACCATCACACACCATCGCCTTTCCGTTCAACCCACAATAGTTCCCATTGGTTCATCGTCCAGCAAAAGCAAATTGGATTCAGGCCTCGCCAGCTTCTTTAAGAAACATGGAGCCACAGAAATGATCTGGCTCACCGAAAATGAGATGGAACAGGCCCTTCAAACATCCCTAGATGCCAAAACCTGGAACATCGTCAAAACCCTGACGTGAACCACTTCGCTATTCGAGATAACATTATCTTGCCAGTGCCTGTTATCGGAATGGAGAGTGTCGATGAATAAAGGAAACGTGTTACCCCCATATATCAACGGCCGTTTTGTAAACATCGCAAAACCCGAAGGCACATATGCTTGTCAAAACCCGGCCCGTCCGACAGATATTCTTGCGTTCATGAATTGGAGCAAAGATATCATCGAAGAAGTTGTTCAAGGAATGCGCACGGCTCAAGCTGCTTTCGAACAGAATAGTTTGGAAGAACGCATAATAATAGTGAATCGCTTGATAACGTCACTCCGCGAAAACGCCGAAGAACTGAAAAGTCTGATGATGCTTGAGCTCTCGCGTTCACGAGTGACAGTAGAACAAGAATGGTGCCTGTGTGAGGACATCTTTGCAAATTTACATAGATACTGCAAAGAAAATTTGAGTGAAAAAAATAACACTCGAAATTGGACGTGGAACTACGCTCCGGTGGGCCTTGTTTTGATTTCCAGCACGGTGGCTCTTCCCATTTACACAATTCTCTCTGCATTGTTGCCAGCACTTGCTGCAGGCAATGCTGTTACCATCAAGCCATCGAGTCACTGTCCGCTGTCATCGTCTCTACTGGCAAGCTGCATACATCAAGCGCAACTCCCCGCAGGCTTAACTCAAGTGGTGTACGGAGACTTTGAAGTCTTTCGTCGCCTCATTCTCACTCATCAGTTTGATGTCGTCTTGTACACGGGTGGAGAGGAAACTCGTGAACAAATTCGAAAAGATCTCTTTTCACGTAGCAATACGCGCCAGGTCCTTTGTAGCTTTGGAAAAAATGCCGCCGTAGTTTTGCCATCTGCCAACATTGGTGACGCCGTTGCAAAAATACTTTATGGCATGTGCGCCGACGCCGGACAACGAGTAGAAGCGACTGGTTTGGTATTTGTTGATTCCTCTGTTGCAGAAATTTTTTCCGATGAATTTGTTAAAGCCGTAAAGGCAATGCCCATTGGCGTGCGCGATGATCTCAATGATACTCATCGACATGTGATGGGGCCACTTTGCAGCTCCGACGCGCGCGAACGATTTTTGCGTTTTCAGGGCATCGCATTTCGTGAATCCACAGAAACTTTACGATGGGGAAAGTCCATAGACAATTTAGGCAACGGCTTCTTTGTTTCACCAGGGGTGCACTTGGTCTCAGCGGATAAAGTTGCAAAAAGCGTTTATGCAACTGCCCCATTTTTAGGCCCCGACGTGGCCATTGTGCCGGTTTCTGGCCTAGACGAAACCGTAAAACTCATTGAAGATGTTAAAGCAGGACATGTGGTTTCCGTCTTTTCTCAAAATGAAACGGATGTAATGGAAATTCGCCGCCGAACCAAAGTTCCGCACGTTTTTTGGAATCGCGCCACAACGGATATTGATGTAGAGCTTCCCACTGAAGGAAGAGGACATCCCGATCATTCGCATCCGCAGGGCCTTGCTTTTCTTTTCTCCACCCTATTTTCCAAAGTACACGCAGGCTCCGCTGTTAAGAGCATTCGCAATTCAGTTATCGCGTTACTCGCATGCGTTGGTCTTGCCGCAGCTTTTCCGCAACAAGCTAATGCCACCGACTACAAATCGGCAGTTGAAGGAAACGAAGTGGTAAAAGGAAAATTCTATCCGAAGCAATCTCGTTTTCAGCTTAATTTGCTTCAGGGTGGCATGATCCTCAATCAATCTTTCATTGACACCTATATGTATGCAGCGTCGGTTACGTATCATATTAACGAATGGCATGCCGGAAGCCTCGACGTCCTTGCCGGATTTTCACAAGACCGAGAAGAACGAAAATGTATCGAGACTTTCTATTATAATGAAGAACGCGCTCGAAACGCTGGAGCCAGCGATGCGTGCGATCGCACAAATGCAACGGATGCAACAACGGCAAGTGATACCGGTGGAGTTGAGCCCAAACCATCAAACGTAAAAGACGACGCCGCGTGGAGCGAAGAAAAAAAGAAACGCGGACCTTTTCATCGCAAGCCGGCTTACATGCCCATACGCGAAATTAAGCAAATTTACGGTTTAAACTATCAGTGGACTCCCGTGTACGGAAAAGCACTTTGGTTTATGTCGGCGGTAGGGTACATGGATTTTTTTCTGAACGCAGGTGCAGGGGTTGCCTTATCTGACTATTATCCGCGCCAAACCACAACAAAATGCTACGTCGTTTACAATCAGCCCGGCAGCGGTGAAAAAGATTGCGACATTCGCGACGAAGGCACAAGTGATGCCAACGGATTTGGAAAAGCCGCACGTCCCTTACCCGAACAACAAACAAGTCCCGTTGTGTCGTTTGGTTTGGGAAGTCGCTTCTATTTAGGTCGCATTCCGGGCCACAGCGCCAATACAACTGCCGCATCATTTTTGGCAAATTTGGAACTCCGAAACTACACAGTTATTGGCTCAGCACCCTCAGGCGATAGCGGCATCATGAACTTCTTTGGTTTGTGGGGCGGCTTGGGCATGATGTTCTGATATGCCATTTTTTCTAGCTTTCCCTCCTACCGAACACGTGTCCCAAAATAGCGAAGTCAGCCAGACTCGCGCTGCCGATACAAAATCATTTCGAGAAAGTCTCAAAAAAACTTTGGGAGCACAGCTAAAACCCTTGAGCGTGGTTTCAAAAGGCGCCTTTCGCGGAACTGAGGTCGTGGCGTGGAACGGAAAATTCAACGGAATTATCTATACAGCTTTTCTCTATCCTTTTGGGAAAAAGCAAGATGTTGAGTGGATGCGCGTTTCGGCACTATTGCGACAAACAGATTGCGTTTTAATGGGCTCCACTTGGGAATGGCGCGGTGAAGCCCCCAAAGATGTTCCTCGCAATTTGTTAAAGGGAGGATCGCCACTTTCCGCATCCTCTGAACGCAACTTTGATTCCGCCAATCCTTATCGATTTGAAGCCACCGTTGCTGGACCTTTTGGACAACGCAGTGAACGACTTTTTGAAATTGTTGGCGGCGAGGCCTTGGCTTCGGCAAAAATTCCTGCGGTATCGTCATTGGGCCGTGGCTGGTGCGACGCCATTATCTCACCCGAAATGAAACCCTCCAACGGGACAACCTATCCCGCACGCGCCCACCGATTATTGGTGGGTCAATGGGAAGAAAAAAAAGCGGATGGAAAAAAAACATGGCCCGACATTCGAGGATCGTTCGCATTAAATTCAGGAACCTTTGGTGAGCGCAAACAACACTTCTACTTCGCCAGTTTTGCTTACAGTTCAATTTGGCGGTACAGGTTCAGTTCAACACGCAAAGCCAATCACTCTTGCGCCACAGTCAGGCGATGTTCTTATTGTTGCTGGTTTGCCACTAACAGGCACAGGCTCTGCTGCAACAACGATTTACGCATTTGCCGCAACTGCCTCAGTAATCACAATTTCAGG
>CAIZES010000470.1 GCA_903932045.1 uncultured Silvanigrella sp. | reverse complement strand
GGTTTTGTTAACACGGGCGTTCCTCACTTTGTTTTGGAAGTCAAAAACCTGGACAAAATTGATATTGCGAATGTGGCACCGCATCTTCGACATCATTCTGCATTTGGCCCGTCCGGTTCCAACATCAATTTTGTTGAACTGAGCACAGGCAAAAGCATCCGAATCAGAACATTCGAGCGAGGTGTAGAGGGCGAAACTCTGGCCTGCGGAACAGGCGCTGTTGCTGCAGCTTTGTGGATTGCATGCAAGCACAACCAATCTTCGCCAATAGCTGTAAAAACTCGCGGAGGAGCACTAAAGGTGATATTCCGTAGGCAAGGATCCGAGTTCACCGACGTTGTGTTGGAAGGTCCAACATCAACAATCCTAATCGGTAAGCTTGGCAACGATGCATTCATTTAAAGATATTTTAAATGATCTTCAAAGGGGGTTCAAATGTTTCAAGGATCGTACGTTGCCCTGGTCACTCCATTTCGCAATGGCATTGTTGACGAAGATGCCTTTGCAAAACTTATCGAATTGCAGATTGAAGGCGGCACTGACGGAGTTATTCCTTGCGGAACAACAGGAGAGTCGTGCACACTGTCGCATGAAGAGCATGAAAAACTGATAGCCCTCACCGTAAAGCTTGTACGTGGGCGGATGAAAGTTATCGCAGGAACCGGATCAAATAACACCGCAGAAGCCATACGTCTGTCGCAAAGCGCCGAAAAATCGGGCGCGGACGCTTGTTTGGTTATTAACCCCTATTACAACAAACCCACTCAAAAAGGTTTGTATGAGCATTTCAAGGCCGTTTCGGGCTCAATAAAAATTCCCGTCATTCTGTACAATATTCCATCGCGAACTGCAGTTAATTTAGCAACATCAACTCTGAGCGAACTTGCAAAGATTTCCAATATTGTGGGTGTCAAAGAGGCCAGTGGCGACCTTTCGCAAATGAGTGAAGTTGCTGTTGCATGCGGTTCGAAGTTCTCCATTTTGTCGGGCGACGATGCCCTCACCTTGCCTCTGTTATCTATTGGTGGCCACGGTGTTATTTCCGTTGTTGCAAACATCATACCCCGCGACGTCAAGCAAATGATTGAAGCCTTCAAAACAGGCAATACAGTGCGAGCCATGGAACTTCACCAAAAAATGTTCCCACTTGTGAAAGCCATGTTTGTGGAAACCAATCCAATTCCTGTTAAAACAGCCCTTGGAATGATGGGACTTCTCACACCAGAATTTCGGCTACCCCTAACTGAAATGGAGGCTCCAAATAAAGAAAAATTGCGCCAAGCCATGATTTCCTATGGAATTCGGATTTAAACAAGTGTGTGAAGGGAAACCAAAATGATTCGCGTGGGAATTTTGGGTTCGGAAGGACGAATGGGGCGCGCTATTGTTGAGCTTGCATCCACCGATAGTGATGTCAGAATTGAATCATTGGTGGACGTCAAAAACTTGTTGCGTACGGAAATCACGAACAAAAAAGTGGACGTCTTTATAGACTTTTCGTCGCCCAAAGCCACTGTTGAGAATCTTCGAATCCTTGTGGAACACAATGTCTCCGTGGTTATTGGCACAACCGGTTTCAACGCAGAAGAGCTTAAAATTCTGGAGTCAGCAGCACAAAAAATTCCAATTGTATTTGCATCCAATTTCAGTGTGGGTGTGAATGTTCTGTGGAAAGTTATAGCAAGCATCAGCAAAACACTTGCAGCCGACTACGATGCCGACATTGTAGAGTCGCACCACCGACACAAAAAAGATGCTCCTTCGGGAACAGCCGTAACAACCGGACAAATTTTATTGGATGCCAAAGGTGTGAACTACGAAGATAATGTTGTTTTTGGACGCAGCGGACGCAACAATATGCGGTCTCGCGATGAACTCGGTATTCTGGCTGTAAGAGGCGGAGGCGTGGTTGGAGAACACACGGTTATTTTCGCCAGCGACTGTGACAAACTCGAGATTAAGCATACGGCGTTCTCACGAGAAACATTTGCAGCTGGAGCCATACGCGCTGCAAAATGGCTCTTGAAAAAACAGCCGGGACTCTATTCCATGCAAGACGTTCTCGAGTTCCAGTAATTTGGAGAAGCCTATGACATCTTCAGCATCATCTCCAGTAACATCCTCTGTCACGCCATTGAAACCAACGCCAAATTTAGCTAATCTCGCACTAAAACTTGTGCAAATTCCTTCAAACAGCGGCGAAGAACAAAATGCAATGCTTTTTATTGAAAACCTAGCTACCGAATATGGTTTTGTATCAAAAAGAATTCCCGTGGACAGCAACCGATGGAATGTGCTTATTTCACAGGAAAACAAATTGGAAACACTTCTCACCACACATATGGATACAGTTCCCGGAGGTCCAGACCCGCGCATAGAAAACGGTATTTTATGGGGACGCGGTGCTTGCGATGCCAAAGGAATTGCAGCCTCAATGTTTTGTGCTCTGTGCGACCTCAAAAATGCAAACGTGAACAACGTGGGACTATTGCTTGTTGTGGGAGAAGAAACCAGCAGCGACGGAGCCAAAGCCGCAGCAAAATTTTTGCAGCCTGTGAGAAAATTCATTAACGGCGAACCCACGGAACTCAAATTTGTATCGGCGCAACGCGGAGTTCTTAAATTTGCACTCAAAGGAACTGGAAAATGCGCCCATTCGGGATATCCCGAACTCGGTCACTCTGCGGTGCACACTCTTCTTGATGTTTTACAAAATATTCGCAACGAAAAATGGCCTAAAGACCATCGCGTGGGAGAAACCCTTGTGAATGTTGGCACAATACAAGGTGGAATTGCGGCCAACGTAACCGCTCCCAGTGCCGAGGCCGTGATTATGATGCGCATAGCGGGCGATGCTGCAGAAACAGAAAAACGCATTCACGAAATGCTTCCCTCAAATGTGAAACTCGAAATTCACTCCACATCCAATCCACAATTTTTGGAAGTTCCCAACGGCGAAACAGGAATTGCGGTTGGATATGGTTCCGATGTTCCGCACCTGAAATCACTTGGGACACCCCTTATGTATGGACCAGGATCCATTCACACAGCGCACACCGATCACGAACATGTTTTGTGCGCTGATTTGGAAACCGCTCGAAAAAAATATGTGGAACTTTGTATGAAAGAAGCTCAGCCATGACAAATACATTGCAGAAACTCCGCCAAAAAATTGAATTTGCAGTTGCGCCAAACTCAACACTTTCAAACACAGACAAACGCGAGGTTTTTTTTGCACTCCGCGACGCCCTTGAGAGCGGCGAAGTTCGTTCGGCCGAATTAAAAGACGGAAAGTGGCACGTTAACGGATTTGTGAAACAAGGAATTTTGCTTGGGTTTCGCACGGGAATCTTGAGCCGCATGGACGAACCCAATGCACTTGGCACATTTTTAGACAAAGATACCGTTCCTGCAAGACACTTTTGCGAGCAAGATGGGGTTCGCGTTGTTCCGGGTGGCACCAGCGTACGTCGCGGAGCCTTCGTAGCAAAAGGCGTAACCATTATGCCTCCCGCATATATCAACATTGGTGCTTATGTTGATTCGGAAACCATGATTGACTCTCACGCCTTGGTGGGAAGCTGTGCACAAATAGGAAAGCGTGTTCACGTTTCCGCCGCTGCACAAATTGGCGGCGTGCTTGAACCCGTAGGTGCTTTGCCTATTATTATTGAAGATGATGTTATGATTGGCGGAAACTGTGGCGTGTATGAGGGCGTACTCATACGCAAAGGAGCCGTTTTAGCCTCGGGAACTATTTTAAACGCATCCACAGTTGTTTTTGACCTGGTAAACGAAAGGGTTTTAAAATCCAGTGAGAACTCGCCTTTGGAAATTCCAGAAGGAGCCGTTGTTGTTCCTGGCGTGCGCATGGCAAAAGGAAAATTTGCACAAGAGAACGGGCTCGGAATTCATTCGCCACTCATTGTAAAATATCGCGACGAACGCACCAACGCCCGCACAGCGCTGGAAGGAGCTCTTCGCAATGTTCTCGACTGAGAGCTACACAAAAAACAAAGCACACACTGGTTCAATGCGTGTTTCCGCCATGCAATCGTCTCTTATTCGGCAGGTTTTCGACAGGAAACGCCCTACCTCGATCAACCTTGGGCTCGGACAACCCTCGGAAAATGTTCCGTCGGAAATTTTAGAAGAAGGTATTCGACAATTGCGAGGCTCCGATTTGGGTTACACACCCAACGCAGGAATGCTCTCGTTACGAGATAAAATTGCAAAATATCACAATATTCCACACGCCAAAGCAGCTCAAAATGTTGTTATCACGTGCGGCGCACAAGAAGCCATTCTTGCTGTGATGGGAGTGTGCCTTGATGTTGGCGATGAAGTCATTGTTCCCGATCCGGGCTTTCCGGGTTACGCAATGGCTGCCCAATTTTTAGGAGCGCATGTTGTGGTTGCGCCCAGGCTGGAAGCAGAACAATTTTGCCTGAAAACATCGCTCTTAGAAGAAAGAATAACACCACGCACCCGCCTCGTTGTGCTGAACTCCCCGGCCAATCCCACGGGAAAAATTGACGCAAAAATAGAACTCGATAAGCTTGCAGCACTTGCATATCATCATCAGTTCTGGATTTTGTGCGACGAAATTTATTCCGAAATTTTGTATACAACAGAACCCATGCCATCTGTCACACAATTTTGCGATCGCGCCATTTTAGTCAGTGGGCTTTCGAAAAGTGTAGCCATGACAGGATTTCGGTTAGGATATGCCATAGCTCCAGACGCTCTTTCCGCGAATTTAATTCGATCACATGCGGTATTAACGTCTTGTGCACCCACACTTTCACAACACATGGCTCATGCTGTTTTTCAAAATCCGCATTTGCTAAAATCACATTTTGCACTTTACACCGATCGTCGCACGCGCGCCCTTGCCGCTTTGGAAAAGCACATCCCCAATGCACAATTTATTATTCCCGACGGCGCCTTTTACATCATGCTCAACTGTTCTGAATTTTTCCAAAATTCACTGGATTCTGTAAACTCTCTAAATTCTCTGGATTCTCTGGATTTGGCGCTGAAAATATTAAATGAAAAAGACGTACTCACCACGCCAGGTTTGGCTTTTGGACAAACAACTCAAAACTGGTTGCGTCTTTCGTTTGCGGGCAACCCGTGTGACTTTGACGAAGGCATTCGTCGCATTGGCGAATGGATCTGCAAGAACAACCACAAATCGGGTTAGCGCACTTTGCACGTACCTGCTAAACGCAAATGATAATTCCAGTGCATAAAGCTATTCAAAGTACTGAGGCGCGAACTCACACCCTCAATTTTTCCGGAAGGACACTGTGCCAGAAAATGATCTTGAGCCGCCTGAACCCAGGATGTGTCGTTATCAAATCGGAACCACACGGTGTGTTCAGCTTCGTATGCCACCAGCGTCCCCTTAGCGTCAACATCAAAAGGTTCCTGATGAAAGCTGTGCACAGATGCACATCCCACAGAAAAAAGCAGCAAAAAAGGAACAACTCGAACAAACCTCATCGCGCACCATCCTTCGCGTAGGCAACTCGTTCCAGCCCTCCCTCAAAAACTGCAGCATCAGCTTGTTTGTTTTGCACACAAAGGCCACGAGCCTTCACTTCAAAGTCGGTAAAGAAAACATACCATTTTGATTCAAACGTAGTTAAAATTCCCGTCACCATACCATTTGGACAGGCTGCCATTAAACGATCACGCGCTCCAAAGGCATAATCGTTGTCAAAATTAAATGCCAAGAACACGAACTTTGATGCCGACGCTTCAATCATTCGTCCGTGCTGAGGCGAACTCGACACATTGGTCATAAATGCACTGTGAACTGTTGCGCACGAAACCGCGAGCATTGCACAAGTTGCAGCAGAAACAAACAAACCGACTTTACGAACTAAAGAATTTCGCCTCGTCACCAGAATCTGTGGGTGAATTCCGGAGTGGGTAAATCACCAAGTGAATGGTACAGCGCAACTTGAATGCCTCGAAACGTTCGAAAACCATACGCCCGTTTTGTGCACACTCTTCCCTTGCCGTTTAAACCTTC
>CAIZES010000469.1 GCA_903932045.1 uncultured Silvanigrella sp. | reverse complement strand
AGGGCGTTGTTGCGGATTTGGATATTTTTTGCAAAGGGCATCGGCCTCCCGCAGCAAGTGTTCGCGGCGGTTGGCTTCGGGCAAAAGTGCACAAACAGCGGCCTCGCGAGCCTCTATGTTTGAAAGACAGTGATTGATATAATCTGCAAGAGGCCATTCGCCAGAGGCCAGCTTTTGCGCAACTTGTGGAAGTCGGATGTCGGTTGTGTTCATTGGCTTCACATGACTCCCAATGCTTTGAGTGCAGCAATTTGGGCATTGCTCATTCCCAATAAATCGCGAAGAACTTCGGAGTTGTGTTCGCCAATATCTGGAGCTTTGTCGCGCGACAATTCTTCTGCCAAGCAGGACATCTTTATTGGATTTCCTGGTACCTTCATGCCCGGAAATGCAGGGTCGGTTACGTCCACAAACATGTTGCGGGCATTGAGTTGTGGATGTTGAAGCACTGCATCCATTCCGTTCACCGGACTGCAAGGAACTCCGGCATTGTTGAGAATATCCATCCACTGTGCAACGGTTTTCTGATCTAAAATGGCATTGAGTTCTGTTTCCACTTCGATAACGTTTGAAGTGCGTTGCGCATTTGTTTGAAAGCGAGCGTCGGAAATAAGAGGAGTGCAATTGAGAGCTGTGCACAATTTTGACCACAAATTATCGTTGCCGGCTGCAATAATCAAATAACCGTCAGAAGCTTTGTATGCTTGAAAAGGACTGATGGATGGATGGCGTGAACCCAACGGTTGAGGAACTGCTTTTTCAACTTGAAAACGCGCCAAAGCATTTTCGAGCATGGCAGCTTGGCAATCGAGCATGGCAACATCCACTTTTTGACCAACTCCCGTTTTTTCTCGCTGATAAAGAGCTGTGGTGAGGCCAATTGCACCAAAAAGCGCAGCAGAAATATCGCCCATGGAAACACCTACGCGTGTTGGTGCGCTGCCGGGCCATCCCGTGATGCTCATAACACCACCCATGGCCTGAACCAAGATGTCGTAGGCAGGCTTATTCATGTCGGGCCCAGAATGGCCAAATCCCGACATGGCGGCGTAAATAATGCGCGGATTGATAACCCGAAGATCGTCGTAACCAAGGCCTAATTTTTCCATTGTGCCCGGCGTGTAATTTTCGCAAATGACGTCGCAGTGTTTTACCAAATCGCGCAGAAGCTGTTTTCCCTCTTGGGTTTTCAGGTTGAGTGAGATACTTTTTTTGCCGCGATTTATTGTGAGAAAGTATGCACTTTTTCCGTTTTGAAACGGACCAAACGCACGGGAGTCGTCGCCTCCGTTTGGATTTTCAACTTTAATCACTTCCGCACCCAAGTCGAGAAGCATCATGGTGCAAAAAGGTCCGGCCAGAACGCGGGTGAGGTCGAGAACGCGCACACCCTCTAATGGTTTTTTCATGAATGCGCTCCACGGGCAGTATGGTTTGCTTCACTCTGAAGAATTGCAAGTGCAACTTTTTCAGCAGTGACAGGCATTGAAACAATACGAACACCAACGGCATCGTGCACGGCATTGGCTATCATGGGAGCAGCAGGCAACATGGTGTGCTCGCCAATTCCACGTGCGCCAAACGGACCGTCGGGTTGCGGCACTTCAACAAGAATGGGAACAATTTCCAGAGGCACGTCTTTGCAAGTTGGAATTTTGTAGTCTGTGAAATTGGGATTGAGCAATTTTCCGCTTTCGTTGTAGCGCATGTCTTCATATAAAACGGTTGCCAATCCTTGCAACAGTCCACCCACCAGTTGGCCCTTTGCCATGTCGGGATTAATCACTTTGCCGGCATCCAAGGCTTCAACCGCTTTCAGTACGCGCATTTTTCCGGTTTCTTTATCTACTTCTAATGTTAGGGCTGCCGCGCCAACTGTGTAGTGCACATTGGGGTGTCCTCCTTGACTCGTTTCGGGATCGCTCAGAGCAGAAGAAAACTCGGGCATAAATGTGCCGCGTCCAATAATTGGTCCACCACGATATGTGCCGTCTTCCATTGCTAAACCAGTGATTACAAAATTTTTGAGAGGCAGTGCGAAGGCTGGTTCTTGTTTGCATTTTACCATTTCGTTGTCCAGGTACATATCGTCGGCAAGATAATGATGAACGCGAGCAACTTGTTCCAAAATTTGCTGTTTGGCATCGAGAGCTGCGCGACGCACCGCATTTCCTGTTCCCCATGTGATATGTGACGCCACGGTTTGCCACTCATAGGGATTGCGATCGGTGTCAGGTGTTTCTACGCGAATTTTATGAGGCGGTACCTGCAAAACTTCTGCGGCAATTTGCGCCATCGCGGTTAAAAATCCCTGGCCAATTTCCATGGCCGACACCAAAATATTCATGCTTGCGTCTTCGTTAAACTTTAAGAATGCCGAGCTGGATGCGTTGGGCGGCATTGCGGGAGCTTTCCAAAAAAGTGCAAATCCTTTTCCAATAAACTTGGTTGGATCTTTGCTCATTTCTTTTTTGCCCCATTCAATTTCTGCTGCAACTTTGTCTATGCATTCCACAAGTCCGGAGGGGTTCATGTGAGAGCCATAGGGAAGAATGTCGCCGGTGCGGATTGCGTTTTTGCGGCGCATTTCCACCGGATCAATTTTGAGATGGCGCGCAATGCGATCGATGTGACTTTCAATTCCAAACAAACATTCGGAATATCCAAAGCCGCGATAAGCACCTCCCGGCGGAAGGTTTGTGTAGATACACATGGAGTCGATGGAAATATGAGGAATATTGTACGGACCCGATGCCGATAGTCCCGCAGCGTTGACAACGTTGGCGCCGTACTCAACATATGCTCCAGCATCCCAATGTATTTTGTGATCGAGTGCAACAATGGTGCCATCACTTTTGACGCCCATTTTTACTTTGGCAACAACACCAAGGCGTTGGTAGGTGTTGTAAAATTCTTGTTCTCGGCTCCAGCGAACCTTTACAGGCATTCCTTTGAGTTTTGTGGCCAGAACCACCGCAAGAATTTCCATGGTAACGCCAGCTTTTCCGCCAAATCCTCCACCAACATATGGCGCAATCACTCGGACATCTTTATGTGTAATGCCTAGAGGTGCTAAGCACTCGGCAAACAAATGTCGTTGTGTGTAGGGCGACTGTGACGATGCCCACACGGTGATGCGGCCTGCGTGATCGAACAAAGCCGTGGCAACGTGCGGTTCAATGGCGCAGTGCGCGTAACGGGGAACGTTATAAGTATCTTCCAAAATGAAGTCAGCTTCTTGAAAGGCGTTGCTGATGTCGCCTTTGCGAACCTTACGCCAGTGGGCGATATTGGTTCCTGCCTTTGGAAAAAACCATGGGACATGTGAATACTCACCAAGCTTTTCATGAACTAAATTGCAATCTGAATTGAGAGCATTCATCTGGTTGAGTACGGCAGGGAGAGGTTCGTACTCAACTTTTACCAAAGCGGCTGCACGCTTTGCTGCTTTTGGGCACCGTGCCACTACGGCGGCAACTTGCTCGCCCACAAAACGCACGCGATTTTGCGCAAACACATACCGGTCTTGCATGTACAATCCAAAGCGCAATCCGGGAAAATCTTTCCCGGTAAAAACGCGAACGACGCCTTCTTCTTTTTCAGCAGCCGAGGTGTCAATGCTTTTGATAAGTGCATGAGCTTGTGTGCTTTCCACAATCTCCGCAAATAAAAGATTAGGCCCGAATTCTAAATCGTCGGCGTAGCGCGCTGCTCCGGAAACTTTATCCATTTCGTCGATGCGCGAAACCGACTTCCCAACATATTTGAGTTCGTCCTGTTTTTTTGATGTCATGACTTTCTCCCGCGCGCCTGGCAAACGGCTTCTATAATGGGAGTATAGCCGGTGCAGCGACACAAATTGCCCGAGAGCGCTTCGCGAACTTCGTGTGCGTTGGGGTGCTTGTTGTGCTCCAAAAGTTCGGTGGCAGCAATAATCATTCCGGGAGCACAATATCCGCATTGAAAAGCATTTTTGTCTAAAAATGCTTTTTGAACCGGGCTCAAATCCGTTTGACCTATGCCTTCTACAGTCACAATGTTTGCGCCCTCAATTTCCGCAGCAAGTACTAAACAACTGCGAACACTTTTGCCGTTCAACAGAATGCTGCACGCACCGCAGTCGCCGCGATCGCAGCCGCACTTGGGACTTTTGAGGCCAATTTTGTCGCGCAGGACGTCGAAAAGAACATCATTTGGTTCAACGTCCAGGGATCGTTTTTCATTATTTAATTGAAATCTGACTTTCATGTTCATCCTCCCAAAATGGACGCAACGTCCACCGTTTTTCCCAACAGGCGGGCCATTGCTGCCTCCAGGGCTCTGCGTGTCATAACAACCGCCATGTGTTCGCGATATTCTTTGGAGGCGCGAATATCGGTAATGGGAGAAATTTCGGAAAGAATGAACTTTGCTGCGTCTTCAAAAGTTTTTTTGGATGGAGTGTGGCTATTGAGTGCAGCTTCAACTTTGGGCGCGCGCTTGGCAATGGGGCCCAATGCGCAAGTGGCAATACGGTAGTTTTTGTTGTCCGTGAGCATGACTGCAACTCCGGCTTGAGCTAAGTCTTCTCCTCTATAACGACCAAGTTTTACATATGCCGCAGCATGTTTTTCCAAAGGTTTGTTGACTATCACGTGTGTTACAAGTTCGTCTGCAGCTTTGGACGTTTTTTTGGGGCCAGTAAACCAGTCGTGAATGGAAATGCTTCGTTCACCGTTTTTTCCGCGCACTACAACTTGCGCATCATAAATAAGAAGCACAGGTGCGGCATCCAGTGAAGGAACTGCCGAACAAATATTGCCAACCAAAGTCGCGCGGTTTCGCACGCCCACTGAGGCAACTGTTTCGGCTGCTTCAACGAGAACCGGAAAATGTTTCTTAATTTCTGCGGAATGAATGATTTCAGAGAATGTGACAAGGGCCCCAATGCGAAGTTCGTTTCCTTGCATTTTGATTCCAGAAAGTTCTGGAATTGCTTTGATATCAACAACAGCGGCAGGCCTTACCACGTTTTCTTTAAGATGCACAATTAAATCAGTTCCGCCCGCCAAGCAGCGTACGTTGTTTTCAAAACGGCTCAAAATATCAACAGCCTCAGCAACGCTGGTTGGCTTAAGATATTCGTATTCATGCGCAATGGGCATATTGCTCTCCAAATTTTTTATTTTGAGGGTTCAAATGCCACAACGCGACACATGGAAGACTCCAATTCAATTCCTCGTAACGGAAACAATCCAATCCAGCAGCGCTTGTTGGAAAGTTTGGCAATTTCTCCACCAATGTTTTCTGCGTGCACAAGCTTTTTGGGAAAGAGTTTAAGATGCATAACCTGGTAATAGGTTTCTGGTGGAAACATTTGGTCCCATGATTTTCCGTAGTTCTTTTTTAGTTTGGCTTCGGCTTCTTGAAAGCGTGCAGGATGCCAGGTTCGAATGATTGTGTTCATGGGATGATCGGCGCTGCCGCAGTCTACTCCAATCCACTTAATTTTCATTTTCAAAGCCCACTCATGAAATTCGGGGCTTGGGCCAGGGTGTTTTACAAAGTAGCGCACTTCATCGCTGTCCGGTTGATCCCATGCATAGCGATGATATCCCGTGTTGATGATGAGAATATCACCCTTGCGAATGTCCGCGCGTTCCATAAGCATTTCGGGTGAATAAAGATCGTAATCCCCAACGGCATCGGAAATATCAACGACAACACCCTGACCAATCCATTCTTGAATGGGGACATCGCCAATGGAACGTCCGCTGGCGTGAAAATGAATTTCGCCGTCAATGTGGGTGCCCACATGGTTGCTTGTTGTGATAATTTGCCCGTTTGCGCCTTGACCTTGATGCGCTCCGGCAATGCGTTTGAAATACTGAATTCCGAGAGGCATATAGCTGGGCCACGGCGGTGTGTGAATGCTGAGGCGCTGAGTGAGATCGTAGACTTTAATCTCATTCATGAAGGCTAGAAATTTTTCCATTTCGGAAGATGTCTTGGGTGCTTTAGGGGCCTTCGTTGTTTGTTTTGTTTTTTTCAGGTCTTTATTTTTCATGTGTTTCTCCGTTGTCGTTGTTTTGGTGTTTTCTGTTCAGCCACTTTCTGTTCTGCTTTTTTCTGTTCTGCTATCGCTATTCCTCCGTGCGAATGTGTTTGTGCTCAAAACGAGCAGCAAGTGCTGCAACGGCCTTGGCAAAGGGTTCCATTGGAGCTTTTAAAACTCCAGCACCGACCTGACCGACGCCAGGATTTTTGTGCGCAACTCCAGTGTCAATAAAGGGAAGTGTTCCCGTTTCAACAATGAGAATGGCATCAATTCCTGTAGGCGTTCCTCGAAAATCGAGAGACGGAATTTGGTACGAGGTATTTTCGCCGACGGTAATTTCGTACATATCAAGAGTGTATTGGCGTGCATCAGAAGCCGAACCACCTACAAATTGTACTATGGCAGGGGATGCTGCAATTGCAAAACCTCCCAATGCGTTTGTTTCGGTGATTGCGCTATCGCCAATGTCGGGGTTTGCATCTTCTTTTGTAAATCCAGCAAAAAAAAGCGCATCTGGAACAAGAGCCGGACCCGTAAACCATTCGTTTCCAGTTCCTGATAATTGGATGCCGAAGTCGGTTCCGTTGCGCGCCATGACCACTGCAACACTTGAATTTTCGATACTGCGCGCAGCATCGAGAGTTGCTTTGCTTGCGGCCATGGAAAGATTCAAAAAGAAATGATCATTTCCGTTTATGAAACGCAGGACATCGGCTGCTATTTTAGGAGAATTTGCTGTTTCAACAATTGCGGGAGCTATGGATCTGTAAAAAAGCGAGGTGCCAGCGCGATTGCGGTTGTGCAACTCGTCACCCATGTGTAACGCCTGCGCAATGATGTTTTTAAGGTCGATTTTTCCGCAAACATCCAGCGCTTTTTTGAGCGTTGGATAAAGAATGTTTTCCATCCACCGCAGGCGTTCAATAACTTCGGGCGAGAATGCACCGTAACGCAATACCTTTCCGAGGCCTTCATTTTGAGTGCAAAATGCGACGTTTCCAAAGGTTTCGTTTTTAACAACAAAAACAGGCATAGATGCTGATGTTACGCCAGCCATGGGTCCGACGGAGCTGTGCTCGTGGCATGGCTCGAAGTCAATGCTGCCGGAGGCAGCAAGTGTTTCCGCTTCTTCGGGAGTTTGTGCAAGACCTTCGTAAAGAAGTGCGCCGATAACGGCGCCGCGCATAGGGCCACACATGCGTTCCCAAGTGATGGGTGGCCCTGCATGCATCAACAAATTTTTTCGCATCCCTGGAACAACGTCAATGGCGCGTGCCATATTTGTCAAATAAGGTTTGCTATTAAGAATGCGTTGGAGAGCTTCAGAATTTGCTTTGGAAATTGTTTCTTTTTTTGCATTGAGTGTTCTAAAAATATTTGGTGAGATGTTCGCAGGAGGTTGCCATTCTACGGATACAGCGGTTCCGCCGGCACGACGGATATTTTCTGCGAACGAGCCAATTCCAATATTTACAACTTTGAGTTTTTGATTGAATAAGTTTGAAACAGACATCAGTTCACCCCTCGTGCAGATACAATCATGGTGGCACATTCTGCTGCGGCTGCATTGGATGGCAAAACAAATACGCCGATGTTTTCCAGTCCTTCCACAACGCGGGTTCTGTTTTGAGGGTCAAGTTCAGTTCCCGTAACAGATGCGACAAAAGCAATATAACGTTTTGCGGCCTGTGCGTTGCGTTGAGCTTCACGAATTTCGGGTATGAGTTCGGAGAGAGGATCTTCGTGGGATCCAAATCCTAAAACCACGTCCAGCAAGATGCATGCGGTTTCGGGATCTGCAGCCTCTTGTGCAATGCGCTTTCGACGCAACGAATAATCAATCATGGGATGGGGTCGCCCCACCGTAAATTCATCTTCCCCCAAGTCGACAATAGTGTGCTCGCAACTTAACCAGGAGTCGGTTAGTTTTTGTTGAGCGTCGTTTGTGATGTTTGTGCGCACAATTCCCAAAGAGCGGCTGCTTATCATAAGCGCTTCGTGGGCAAAAGTGCCGCCACTGAATATGCCTCGTAACCATTTTTGTGTTTTTGCCATGCGATAGGCTTTGTCATGCACAATGCTGCGAAAAAGTTCGGTGCGAACTTTGGCATTGGGAGCTATTTCGTTCATCTCAATTTTTTTGGAGAGCGCAACAGCCATGTAAGCCGACTCCTCAAGGGTTTGAGCCGCATATGCGCCCATTTTGCGTGAGACGGATTTGTCGGCTCCCAAAAAGATGGTGACCACGGGTTTTGTGATGCCTTTTACTGCTGCTGCAAGTTTTTCCAAAATAACCGACTCGGGTGGCTTGGAAACCAAAACGACAACATTGGTTTCGGGATCGTTTTTAAGCGCTTCAAATGCGTCCAAAAAGGTAATACCGCCCACCTTATTTTTGACATCGCGTCCGCCTGTTCCAATAGCTTGCGAAATACCTCCGCCAGCACTGTGAATAATGGAAGCCACTTCTTGAAGTCCTGTTCCCGATGCGGCAACAATTCCAATTTTTCCTCGGCGCACAAGGTTTGCAAATGCCAGTGGTATGCCATTGATGATTGCTGTGCCGCAATCGGGCCCCATCATCAATAAACCTTTTTCGTGTGCAAATGTTTTGAGATCGACTTCGTATTCAATGGAAACGTTGTTGGAAAAGAGCATGACGTGCATGTTGTTTTCCAACGCGGCGCGGGCCTCGTGAGCAGCGAATTTGCCTGCTACCGAAATGAGAACAAGGTTTGTGTCGGGATTGTTTTTAAGTGCGCCTAGCAGCGATTTTGAGGTGTTTTCGGTTGTATTTGTTTTGCTACGTTTTTTATTAAGTGAGCTGAGTGCAGTGTCCAGGGCAGATTTTGCGAGTTCCTCGCTTTCTCCTTTCACTACGATGAGCAAATCGGCGTCGCCCGCTTGCGTGAATTCCGATAACTCCATTCCAGAGGATCGGAGTATGGTTTTGTTTTCGGCGGTAGCCATAACAAGTGCAGCGTCCGCAATGCCTGGCATGGCGCGGAGGTCTCGTGCAGCAAGCATAAGACTTACAGAATCAAAATAGTGTCCTGTTAGAACTTTTCCTTTCGCAATCATGTTGCGTTCTCTCTTTCCATTGTTTGTAAAAATCCAACCGCAAAGTCTGTTCCTGAAGTGGCGCCAATGGCTACCAAGTTGGCAACTGCGGTGCAAAGATTATTTTCGGTGGTGTGTTGGAGGCATGCATTAAAGAAATGCAGTTGGCGAACAGAGAATACGCCGTTTGCTGCCGCGTGCAAAAATGCATTGGAAAGCATGTTGGTCCCCAATGCATTTTTAAGAATGGTTTCCCGCTTAAGAGCAATTTCATGCTTAAGAATAGCTTTTTGACTGGGAGGAAATGGGTTTGGGAATGGCAGTGCCTCTTTGTTGTTGTTGATTGAATTTTCTAGAATAGTGTACGCTGCCAGCATGCCACATAAAAAATCGTCGCCGCTGGGCGTGAGTCCTGAGCCAAGGCCACGCATGCTTCTGACGCATTGTTCCAAATTGCCGTCGTAGAAAAAATTGAGGGCTCGATGTGCGGCTTCCTCTACCTGTTTTTCGAAACATGAGAAACTTTGATGAGAGGACGTTTTTATCAAAAATGAAAATCCGGACAAAGGCAATAATTGGGCAATGTGCTGCGCTTTGTTTTTATGCCAATGGATGTATTCTTCGCAGCGCCACTCTGATTCAAAAAAAACAATTTTGGAATGAGGAATGAAAAAATCGTCGAGGGAAATTCCGTGTGAACTCACTTTTACAATTTCGCACTGCGGCATTGGCAATGTTTCGCTGTTCCACACCACATGAAAACCTGCCGGACCAATTTCCGATGAGACCAAGCTTACGAGTGCCTCATTGCAAAAAAAGTTGCGGGCACGTGGAAACGCCGAATGCAAATGATACTCGCCATGCAGAATGCGGTTTCCTGCAGTTACAACATGTGGCGAATGGTTTGCTTGGTTTGTCACAAAATATCCCCATGAACGGACTGACTTTGGATGCCGAGTGGCATCTTTAACAAGAATGTGCACGGTTGTGGATGCGCACTGATGGTACGCTAACATACAGAAAGATCAACTCAACGCGTAAGAGTGGGGCGGCCAGGGGTGTCTTACTAAAAGTTTGAAAACGCCCACTTCAAGGTCCACGCGACACGCCAAGGTCCACGCGACACGCCAAGGTCCACGCGACACGCCAAGGTCCACGATTTTCGAATTTCGTTTACGAAAACGTCCGCGCCTGTCGTGGTGGTCAGCGTGCCGCGTGTCGCGGGCTCGTTGAAGTGGCCGATTTTTGAACAAGTGT
>CAIZES010000468.1 GCA_903932045.1 uncultured Silvanigrella sp. | reverse complement strand
TTTTGTTCATTGATGAAATTCATACCTTGGTAGGTGCGGGTCGTACCGGAGGTGCTTTGGATGCCTCAAATATTTTGAAAAGCGCGTTGGCAAAAGGCTTATTGCAATGTGTTGGTGCAACCACTCAAAAGGAATATAAGCTTTATATTGAATCGGATCCCGCGTTGGAACGTCGATTTCAACCCATCACCGTGCAGGAACCATCGGTGTTGCAAGCTAAAACAATGGTTCATTTGCTGAAGTCAAAGTATGAAAAGCATCACAACATAACCCTTTCAGATGAAAGTATCGATGCCGCAGTGGAACTTTCGCATCGGTATATTTTTGGGAGATGTTTGCCCGACAAAGCAATTGATCTCGTGGATGAGGCAGCGGCTTTGAAGCGCATGCATGCTGTGAATGTTCCTCCCGAAATTCAGAAATTAGAAAAGGAAAAACAGCAAAAATCCGACCGTCGTGGTGATGAGTTTAATCATCAGAATTTTGCAAAAGTTGCAGAAATTCAAATTGAAATATTGGCTCTTGAAAACAGAATTGTAGAGGCGAAGCGGGTTTGGGAACAAAGTATTTTACCTGAAGATCGCGTTGTTTCTGCAGATGACATTGCCTCATTGGTTTCTAAAACAACGGGAATACCTATACAGCGCATGCAAATAGCCGACTATAAAAAATTGAGTGAAATTGAAAAAAGCTTGGGTAAGCGGGTTGTGGGTCAGGACCAAGCACTTCTCGCTGTGGCTAATGCCATTCGCCGCAACCGTGTTGGGCTCCGCAAACGCAAAGCTCCTATTGCTTCGTTTTTGTTTTTGGGACCAACCGGTGTTGGAAAGACGGAGTTAGCTAAGGCGCTGGCAGAATATGTTCTCGATAATGAGAATAAAATTGTGCGGTTTGATATGTCGGAATTTATGGAACGTCACGAAGCCTCAAAACTCATTGGTTCTCCGCCAGGATATATTGGGTATGGCGAAGGCGGGCAGCTTACGGAAGTTATTAGGCGTAATCCTTACAGCGTGGTTCTTTTTGATGAGATAGAGAAGGCTCACCCCGATATTTTTAATATTTTTTTGCAAATGCTGGATGACGGTCGCCTTACCGATGCCGAAGGCCAATGGGTGAGCTTTGAAAACACCATCATCATTTTTACAAGCAATGTGGGAAGTGAGTATATTAACTCCACACGCCGCGCAGTTGGACTTGGTCAATCGCAAGTGGGGCTTTCAAACCAAGAAGTTCATGAATTGGCTATTGGAGAGCTTAAAAATGTTTTTAAACCAGAGTTTTTAAACAGACTCGATGATATTGTTGTTTTTCAAAAACTGGAGAAGCGGCAAATCGAAAGCATATTGGATTTGAATTTGAGCAATTTGCGTGAGCGACTTTTGGAGATGAAGCTTGGATTGGAAATAACTCCTTCAGCAAAGAAAATTCTGTTGGACCTCGGCTTTGATCCTTTATTTGGAGCACGACCGTTGCGGAGGGTTTTGGAAAAGGAATTGGAAAATCGTATTGCGCAAGAACTTGTGAAGCGCGGTGAAATTACAAACGGAGGGACTTCTCCGCAATTGCAAGTTGTTGTTTCAACAGATCCCGAAAAAGGCGACGAAATTCAGGTTGCTATTCAGTGATTATTGGATACTTTAAAACGAGAAAGAAGTGTTTCCACTTCGCAAACATTTTGAAAGGTATTCGCAGCGGTGCTGGCTACATTTTCGGCAAATGCTGCAGTGTTTGTGGTGCTATTTCCTAGGTGTGAAATTCCTTGCGAAACCTGGCCGAGTTCTTCGGATTGCTGTTTGCTAGCGTCGTTCACCGTAATGATTTCGTGGGTGACTGAGTTCATTTCATCAAAAACCACCTGATAGCTTTGAGTTGTTTCTTGGGTGAGTGTCAGACCTGCTGCTACCGTCTTCAGTGAATCCTGTATTAAGTCGCCCGATTCGCTGGCTGCCTTTGCAGAGCGGTTTGCCAGGTTTCTCACTTCATTTGCAACAACGGAAAATCCCTTTCCATGTTGACCTGCTCGTGCAGCCTCAACTGAGGCATTGAGTGCCAATAGATTTGTTTGAAAGGCAATGTCATCAATTGTTTTAATCACTTTTGAAACATTTTTGCTGGACGTGTGCATGTGCGAAATTGCTTGTGCTAGGGTTTCCATTTTGAGTTTCCCCTGTTGAGCATTTTCGCGAACGGCTTTTGCCTGTTGGCTGGCCTGTTCGGTGGTTTGCGTGTTGAGGCGTACTCTTTGATTGACTTCTGCGACAGATGACGAAATTTGCTGCAAAGACGCTGCTTGTTCTTGGGAAATTTCGTGAAGGCTATTTGAGGTCTTTTTGAGTGAGCTCATGTCCGTTGCAACTTTTTCGAATGCAATTTTTATTCCCTGAACCATGCTTTGCAGATTGTTTCGCATGTCTATAAGAGCGGTTCCGAGTTTATCGCGATCCGATGCAGGTTGAATTTCTACCGCAAGATTACCTTCTGCAATTTGAACGGCAGCATTTGCTTTTTCCTGCAGCCGACTTTGCATTTTTTCCAATGCGAAAACAATTTTCCCAAATTCATCACGTCTATTTTTTACAAGCAATTTTGTTTCCAGATCGCCTTCGGCAACGCGGCTGGTAAATTCAAGGCATTTTTGACTGGCGTTGCGAATGCCTGCAATGGTTAAGATAGCGATGGTGCTGAACACGAGTAGCCCTATTATTCCAGCAGCAATAAGCATCCACTGTGCACGCTGTGCCAACTGGTTTGCTTTCTGGGCGTTTTCAAAAACCGAGTCTTTTACGGCTTTTTCGAAGTTGTTAAAAAAAAGTTCGGCCTTGGAATAATCTTCTTCGGTGCTCATAAGCATCATGCCACCAATGGTAACATCCGATAAAATTGCGTCCAGAGATTCGGACATGGTTTTTTCGTACGAAGCAGAAATATCTTGCAGCAAGACTGGCTTTTCTTTTGCTGTGCGATCCATTGAAACGCCGGCAAGCGCCAAGGCATCGTCCGCTTCCTTTGATTTTTTTGTTGTTTGAGTAAGGGCTGTTCGAATTTGCCCCATTTTTTCTTTAAGTGTGTCATTTGTTTGTCCTGAACGCACTTCGTTCACAAATTTGAATACGAATGCATTGGAACGGGACAAGTCGTTCCGGGCGGAAGCCACTGTTGAGAGCGCAACGAGATACTTATTGGAGAGGTCGGAGGTCGAGCGGCTCAACGAAGATGAGGCTATGGCCCCAACAACTACCGTTGCACACAACGAAATGAGCGCAACGGTAGTGAGAAGCCAAAGTTTTTCTTTGAGAGACAATCGATCCAAAAGCATGAGGACTCACTTTTGAGGAAGATGTACTCCTGAACCCAGGAACCAGTCGCCCTTGGGATCAACAATCTTTACCGAGTAGCCATGCTTGGGTTCGACTTTCTTGGAGGCAGGGTTTTCCCACATCCACACAAATTCACCCTTGCCCTCTTTGTTATTTACGGAGTCAATGAGACCCTTAACAACTGCGGTGCCTTTGGGATCTTTTAAACCCATGAGGTTTTTGCCAACCAGCGCTGGTTTTTGAGGATGGACAACGTTTACGCCATCCATGTTGTAGCCAAAAATATAGAGTTCGCCGTTGTGTCTCCAAAACTTGCCTTTTTGATCGTTAAGTTCCTTAACAGCAGCCTCTTTGCCAACTTTTTTTGCAAATGCGGCAGCCTCATCAACAAACTTTATCATTTCTTCTTTTGTAATTTGTTCGCCCGCGGCTAGAGCCTGGCCAGCAACAGCAAATGAAACGGCAGCAAGAGCAAGTGACTTGTACGAAAACATGAATGCCTCCTAAAAGAGTTGTTTTAAGGGATCGTCCGTATAAGAGCCGATCACCCGGAGTGTATCGTACAATGTTCATTTGTCTTGAGTGAGAGGTGATATTTTCCTTCTGTTGAGGAATTGACTCTTAAAAAACCCAGGGAGACAACAAGGTCTCGTCCTGGGGTGTTATCGTTTTGAAACGATTTTCTATTCGGAATAGTTTTTGCTTCAGTTGCTTTTTAACGCTTGAAGTCAACCTTCAGATAGTGAGTAGAACACGAAATGCAAGGATCGTATGCACGAACCATCATTTCCAATGCCAGCTCGATTTCTTTTTCCGCCTTGTTTGCGTTGAGCAATTCGGGAAGAAGTTTTTCGAAATCCAGCTGAATGTTGCCGTGATTTTGGTTTGTGGGAATGATGCAGTTTCCATTCACGCACATACCGTCTTTGTCAAACGTGTAGCTGTGGAACAAAATGCCGCGTGGCACTTCAATCAAAGCCGCGCCTTCTGTGCCGTGCTTGCTGGGCATAACAAGCGCTTCATCTTTAATGCCCTTGGCAATGAGTTCGTCGCAAAGGCGAATGCCTTCGAACAGACTGTGCACACATTCAACAACCTGAGCAGCTGTGTTGAGGTAAGTGTTGAAACAAATAGGTTTCATACCTAGCTCGGCAGCCTTTTCTTTCGCAACTGGGTGCAGTTGGTCGAAGTTGTTGTTGAAACGAGCCAACGCTCCAGCGAAATACGAACCCATTTTATGCTTCGCGTACTTAGCAGTAGAAAGCGGGCTGATGTATTCGTTGGTCACTGAGCGGTAGTTGTGAACGTCTATAATTTCCTTGGAGCCATCGGGCATGAGGCATTGAATGTCGCCGTCATACAATCCGTATTCATCTTTGTGATGAACGGCCACATATTCGGTTTTGCGTTCGAACGCGGGGAATTTGCCTGCGAGCGACTTCACAACGCCAAACACTGCCAAGAGGTCTGGGAGGCATTCCTGTTCCATGCGACGGCGGAGTTCTGCAACTGCCTTCACAGTGGGAACCGATGCAAAACCACCGGGCACACACGTGGTGGGGTGTGTTGTACGGCCTGCTACGAGTGAACCCCATTCGTGACCAAAGCGCTTCAAACGAAGTGCGGCTTTTACAACATCCGGATGCGTGGCAACAAGCGGAAACACCGATGGCACGCCCAAAAGATCGGGGGCTGCCAAGAACAACGAGTGCACAACGTGCGAGTCAAAGTTTTCGGCGTGCTTCAAGAGTGTACGAAGCTTAACAGTTTGCTCGCTCACCTTAATGCCCAAAGCATCTTCGGCTGCTTTTACGGCAACCAAAGTATGACCAACAGAGCAAATACCGCAAATACGGCTGGTGATACGGGGAACTTCGGAATAGTGGCGGCCGCGCACCATCGCTTCAAAAAAGCGGGGGGCTTCGGGAACCTGCCATTCGCACTTTTCAATTGTACCGTTGTTCACGTTGACAACGATATTTCCATGACCCTCAACACGGGTCAGGTGATGAACGTGAATATTAACGTTCTTCGTCATGGCTTACCTCAGTTTTTCAAGATAGTTCGAGGTGAACATCTGTGCTTTGTTTGCAGCGCGCTCGCGAGAGAACCCAGCTTTTTCTACCAGCACTTTTTCAAGAGCTGCATAGTTGGGGTGGCTCACAAAGCCGCGACAGCCTTCGCACGGAATGCCGTGCGCAGGACACGGAGCTCCGCAGCCGGCGCGCGACACCATACCCATACAATGATCGCCGAGCTCAAAACGACATACTGTTTCGCGCGCCTTGCATTCCACGCAAACAGGATGATCTGGAATGAGAGGAGCTTTGCCGTGAACGAGATCGTTCACAACTTTCACAAGCTCTTCCTTATTCATGGGGCATCCGGGAAGCTCATAGTCGACCTTAATAACGGCCGAAATGGGCAACGCCTTAGCGCTGGCGAGGTGCGGCATTGATGCCTTATCGCCATACACGTTTTCAGCCCAGTCGTTTTGGTGATTTTTGAGAGCGTTAATGCCGCCACATGTTGCGCATGCGCCCATGGCGATAACGATTTTTGCCTTGCGACGAATTTCAAGAAGGCGTTCGCGATCTATTTCACGCGAGTAGCTTCCTTCCACAAGAGCGATGTCGTAGGCATCAGCCTTTTCCGACATTGCTTCGCGGAATTCAACAAACTCAATATGATTCAGAAGGCCCATGAAGACGTGCTCGCCCATGTTGGTAAGCTCGATCTGGCAGCCTTCGCAGCTTGTGAAATCGAAACTGGCAACTGTCACTTTTTTACTCATGAGAAGGCCTCCTCGAGGTGTTCAATGTCCTTGAACGAGAACACGGGACCATCAAAGCAAACGTACTTGTCGTTCATTTGGCAGTGACCGCATTTGCCCAATCCGCACTTCATGCGGCGTTCGAGGTCGACGTACACGTTGTCATGAGGAATTCCCAGTTTGTCGAGCTCGCGCATGACGAACTTGTACATAATAGGAGGACCACAAACAATAACGCGGGTGTCGGGATCAATTTTGGTTTTGGCAAACAATGTGGTGATAACGCCAACGTTGCCCTTCCATCCTTCCTCGCCTTTATCTACGGTTTCCAAGTATTCAACGTGTTCTGAACCGCGCCATTGAGCGAGATCATCCAGGAACAATTGATCTTTGGGAGACTTGGAACCAAAGAACAACTTAAAGCTTTTGAACTCGTCACGACGATCCAAAACATATTGAATAAGCGAGCGTGTTGGACACAATCCAATACCGCCGGCAACAATCAAAATCGGATGACCGCGCAATTTTTCCAAACTAAAGCCAGTGCCAAGGGGGCCGCGTACAAATAAGGAATCGCCTTTGCCAAGCTTGTTAATGGCTGTAGAAACGCGACCCACGGTGCGAATCACGATGTCGAATGTGTTTTTGCGCGTTGGAGAACTTGCAAAACCAATGGGAATTTCGCCAAAGCCGTGCACAGAGACTTCAAGAATCTGTCCGGGGTTGTATTCCATGGGCTTGCCGTCTTTCATTTTGAGCGTGAAATGTTTTTCGCTCGCAGTGACTTGGTCGGCGCGCACAATTTCCGCTTCGCGCGGAAGAAAGATATTGGGAAAGTCGGTATGACAGTCGCAACTCATATCACGCCTCCATGATCTTGTTGATGATCTTCACCGGGTCCGCGATGTCTGGCACGCAGCTCGAGGAACAACGTCCACAGCCGACGCAAGCGGGGCCGTTGAGTTTGTCGTTGAGATATGTCGCCTTACGCATCATGCGGTGACGGAATCGGGTGTGCCGTTCCTCGCGGAAATTTTCGGTGTGTCCACCGCCCAAGGAAACCTGAGCAAACTCGCCAAGCATGCAACCGTCCCAAGTACGGCAGCGCTTGCCTGAAGTGCCATCGAGATTCCATTCGTCCTGCACGTCAAAGCAGTAACAAGTTGGGCACACAATGTTGCACGAGCCGCAAGAAAAACATTGGTCGGAAAACTGCTTCCAAAGTTCTTCTTTTTTGAATGCTTCACGAACCTTCTTTTGCACTGCTTCTGTGGAGTGCTTCAAAGTTTCGGGGCATTCCTTCAGTACTTTTTCATTTGCTACTTTGGCTTCTGTGACTTGAGCAGGGGAAGCATCTTTGAACGTTCCTTGCTTCACAAGTGCTTCAGCCTTTGGCGAAATTGCATCAAACACGTAGCCGCCGCTCACCTTGGTGAGAAAGCCGTCGTGCCCTTTCGCTTGTACACCTTGCCCAACGCTTGCAAAAAATGCGCGGTTAGAAACCTTTTGCACATTGGAAGCAATAATTGTGGTGTGCTGACGATACGCGAGCCAGTTGTAGTCTTTGTGTCCCTGCGAGAAAAGTTCATCGAGCATATCGATTGCTTTTACATCGTAGAAATGCACGCCCAACAACACTTGATCCTGAGCGCTAATTGCACTCTCAATGCTGTTACCGTTGAATCGCACAAGCTCCTGCTTAACAGGCATAATAGCCTTTTTGGGCGGGAGAATGGTCACGTCGTAATCGAGGCGCAAATCGCTTACAGATTCAAGTGTCTCGAACGAGAACTTGGTCTTTTTTGCAACCGGAGCCACAACACGTACCGACCGAATGAGCGATTCCACGAACTTCGAAAAATCCGAATCACTTATGAAGTGTGACTTCATCGTGGTACCTCTGAGAGGGGTGTGTTAATAAATTTGCTGAATCTGGAATAGACTCGGCAACCAAACGTCCGGATGTTAGCCGAAAAACAACTGCACGACAAACCCTTGGTGCAGACTATTCGACGCTTTTTTTAATTGCTCTAAAATGGGTCAAAATAGAATGAAAAAAGGTCAAAAGAGGAGCCTTGTTTCTCCGGGTAGGGCAATTCTAGAACGCTTCAGTCGAGCTCAATCATCCTAGCTTGTTTTTGAAAGTTCCCATCCCTATTTTGAAACCCCACATCCCTAGTCACGTTAAGATCGCTGTGTTAGGGAACCAAGGGACTTGTATGCTTGGAGGCTATTATGTGTATTACATGTGGATGTCATCAGCACGATCATCATGAACACGATCACGACCATAGTCACGGTCACGACCATAGTCACGGTCACGACCATAGTCACGGTCACGACCATAGTCACGGTCATGAGCGCTGTCATCATGGGCACGATCATGAGCATAGTCACGATCATGAGCTTCTGGCACCTGCCGCTAAAGCGGGACGTCGTGTTGAAGAACGCGAGCAGGGCGATACTTGGTCTCACGATCCCGATGTCACCCGTGCACGTATTGTGCAAATTGAACAAGACATCCTTAGTAAGAACGATGCTTTTGCACAAAAAAACCATAATGAGCTGAAACAGAACAAAACTTTGTGTCTCAACCTCGTTTCCAGCCCTGGTTCGGGAAAAACAACGTTATTGTGCAAAACAATAGAACTTCTGAAGGGATCATTGCTTGTGGCTGTTATTGAGGGCGATCAACAAACATCCAACGACGCCGATCGTATTCGCGCAACAGGTGCCCCTGCAGTTCAAATCAACACTGGCAAGGGTTGTCATTTGGATGCTCATGGTGTTGGTCATGCTCTTGAAGATGTTGGTATGCCGTCTAACGGAGTTGTGTTTGTTGAAAACGTGGGAAACTTGGTTTGTCCTGCCGATTTCGACCTAGGCGAACACAGCAAGGTTGTTATTCTTTCGGTTACCGAAGGCGAAGACAAACCCATTAAGTATCCAAATATTTTTGCTAATTCGCGCCTTATGATTTTGAGTAAAATCGATCTATTGCCTTATTTAAGCTTCAAAGTTGATGAGTGCATTGCATATGCGCGTAAGGTTAACCCCAAGATAGAAATTTTGCAGGTGTCGTCTACAAGCGGCGCAGGCATGGCTGAGTGGATCAAATGGATTCGGACACGACAAGCGGAAGTGTGAATAAAGTTCCAAACACGACAGCAACTCTAACAAGGGAGCGCCTTAGGGTTCGCGTGCGCGGACTTGTTCAGGGCGTGGGCTTTCGGCCCCACGTTTACAAGCTGGCGTTGGATTGCAATCTTTTGGGTTGGGTTCGCAACGATGGCGAAGGTGTTTTCTTTGAAATTGAGGGTGCAAGGACGCAAGAATTTTTGAAGCGTCTTGTTAGCGAAAAACCACCTCTTGCGCGCATTGATAGTGTTGAAGTGGAGGTGGCTCCTCCCGTACAAGTTTTGGAAACACAATTTTCCATTGTGGAAAGTGAGCAAACAGCAATCACAACAGCCATTGTTCCCGATGCCGCAACCTGCGATGCTTGTTTGCAGGAGTCTTTGAATGCTCAGGACAGACGGTATCACTATGCTTTTTTGAATTGCACCCATTGCGGTCCGCGTTACACAATCACAAAGCAGTTGCCATACGATCGTAAGCAAACCTCCATGGCCGATTTTCCCATGTGCCCTGCTTGCGAAAAGGAATATCGCGATCCACTCGATCGGCGTTTTCACGCTCAACCCACAGCCTGTCCGGTGTGTGGCCCTCACATGTCCGAGAGTATAAATTCTGTTGTGAAATGTCTTCGCAATGGTGAAGTTCTTGCTATTAAAGGCTTGGGTGGATTTCATTTGGCTTGCGATGCCACAAACGAAAAAGCTGTGGCCTTGCTGCGTGAGCGAAAAAACCGTGAAGCCAAGCCTTTTGCGCTTATGGTTGGGAACATTGCCACAGCCAAAAAACTTGTGGATGTTACCGCCGCTGAAGAACAACTTTTGACAGGAACTGTTCGTCCCATTGTGGTGTTGCCGCGAAAAAAGGACAACAGCGGTGCAGTGCTTTCGTCATCGCTTGCGCCTTCGGTTGCACCCGGTATGAATTCTTTGGGAATTATGCTTCCGTACACGCCACTTCAACATCTTTTTTTTCATGAAGCCGCGCATCGCCCAGACCATCATAATTATGTTTCGGTGCCTCAGGATCTTATTTTAGTGATGACGAGCGCAAATCCCGGGGGCGAACCACTTATTATTGATAACACGGATGCTCAGGAGCGTCTGGCAACCATTGCGGATCGGGTTGTTACCCATAACCGGGATATAGTCATTCGTGTTGACGATTCTGTGGTCCGCGTTGTGGATGGCGCTCCTTATTTTATTCGCCGCGCGCGTGGTTATGTTCCGCAGGCCATTCGCTTGCCGCGTGAGGTTCCCAGTATTTTGGCATTTGGAGCCGATCTCAAAAACACAATTTGTATCACACGCGGCAACGAAGCGTTTGTTTCGCAGCACATTGGTGATCTCGATAACACCGCTACTGTCGAATTCTTGCGCGAAACTGCTGAACATATGCTTTCCATTTTGTCGGTAAAACCACAGCTTGTGGCATGTGATCTTCACCCCGATTTTCAAACAACCCGTTTGGCTTCGGAGTGGAATTTGCCCGTTACGCGCGTTCAGCATCACCACGCTCACATTGCTTCAGTAGTGGTGGAACATGGTTTTCAAGAACCTGTTTTGGGTTTGGCGCTCGATGGCTTTGGGCTTGGTACAGATGGTCTTCTTTGGGGTGGCGAACTTTTGTGGGTTCATGGCGCCACCATGAAGCGGATCGGACATTTTCGTCCGCTGTCGCAACCAGGTGGTGACAAAGCTGCGCGTGAGCCTTGGCGGATGGCTGCGGCTGCGTTGCATGATATGGGACGTAATGCCGAAATTTCTCAATATTTTGCTGATGTGCCATTGGCATCGCCACTTGCGGGCATGCTTGAAGCAAATTTGAATTCGCCATCTACCACAAGTTGTGGCAGACTTTTTGATGCTGCCTGTGGCCTCGCACGCATAAAAATGGTTGCCGATTACGAAGGTGAAGCACCCATGATGTTTGAATCTCTTGTAGATTCTGTGCATTTTTCTTCATTGAAAAATCTATTAGGCGCAGAGTGTTTGTGGCAAATTAACGAACAAAATGAGATCGATTGGCGTCCACTTCTTTCGCAAATTGCAAAGGAAAACTCCCAGCGCGAGGCTGCGGTGTTGTTTCATGCCGCCCTTGTGGCCGGTTTGGCTGAGTGGACTGCTCAAACTGCGAAACGCGCTGGTCTTAAGGCGGTAGCCTTGGCCGGTGGGTGCTTTTTGAATCACATTCTTGTGACAGAACTCAAAATTGCGCTTGAAGCGAAATCGCTTAGGGTGCTCGTCCCTCGAGTTTTGCCTCCAAATGACGCTGGAATTTCTTTGGGTCAAGCTTGGATTGCGGCCCTTGCATTTTTGCAGCCCAACGAATGATTGACACCGGGATATGGCCGCGATTAGGGATAATTCAGACGAAAGCCAATTAGCATTGGAGACCGCTATGTGTCTTGCTGTACCCGCGCGAGTGAAAGAACTTCTTCCCGATAACATGGCCAAGATTGATCTTGGTGGCATTGAGCAAGAAGTTTCGCTCGACCTTGTTGACGGTGTTGGAGTGGATGATTACGTGATAGTTCATGTGGGCTACGCGCTTCAAAAACTCGATGAAAAAGAAGCCCAAGAAACTCTCGACGTGATTGCCGAAGCTATTCGTTTGGCCGGTTCGCGCATTCTTCGTGTTTCGAGTACCTAAATTTTCACCTAATTGAATGATGTGTTTCTTGTGAAAGGACACATTTCTGTGGGAAAAAAAATATGAAACAGAAATTTTCTCAGCCTTTGGATTTTGAACACGGTAAAGTTGAAATGGCTCACGGGAGTGGTGGTCGTGCCATGGCGCAACTTATAGAGGAGCTCTTTTTTCCGCTGCTCGATAATCCCATGCTGCGCGAACGCAACGATCAAGCTGCATTCGATATTTCTGCTGGCCGAATGGTTATGTCTACCGATGGGCACGTTATTTCGCCGCTGTTTTTTCCGGGTGGCGATATTGGAAGTTTGTCGGTGCACGGAACTGTTAATGACGTTGCAATGGCGGGTGCAAAGCCTCTTTATTTGTCGGCTTCTTTTATATTAGAAGCGGGTTTTCCGCTTCAGGATTTGCGTCGCATTGTTGCATCTATGGCGCAGGCTGCCACTGATGCCGGTGTGCCGGTTGTTACTGGTGATACCAAGGTGGTTGAGCATGGTAAAGGTGATGGCGTTTTTATCACGACAACTGGTGTTGGATGTGTGCCTGTAGGCGTGAACATTTCTGGGAAAAATGCAAAGCCCGGCGATAAAATTATTGTGAGCGGCTATTTGGGCGATCACGGTGTTGCCATTATGTCCGAACGCAATCACCTTAAGTTTGGAACAAATATCGTTTCCGATACAGCTTCGCTTCACAAACTTGTGGAAAAAATGATTGAGGCAGTTCCACAAATTCATGTGCTGCGTGATCCCACGCGCGGTGGTCTTGCCACAACTCTTAATGAAATCGCCGAACAGTCGGATGTTGGAATGCGCCTTAAAGAAGCCGCAATTCCGGTACGTGAGCAAGTGCGTGGTGCGTGCGAGCTTTTGGGGCTCGATCCGCTGTACGTTGCAAACGAAGGAAAATTGATTGCAATTTGCAGCGCTCAAGATGCCGATAATTTGCTTGCGGTTATGCGCGCACATCCACAAGGAACACACGCAGCCATTGTGGGTGAGGTTATTGAAGACAAACGCAATTTTGTGCAAATGGAAACCGCGTTTGGTGGGCAGCGTATTGTGCAGTGGCTTGCTGGTGAACAGTTGCCTCGTATTTGTTAAGAACTGTGCCTATTTAAAAATTGAGACACCCCTGGTGCTACGATGTCGGAGAGTAAGCTGGAGGTGCAACTCCTCCGGCTTACTCTCCGGTTTACTCTCCGGTTTTGGGCCATCTTGTGCTGGGATGAACCTGGAGTCAGTTTCGAGGTGTTCAAATATTGATTTTCCTAACGCAATGTCATTTGATAAAGCTCTAATCGTTGAGCGAGTTTAATAGCACGTGAGGTTTGAATGGATCGACGCAGTGCCGACAATATTGCGGACTCGAGAATCACTTCCGCATCGTTTGGATTGTCTCTGTTTCTTAGGAACTCTCTTTCCAAAAAATCGAGTCCATCTTGAAATCCGAGTCTGGCCAATGCGATGGCTGCATGAAAGCGCAGGTGTGGACTTGTCGATTGATTGAGTAAGAATTTAGTGTGGAAAACAAATTCTCGACGTCCCAGTCGCGAAAAAAGATCGCAAAGCTCAGTCTTAAAATAGTCACAAACAAGAACTTCGTAGGCACAGATAAAAACCGGCAAAGAATCGTTTCCGTGTGGGATGAACTCGCGTAGAAACTCCGAAGCAGAACGTTTTTCGTCTTCGCTGCGTGTGGGCCAAGTGGCGTAGTCTATAAGTGAACGATAAACCTGTTCTTCGTCGTATGAAAGTTTCAATTTTGTTGCCAGCATGTCACATCTCCTTTGTGAAAGTTGATGCGTGTGTGGTTAGAATCGCTCTTTGCGTAAGAGTTCACAAGTTAAACTGGGAACGCGGGCGGGATTCGTTGCGCTTGCTAGCTCATGTTGCGCTTGCTAGCTCATGTTGTGTTTGTTAGCCCATGGAACCAAGGTAGCGAGTGAGACGCAGAATTTCGGCAAATATTCCGGATGCAACGGAGTCTGGGGTGCTGCCTGAGCCTTGCACAACAAGAGGACGCTCGTTGTAGCGTTGAGTGTGAAACGCAACTGCGTTGTCGCCTCCATTCAGAGTTGCAAAGGGATGACTTGCCGCATAGCCGCGAACGCCAACAAAAATGGATTTTTGAATAGTGTCTACAATTCCCACGTAGCGCAACACTTGCTGTGATTGTTTTGCTTTGGCAATGCGCTGAGAAAAGGGTTCGTTGCATTCCTGTAATGCCGCTAAAAAGGCAGTGTCGTGAGGCTGAGACAAGGCTTTGGTAAGCAGGTTTTGGGGTACGAGGTGTTCGGTTGGAATTTTGCTGAGATCGGCGTCGAAGCCAAGCTCTCGCGCTAAAATTAATGTTTTTTGCGCAACATCGAGGCCCATTAATTCGTCGCGCAACTCAGCAGCAGTGAGGGTTCCTTGATTAACTAAATTTGTACATGCAGAGCTGAAGGAAGTTCCTTCTTGCAAGGCTCCAAAAACATACGAAAGTGGCCCCGAAAGTACGCCTTCAATGCAAGCAACTTCATCGCCGGTTTGAATCAGATCGGCTAAAGTTTCGATAATGGGAAGGGCGCCGCAAACTGTTGTTTCGTACAAATAGTGACGCTTGTGCGCACGCATTTCCGATTGAAGGGTGCGATAAAGTTCTTGTGAACCCGCATTTCCGTGTTTGTTTGGCGTGATAATATGCACACCTTGCTCAATCCACTTAGGATACAATGCCGCCATTTCCGCAGAATCGGTGCAATCTATAACCACCGAATGAGGAATTCCGGGAGTGTTGATGTGTTCGACAAATGTGTTAATGTTGCTAGTAATTGCATTCCTAGAAAATTCTTTTTCCCAGTTTCCAAGCGAAATTTCTTTTTCGTCCAGCAACATTTTGTCGGCATTCAAAATTCCGCGAACGCGCAAATCGCATTGGATATCGGTGTTGAGTCGCGCCTCAATTTTCTCCAGTTGAGTGAGCAGCGACTGAGCTGTTTTTCCGCAGCCCAGTACACCAATACTGAGTGTTTGTGGCGAAAGATAGAAGCCTGCATGTGCTGCGCGCAATGCCCGTGTTGCTTGTGCGGAGTCAATCATGATGCTGATGTTGCGTTCGGCAGGACCCTGTGCAATTCCGCGGATATTAATATTCGTTTTTGCCATGGCGTTCATAAACCGCGCTGCAAGGCCAATATTTCCAATCATGCCGTCGCCAGCAATTGCCAAAACAGCGTTGCCGCTGCGGACGTCAAGCGGAAGAACTTCGCCACTTTGAGTTTCTACAACAAGGGTTTTTTCAATAAGACGCTTGGCTTCGTTTGCTTGTGCTGTAGGGATGGCAACTGTAATTGAGTTGCCAGGTGAACCAATTGTGCCCAGTAAGACAGCAATACGACCATCGGCCAATGCAGCAAAAAGACGTGACGCAATGGAAGTGAGATTTTGCATTGCGGCGATTTCAACTGTGATTGTTGTGACGTTATCTACAGTTGTGCATCCTTTAATTGCGAATTTTTTGTCCCGTGACGAATTGGATTGAATGCGGCTTCCCACAAAATCGGGGCGGAATGTGTTTTTAATAATGATGGGGATGCCTTTTTCCACTGCGGGTACCATTGTCATGGGATGAATGACTTTTGCACCAAAATGCGCAAGTTCTATGGCCTCGCGATAGGAAAGTTCGGGAACCACAACAGCATCGGTTACGCGCCGTGGATCGGCGCTGAGCACGCCGTCAACGTCCGTCCAAATAACGCATTCGCAGGCATCCAAAAGTCGGGCAAAAATGGAGGCGGAATAGTCCGAACCATTGCGTCCCAACGTACATGGAACATCGTTTGTTGTGCGGCAAATAAATCCGGTAATAACCAGCATGTCCAAATGCGTTTGTGCGTAAGGCGCAAAAGCCTTTTCGGAATCACTCCAGAGTATGGTTGGACTTGGAATTTCGGGTTCAACAATAAGAACTTCACGGGCATCAACAAATCCACAAGAGTATCCCAGGGACTTCAAATGTTCCGCTAAAATTGTGGCGCTCCAGAGTTCGCCGTGGCCGCTCACAAAATCGCGAATGCGATCGGAACACTCACGCATAACAGAAACGGCTTTAAGCACGTCAGAAATAGCTTGAAGGTCTGCAGTGATCTGCTGTTCAAAAGCGTTTGCAGCCTCCGCCAACATTAATGCACGTGCGGTTTCAACATGTTTTGTCTTGAGTGCTTCAATTTTAATTTCAACATCGGAGCTGCGCGCTGTTGCGAGTTCAATAAGTTGAATAAGCGCGTTGGTTACGCCCGACATTGCCGAAACCACTGTGGCTAGCTTTCCGCTTTTTTTACGTTTTCCAGGACCCGAAAAATGTGTTTCAGCAACAATCTTTGCAACGCTTGCGATGCGGTCTGCGCTCCCCATAGAAGTGCCACCAAATTTGTAAACGAGCCAAGATTTTTCTGTCATGTTGCTTTACCTCCAAGCAATGAAGGCTAGGTACTGTTCGTGGTACCCCTTGTCAATGGGCTTCGCCCGCCATATGGCTGTGATATTCACCGAGCTCGTAAGGGGGACTTGTGGCTGGCAGAAATTCTAAAATTCAGACTGCGTTAGAGTCGGCATTGGCCTCGTTATCGCGTAGGCAGCTCACTGAGGCTGAGCTGCTGAAGAAGCTTCGTGACAAAGGCTTTTCTGATGAGGACATTGCTCCGGCCGTGGAAAGATGCAAGGGCTACGGTTATGTGAATGACACCGAATTGGTGAAGCGCTATGCGGCAGCTTTGGCTCGCGAACGCAAGTTGGGATCATGGGCTGTGGCGCGAAAGCTTGAATTGCGAGGTTTTTCAAAAACTTTGGTGGAAGGTGCGCTCGCCGATCTTGAAACCTCCTCCGAAGTTCCAAGTGAACTTGAGCGCGCAAAAGCGTTGGCAAGCAAAAAATTTCGAGGTGCCGAGGGGGCTTCAGAAAATAGAGAAAAATTGGTTCGTTTTTTACGTGCGAGAGGCTTTGAGTGGGAAGTTATTCGCCAGGTTTTTGAATTCTAGCGACGTTTCTGTAATACGTTTCAAAGGAATTATTTGGCTTTGGAATGTTTATAAATCGAAGAAAGTTCAAATTAAAGAAAGTATTTTAGCATATGCTTCAGTTTTCCGATGTGACAAAATCTCATGGTGGACGTGTTCTTTTCAAAAGCGCAAGTTTTCAAGCGAATGCAGGTGATCGTATTGGTTTGGTTGGTCCAAATGGGGCTGGCAAAACCACGGTGTTTCGATTGCTTACCGGAAAAGAAAGTGTTGATTCGGGTGCTGTTTCGTATCCGCAAAAATTGGTGATTGGATATTTCAGTCAAAATGTGGGCGAAATGAAGGGGCACTCAGTACTGCAGGAAACCCTTGCTGGAGCTGGTGATCTTTCAAAGATGTCCAAGCGCATTGCTCAAATTGAAATATTGTTGAGCGAACCCATGGACGATGATGCCATGGCTCAGTTGCTTGAAGAATATGGGGAGCTTCAGTCGTCATTTGAAACGCGTGGTGGCTACGACCTGGATGTGCGGGCGCGTACCATACTTTCTGGTTTGGGATTTTCTGAAATCGATTTTGACAGACAAGTTGAGCATTTTTCCGGCGGATGGAAAATGCGTATCGCATTGGAAATCGACCCCCGGTACGCTCGCCAGAAAGTATTATTGGTACACTCCCATTGATGGACGAAGAAACAACGCGGG
>CAIZES010000467.1 GCA_903932045.1 uncultured Silvanigrella sp. | reverse complement strand
TCCGGTTCTTCGAGAAGCTGGATGTGCAACTCCTCCGGCTTACTCTCCGGGGCCTCCCTGTCTTTTGACGGGGGCCACTTGGTGGGGTCAGTGCCGGTCTGCTAACCTTGTCCTGCTACCCACAAATTTCTGTGAGAAGCCATAGAGCCTTTTATGGCTAGCCTTTTTTGAAGGAGACTTTATGTTGACTATTGCGCGTATCTTTGGTTTAGGCTCAATCATTATACTATCTGTTTCATGCAAACCACGTTCGTTTGGAGAATCGAACACGTCCAGCATTGAAACTGCCAATCAGCCTCGCTTAACTGCTCGCGCGGTTATCGATCGCAATCACACAGACGCCCGTGCCATATGTTTTTATAAAGAGGATACAACCATTCGCAAGAAATTCGTTGCGAAGGCGGAGGTAGAAATATCCGACGCTGATACGATGCAGCGATTGGGAGCGGGCCGAGGAATTGCTTACTATTATGCCAGAACGTACAACCGCATTCACAGCTCCGCTTACGATTCTGAGCAGGCTTTGAGTTATCTTCGCAGCCCTTATTCCGTTCTTCCTGAGCAGTTTCGCTCGGAACAACAAAAGTTGTGGGCAGCTTATCAGAGCGATTTGAATAGTTATCTGAATACCCCTCAAGGACGTCCAAGCAGTCTGCAAGATAAATATGATACCGATTTTCGGGCTTTGCTTGCAAAATATAAGATTGGCCTCAAGGATCCAAAATACATAGATGCTTTGCAGGCTATGGAGTATGCACAGAACTGGCTTGAGAAAACGTTTCAACAATCTAAAGATGAGGCCGCCATTGCTGTGGCCAACCAGATATTTGCACAGGCTTGTCCAAACGCGAAAGCACTTGCAACGACAATCGTTAAAATGAACTCTTCGACCTCTGTTCTATCAGATATCAAAAATTGTTCCGCGGAAGCGCCTGCGGAAAATTCTTTGGAAATGGGTAGCATGAAGGTTAGTGGAAAAATATATCAAGATCTTGTTAGCAATATCGCCGATCTTGAGAAAAAAGTTGACAAAATCCAGGTTGATTGCCCAGCCCAAACAACAGAAATCAGCGTCGATTTCATTGGTAAAAACTAAAACTACTGATGTCGACCATGAGCGACCTCACTTGCTCTCGCCGTGAGGACATTGAGTCGACATCGTTCGGCTTGGTATCTCGCAGTCACCCGAAGGTCGCATGGTGTTTCCTGGAATGACAGTCCACGAAAATCTGCTATTTGGAGCTTACACACGTAGAGAGTCTATTTCTTTATTTTCTTCGGAAACAAACAAAAGAGATCCGTTGAGGCTCAGATTTTGAATCTTAATCTGGCCTGAAAGGGGAGTTTTCGATTTAAATCGGCCTTGAAATTCTATGTCGTCATCAGTTTTTTGAATCGAAAGTTGTTCCAGTGAGAAAGATGTGCTTTGAGTATTAGCATGGACAGAGGCCACAGTCAGAAATATGAAAACTTCAAAGACCAAAAAATTAGCAACGTTTATTAAAAGGCGCATAACCCATGCTCCAAGCAAGCAGCCGTTCAATAAGCAATCTACTAAGTAAGAAGAACGTTGTTGTTACTCGCGGTGGTCAGCTATGGCAATCGTACTTAAAACGGTGCCTTGAACAAAACCTTACTATTTTGTGCAATATCGTAAGCCAAACTTCCAACATCTGGATTTCTTAATTCCGCAGGGGTGAGGGGGATAGGTTCTATGATATTGTCCACATGCAACTTAATGCGGTTGAGTATTTTCATCGCTGTATATTGTTCCATACCCGAAAAATCTCTTGAGATTATGGCAAGATCAAGATCAGAGTGAGGATTGGCCGTATGCTTTAGGTATGAACCAAAAAGCCTAATCTCGACAGAATCGAAAATATCCTGCAGCTTTCTGCCGTATGCTGCCGCTATTTCAATAATCTTCTCCTCGCTTATTGGCATAAAAGTTTCAGCCATGACAGCACTTCCTTTCCTGTGTTTTGAAAATCTTCCAGCAGAGAATCGTCGAGAGATTTCTCAACAAATTTTTTATAGTCGGGATAACGAGCCCTTATGTAGAAAGGATTCAGCGAGGCAAAAAAGACATAAAACCTTTCTTCAATCGGAAAAACGGGTTTTACAGCGTCAGCAAGTCGCGACAAATCGTGGAGATAAGGAGGCTGCCCAAGTCCGTGAAAAACAAAAATGCCTTTTAGAACCTTTTCTTGGCTTTGCTGAAGGTGAAAAGCAGCGTATAGTGCTTTGTTCTTTTCTTTGGCAATGATGCTCATCTCAAAATCTTCTTCGGCGATAGTCAGCCACTTTTTTGCGAGTTCGACGTTATTCATATAGTCTCCGCGTTTTGTGGGTAAGTGGAAGTCACTAGTATATCAGTTTCTTTCTTCTAGGCAAGAAAATATATTATTTTTGCCTGCATCTCAATCAAAAATAGACCAGACGCAAGTATGTTGTTAACAGTTTTTAAAAATCTTTCCAGAATGGGGTTTAGGGCGCACAAGGTTTATTCGACTACGAATACGGCTGATCACATTATGCTTACAAAAAGCACATAACTGCATCATCAATTAACAGCGGTGACGTTATGCTATGAAAAAAACAACTTTGGTGAGCTTAATTCGTGCGGATTATTGCCTAAATTGGCTATTCATCCTCTCCCCATTCGATGTCTTTGGACGCTTTTACCAGCTTTTACACTTTGGAGCGGCTCATTGGTGGACATCAAACCCTAGCATGCCATAAGCAATCCTTGCACCTATTTGAGTATCGAACTTTAGTAATCTGCATGGTGGAATTGCTGCGATTCGTGCGAGAAAATCATCACATAAGTTGCCTAATACTCCCCATAAAATGTAGTTAGCTTCGCCTGTATAGGCGCATTTGTTGCCCACCGTAATGGTTCCAGGAGCGACCATTTTTGTAGGCCCCCAAATCGCTCCGTCATTTCCTTGAAAACCATCAATATCCCAGCCCTGGCTAATATCGACAAAAGATACATCACATATTTCTTAGGCACGCAAGAAGCAACACACATGGCGGCAATGGCAAGACCTGGTGTCAGAGATAGCCTAAAAAAACAGACTCCCTTATATTCATCGACAACTTCCTCAAATAAAATATTTCAATTGCCGGAAAGAACACTCAATCAGATATTTGATGCAAATGCATCCGGGTGACGATTTTCTCCTGAATAATAACAAGTCACTCAGCGAAGTGCTACCTAGGACCGTCCATTACCCATGATGGTGATAATTACAAAAACCAGCTTCACAGGCATCTTCAATTTATATCGCTTAACTCGATGTGAAAAATTTGCTCCCATCAAAAATCAGTTTACACTCCTAGATACTGGCGTGTACCGAAGCTATGTTTCCGAATTATCAACGATGGTGAAAAATTCATCAGGAGAATCGAGCAAAAAGGGACATATCAGCAGGCAAGGCAATTCGAGCATTCGCGGGTCTAAGAGTTCCAAACGCCTTTTCACTCCCAAACCTCCCCCTGTCATTATGTTGTTGCAAAAAGTGGAAATGAAGAGGCCATTCGCGAGTTTCTGGCGGAATGTCTCGATAGAGCCAAGGCTGCCTTGCCCGATTGCTATGTCCGAACCAACGTTAAATACTTTGCTGAAGTGTTCTCTTTGGACGAAAAGAACATGGCCCTCTGTTTCAGGAAAGATGTCGCCTCCGGTGCGACATTGTTTCTGCCTACCTCCGGTGGAGTGGCCGATCCTCGCAACTGCGCCCTTTTGCAGGAACAGCGGGCCTCAGCTCAGAAGTTTGCGGAGGAGAGTTCTGAACTCTTTAGGCATGGTAGAACTGAATTTGAAAGAATTTTGACACTACCTACCTATAGATGAGGCGAAAATTGCCCTCGATCGCTTTGCCACAACGCTAGCTAGCTGTTTTGCGGCTCCTCAAGTGGGCGTTGGAATGCGCGTTATTCTGGTAAGACGTATGGATATTACGCCGGACAAACCTGTTGTCGCATACATAAACCCGGAGAATATTGAGCATTCGATTGAGAGCCGTTAGCACCAGACAGCTTGAATTTGAAGCCTTGCACCTCCTGGGCAAATTGAAACGACGCTCGCCGGTTTTGGCTCAGGAATTTGACCCTGCGAAAATCGTAGCCCACCCAATATTTGTTGTAAGACCAGAACCCATCGAGAGTTGGGAAAAAACCCGCACAAGCTAACCAGGCCTTCCTCCTGAGGATAAGTGATATAAATCACATTTAAAATTGATTCAATTCCTTGTAAAAATTTTATTTCCTTACTTAACCGAAGCTTCAGATGATAATTTCAAAATCTTCATTTTTTTATAAAAACTTGGCACGGATCTTGCAGAGAAGAGTGTGGGGCGTTTCTTCAAACACGAAACTGCATTAACAATCATGGAGGTTTTATATGGTACATTATAACAGTTTAGCGAATCGTAATCATTATGTCGATGACTTAGATCGGATAAATCACAGATTTTTCGAGGCTATTAATAGCCGAATATTCTTAGAAACAGGCAATGACATTGCCCATAGCCTGGGTTGTTACGGCATTTCTTTTGAAGGAAAACATCTTCCAGTTTCCCTGTTGCCAACCGTAATTCCGTCGTCAGATATACCACCTGTAATAAACGCAGCTCGTATCGTGCGTCGCACTCTAAATAGAGTTTTATCAAGATTTATCGAGGAACATGAACTTGGCCGCCTGGACGGACCTTTTCATCGTTTTTTTACGCCATATTACAAATGGTGGGATTTCATTGCATTGGAAAAGAGAAGAAATGACCACATCTTATTGATGCGATATGATGCCATCAGAGATAGCCACGGACGATGGTCATTTATGGAGACTAACACAATGTGCCCAGGTGGTGTCATTCATTGCGCCAGAATTCGCAATGCATGGCTCATGACTCGCTTAGGACATAGAGTTACGAAAGGAGAAACAATCGCGACCAACCCAATAGATAGTCCGAGTGGCTTTGTACGTTTCTTGGCAAAAAAGGCTGCTGAAATAAACGCTGAAAACCCTAATATTGCAATTTTGAATTACAAAGGCACCTATACCAATGAACTGAATTCTCTTAAAAATTGCTACGAGGAATTAAAGAAACAAGGTGAATTCACGGCCGGAGAAATAATCCTTGGCGATGTGAGTGAAATTGAATGTGTTGATGGATGCGGATATCTGGATGGCAAGCAAATTGCCTTGATTTACAATAAATTCGATCAGCTGCAAATCGACCCTTCAGCACCAGAAATTCAGGGTTGGGTGTCCTTGGCAAAATCCGACAAAACTGAATTCTTGAATTCGCTTGGTGCTATCTATTTGGGAGAGGCAAAACGCACTCTTGCTTTTCTCTCTGACCCGAACTGGAGCAAATATTTAGACTTGAACGACGAGGAAATCGCCGCAATCAATGACGTGATTCCTTTTACCAGATTGGTCGAGGATTTTTTAGATGGTCACGACCTGGAATCCATTTTACCCATCAGAGAAAAAGACTCTTTTGTCCTAAAAGCAGATGCTTTAACACGCGGCAGTGGAATTTTTATTGGCGACCAGAGTTCAGATAGCACTTGGCAAGATGCACTCAATATAACGAGAGCTAGTCATGGCGTGGCACAACTAAAATGTCATTTGCCTAGTCGTAAAAATTTTGTTGCAGATACAGAAGGAAATCTTCAAAAAACGCTCGAGTTTTTTGGTGTTGACGTATTTCTATTTGAGGATGATTTTGCGGGCCTTGTCAGCCGTTCTCATACAAACCAGATTTTTAATGTTGGAAGTGGCGGTCGCGAGTCACCAGTGCTTATTGTTGGAGGTAATCTATAATTATGAAAGATAAATTAGTGAAAAAACGCATTGAAAATTTTTGCAGCGCCTATGGCGGAGATAAAATTCGGCCGCTTGCAAAAGCGGTCCCCCTGCCCGAAATCGGTTTGAGCAGAGTTAGAGAAGCTGTTCCACTCATTCTAACAGCTCAAAGAATTATATTGAAAAGCATGCTCAAGAATCTCGGCAAGGATAAGGTCTTGGATTTTTTTGGCATCCCTAGAGAACTATCCAGCTGGATTACGATTCTCGATGATGTGGAATTCGAATTCCCTATTTTGAGGGTTGATGTGATTCCCACAAATGATAATAAATCTTGGATTTGCGAATTAAATGTGGACTCCAGTGTCGGAGGAGCTGAAGCCTCTCAGTTCTTGAAAATGGAACAGCCAGAATCAAAGTTGGAGATGTCGCATTTTCCATACGACTCTCTTGCTCAGCTGATTCTAAAATACCTGGCTAAAACTTCGGCCACCAAGGTTTGCATTCTAGATTGGGAACATTGGGGAAGGTATGGCTCTTTCACTCTTGATTGGTTAAAACTGACCCTAAGTTTTGCGCTTCCGGGTGTCGAGGTATTCTTCGCAACAGAAAAAAACGGTCTCGAAAAAGTCGACAAATCTACACTGGTCTTTCGTGTCTTTTTGTCAGAAGATGCGCTGGAAAATCTTTCTGCCACAGCTGCCATATTTGAAAGCTCCGCGGCAGTGATATGCGACTTTTCTGGCGAATTATTAGGCAGCAAAATTTGGCTCGCTCTTTTACATGATGATTCGTACAGATGCTTTTTGAACCAGGAAACCCTTGTAGCTATCGATGAAACTATTCCCTATACGGTTTTAGTTCATGAAAGTAATTTTCAAGCACTTCTTGATGCAAAAAGCGAGTTTTTCTTTAAGGTGGCCTCGGATTTCGGAGGTAAGGGTGTCATTTGCGGCCGTACAGCTTCTGCGGAAGAGGTAAGCAACAGAGTGGGAAAAAATCTCATGACGAGGTGGATTGCTCAAAAGGCCTGCAGCGTGAAGCCCATGCCTGTTACAAGAATTGACAATAGTGAGCCAGTGCCTAGCAATGTTGTTCTGGGGCTTTATTTGATTGATGGTCATTGGTCCGGAGTTTTAGTCAGGGCCAATGCCAACGCAGAGATCATTAATGTAGCCGCAGGTTCATCGATAGGCTGGGGATATGAGGCAACCGTGTTATGACAAAAGAACGCGATTTATTATTGAGCGATTTTCTTTTGAGAATGACGAGTCTCTCCTGTTTTACGCTTTTTATCGCAGCAATTTACAAAATTACCGGTAAGGCGTCAGATATAGGCCTGCTTAGCCTATTCACGGTTGGTCCATCATTGCTGATTGTGTCAACATCGGGAAAATATACCGCAACCATGTCTCCGCTTGGCATGCTAAAGTCTGGGTTATTATTGAGGATAGGTCTTTTTCTGTGTGCCTTGTTGGTAGTTAATACTCCAACCTGTTTGTTTATCGGAGCTGGCTTGCAAAGTCTTTTGCAGCAGGTATCTATGACGGCCAAAAGATCGCTCGATGCCGTCGTTGTTGCACCAGAAAACCGGAGACAATATAACTCAAAAAAGGCCATTTTAGCCAACATTGCAATGGTAACCGGACCTGCCTTGGGTGGTGTCCTTGTGAGCTCATTGGGAATCAATTATGCCTTTCTCGCTTTAATGGCCATTGACGTCGTAAATGTGATTGTTGTTCAGCGCCTGCGACTGTCAACAAATGCTCTAAAATTAGAGTCCGACAAAATCCAAGGACCTTCGTTGCTGAATTCTCTCGCTCATCTCTGGTCAATACAGCGCACAGCGGCTATTATTGCGGTTTTTTGTGTCGTATCGATTGTTTTAGAGATGGAATGTCCTCTTCTCTTTCCATTTGTTCACGAGGTATATAAGGCCAATAGCGGCTTTACAGGCACATTATTGGGTCTTACTGGATTTGGTGGTATTGTCGGCGGCATTGCAGCGCATCGATTTCCAAAACTTTTTAAAGAAGAGTCCATATCTTGGCTTTTTGTACTTGATGGTGTTTTCTTTTTCATTTTTACTCAGCTGCGCCAACCTGTACTGGCGAGTATTTTATTTATGACTTTGGGTTTTCTTGGAGCCATAACTTTGGTTCTAGTGGAAACAGTTATTCAGAGAGACATCGAGGAGAAACATCGGCCCTTTGTTTTTTCTTTAATGCAGTTTGCTGGGGGTGCTGGCGGCGCTTCTGTTGGAATTGGAGCAGCCTATTTAGCGGACAGCTATGGAGCTAAATCTGTGTTGGCCGCATGTGCAGGGTTTGAAGTCCTCTTTGGATTATTTCTTATCTGCGTGGCACTTGCTGTGACTTTACAAACAAAGGGAACAAATTCAGGAGAAAAGGCATGAAGACAGGATTCTTGGCACAACCGTCTGAAGAACAACGTCAGACTATGATTAAATTAGCTCATGAATATGGATATTGTGTCGCTGAAATTGATTTTGAAAAGTCGTGGAAAAATATTCCGGTAGCTGATTGCAAAAATCACGCTGGAAAATTTTGGGAGGAGAGACACAAGGATAGCGTACGAAAAGGTAGTCGAATCTTTTTTTCATCCGGAGGCAGCACGGGACAACCCAAGTATACTCTGCTTAACTTTTCTGAGGTTGAACAAAATAGCGCGATACATGGTAAAGGCTATCGTGCCTGCGGCGTTTTGCCATCTGACGTCGTCGCTACTTGGGGCACGCCTGGAATAATGAGCTCAGAATTCACGGTTTATCTAGCGCTTTCCCATACTGGAGCTTGCATTCTCCCAATTGGCGACACATCAGACCCAAAGTCAATTATTGAGATCATTAGAAATTTTAACGCTTCGGTTTTGCTTGTTATGCCAAGCGATTTATCGCCAATAATTGCACTTATAGAGGCATCAGGGGAGAGACTAGATAATGTGCGCTTGATCATTACAGGCGGAGAACCTTTATACGAAGCAGACGAACAGCGATTTAGAAGTTTCTTTTCACCAAAAATCGTTTTTCGAAGCGTTTTTCAAACGAGCGATACCGGCACTATAGGCTATCAATGCCCATGTTGTGAACGCGGAGAATATCATGTTCACGATTCGCTGCAGATTTTAGAAATAGATAATCAAGATGAACAAGGGGTCGGTGACTTAGTTACTACGAATCTTGGACGTAAATTAGTTCCTATCGTCCGAGTTAAGACAGGGGACCGTGTGTTCGAAATACCAGAAAAGTGCGCATGCGGAATCAGTTCGCCTCGCATAAGGTTCTTGGGCCGCAGTGGCAGGATTTGTAAGGTCGGTGGGGAGAAGTTTGATTTGAATCGTCTTAATGAAATCAAAGAAGCTTTGACTTTACCTGTCGATGATTTTCAAATCACACTCTCCCGCGAAGAAGGCCTTGACCAATTTACATTGCTATCGAATCGGGTGGTGCAAGACAGTTCTTTGCAAGAACAAGCAAAGAACATTTTTGACAACATTAGCCAGAAGCTGTCTACACAATTATCAAGAGGGGTGATTAGACCTCTCAAATTCTTAGCTCTTGATAGAACAAATGTTGTTCTAAGCCCAAGCGGCAAATTTGTCTCATTTAGAGACACGAGAGGCATCTAGGAGTTTCGAAGCCTTTTTCACGAAGTTCGTGGGGACAAAATTTCAGTTCCTATATAGCCAATGAAGGATGGGGCGCTGCTTCCTCTAGTTTGCCGAATACTGGATACACCGCAATGCTTGGCCCGTTTGTCGCTGCCGAACTAAAAGACCAAATAAATTTGGAACAAATGCTGAGGTGGGGGAGTCTTCCCGGAATTTGGACTGCGGAGAATTCTCTCGAGCGCGAATCGGTTTTGGATACTTATGCGGCAACCTATGTGCGCGAAGAAATTCAGGCGGAGTCTCTCGAGCGCGAATCGTGTCGTTTTTGTTTTTGATGTCCACGTACTGGTTGTGCAGCTCGCGCGTTTGTTGAAGCGATAAATGTAAAGAAATGAGTTGCATCATACAACAGCGTGTCAATTGACAAGCCGAACTTACTGATTGCACGATCCACAATTTCAGCCTCAATGTTATTGATGATGATTGTCGGAATCTGGTTCATTTGATCCCAGAAATGCTGGCTTGTCAGACTCTCAACATCAATTCGTTTAGGTGTTTACACACAAAAAGCCAGCGCCGTCGGTAAACTCACGCTAGAACCTGAAACTGTAAATGAAAAAACGAAAAAATGAAAAAGCCAGGCGAACTGCCTGGCTTTTTAAAGATGGCTCCCAAGCTCGGATTTGAACCGAGGACCCAC
>CAIZES010000466.1 GCA_903932045.1 uncultured Silvanigrella sp. | reverse complement strand
TGCCATTTTAGGAAATCGCTCTCAAACAGGCTGTAATTCTGTTACAAATCCCGGAGCAATACTTTTACCATCTGCATTTTTGTTACCAAACTCCACTGGTACAGGCGTTGTTGGGAAGTAATATTATAATTCTCTAACTAGAGTGCTTATAGCTAAGTCGGACATAATTGGATATTCTAGATTTCGATTCATAAATCGAAGTGGAATTTTTGATTGAGCTTCAAGTGTTTTCTTGGGGTCGAGGCCTGCGCGGGGTAAAATTTCTGTGGCGGTCTGGAGAAGAATGCCGTGATGTGGAATTTTCCGAATTGCTTCGAGAACAACTTTTGCTGCTTCGGTTGGCTGGTTGAGATCGTGTCGTTTTCGAGCCATTTCAGCTGCGGCTAAGCCCATATCTTGAGCGGTGACTGCAAGCTCTTGAGCTCTTTCAACGGACTTTAGTTCGTATTTGTGTCGCACCCTCTCTAGTTTGGCTATTGTTAGCCAAAGGTGAAAATCATTTTTGAGCGAAGGGTGTTGAGCTATTTGCGACTGAATAGCATGCAGAGCATTGTTTGCGGAGTCTGGGTTTCCCGCAGCAGCAACGCATCGGGCTGCAACGAGTATCCAATCAAAGGCGAATTTAGACTTCTTTGTTCTTATATTTGTAACCTCTTGACTGTATAAATTCCAGGCATCTTGTGTATTCCCTTCGTTGAGCTGAATATTTGCCGCCACAATTTTTCCGAGTTCTCCAAAAGTCGGTTTTCCAACAAAGCTCTGTGCAATGGTCGAGATAGCTCCGGCAGATTCTGTGGTGGCAAGATCAATTAAACCTAAAAGCACGGCAGCGCGAGAGAAATCGGTTTCCCAACGGTTTCTCTTACTCGAAAGCCCTAGTGGGCGAAGTTCCAAAAGAGAAACTTGGCTGTTTATGAATGGAACGAGAAGTGGGTCGACACTGGTCATTCCTATGGCGTCATCGTGTTTGAACGCTGTGTTCATTGATTCACGCCTAGATTCGAAAAAATATTTCAAGGTGCGATAGCGTTCTGAGCGCGAGGTATTCATCAGTGAAATTGCCAACCACTGACTTCGCTGGCGATGCCATTCCGGATTTAAGTTCATTTCTGAAACAAGGTTATTCAGCAGATCGCGGAGGGTGTCAGACCGAGGTGTAGACATCGCATGTAAGGCAAGGAAAGAAAGATATATGTAGGGTTTATATCCATCATATTCTGGAAGGTTGAACGCTCTGTCGAGAAATGCTTTTGCGTCTTTCCAGCGTTGAGCGGAAACCAAAGCACGTGCGTAGTGAAGACATGTTAAAGCATTGGCTCCGTTATCGCTAGAACATATGGGCTGTAACACGTCTGCCGCTTTTTTTGGTGAACCGGTTAGAAGATAATAGCGGGCTTCCAACTCTGTGGCGATTATTTTGTCTGTTGCGTCAAACGGACCGTCTATTTTCGCACGAAAATGTTGTATGGCACCATACGGATCTCCAGCTATGATTGATCTTTCGAGTTCTCTAAAGTAGTGGCTATTTTTGCTACTCGATAAATCTCTCGGAAGAGAAAGAGATAAATTCTGCAGAATATCTGAGCTTTCTAGCTGCTCTGCAGGTGCTTTTCCTGGCGTATTTTGTTGTGAAATTGAACCAGAAGTGTTTTTGGGAGGCAGTGGCTTTGCTGCAAGCCTTGTTTGCTGCGTTGTTTGTCCTGTTGACGAAGTTGCAATGTTGTCGTTGGTTGTTGGATGAATAATTTCCATGATCTTCGGCATGAACATATAGCCAGCAACTGCAACCGAGGATGCAAAAAGAGCAATTGCAATTCCGAGTTTAGTTTTGTTATTTTTTGTTTCACTGAGGTCCATTCTTTCTGTCATTGGAGGAACTTCGCCTAATACGTCGCCTTTTCTTTTCTTTTTTCTGGGCGGAACCGTGGCAATGGTTTGTTCGCTTTGCTCGGTTTGCTCGGTTTG